>JANWYF010000120.1 GCA_025057055.1 Rhodovarius sp. | reverse complement strand
AGTGATGCCGCCAGCTCACCTCTTCCGGTGGGGGCTCGCGCGGGTCGGTGGCGACCCAATCCCCGTTGCCCAGGGAGAGGCCGGTGCAGGCCATGATGAAGCCCCAATGCGTGACCACCACCGTATGGGCCCAGTCCTCGCGCGCGGCGAGTTCGGCGCGGAAGCGGGCCGCGCGTTCCCGCACGCTCTGCTGCGGCTCATCCTCGGCGGGCCACCAGACCTCCTCCAGATGGTCCAGGGCGATCTCCGGAAACTCTCGCGCCATCACGCTGGCCGGCCGCCCGATGTCGCAGGAGAAGGCGAAGCGTTCCCGCACCAGGGTCGAGACCTGTACGGCAAGCCCCAAGCGCCGCGCCAGCGGCAGCGCGGTCTGCAAGGCCCGGGTGTAGGGGCTCGTGATGATGCGGCGAATGCCATGCCTGGCCAGCGCCTCGGCCGCCGCCTCGGCCTGGGCGTGGCCGAGTGCGGTCAGCGGCGGGTCGATGATGCCGGGGTCGATCCGGGTGCGGCTGAAATGCAGATTGAACTCGCTCTGGCCGTGCCTGAGCAGGATCATCGCGTGCTCGCTCTCTCTGCCGGCGCGCCCGCGGCCGGGGCATGGGCCGGGCGATAGCCGCCGCGGGAGGCGCCGTCCAGACATTGCGGGAGGGGTATGGCGCCCCTAATCTAGGGCGGCAGAGCAGAGTGGCAGCCCATGCAAGGCAGTTTCCCGATCGACCTCATCCTGTTCGGCATGGTGGCCGCCTTCCTGGTGCTGCGCCTGCGCTCGGTGCTGGGCAAGCGGCAGGGCTTCGAACGGCCGCCGCAGGAGGCGCAGCCCCCCCGCCCCGCCGGCATGCTGCCGGCCGAGCGGGCCGACGCCGCCCGGCCAGCCTCGGCGGCGGAACGCCTGCCGCCGGCGGTTGCCGGGGTGATCGCGCGGATGCGGGCGATCGATCCGAACTTCGATCTCAACGCCTTCCTCGCCGGGGCGGAGGCCGCCTTCCGCATGATCGTCGAGGCCTTCGCCCGCGGCGATCGGCCCACCCTGCGCATGCTGCTCTCCGATGAGGTCTATGCCGGCTTCGATGCCGCGATCACCGCGCGGGAAAACGCGCGGGAGACCCAGCGGACCGAAATCCGCGCGGTGCATTCGATCACGGTGGAGGCGGCGGAGCTGCGCGGGACGGTGGCCGACATCACGGTCCGCTTCGTCAGCGACCAGGTGAATCTCACGCTGGCCGCCAATGGCGATGTGGTCGCGGGGTCGGATGCGATCACCGAGCTGACCGACCTCTGGACCTTCCAGCGTGATCTGGCCCAGCCTGACCCGACCTGGAAGCTGGTGGCGACACAAAGCCTCTAGCCTGCTTCTGCTGCTGGCGGGGCTCGCTGCCGCCGCTGTGCCGGCCGCGGCGGCGCCCGCACCCGATCTGGCTGCCCTCGCCGATGAAGGGGCGCGCCCGGCCCTTCTCGCCTCCTGCCGCGCGATCGCCGCGCTGCCCTCCGACCACCGGCTGGGCGGGGATGGGCGCGGCAGCCGGGCCGGGGATTGGACCGGCTTCTGCGCCGCCCTGGTGGCGGGTGCGCCGTTGCGGGAGCTGCTGCCCGCCCTGTTGACTCCGCGCGACCAGGGTGAGGGGCGGCTGACCGGCTATTTCGAGCCGGAGCTGCGGGGCAGCCTGGTGCCGGAAGGTCCTTTTCGCATCCCGCTGCGTGCACCGCCGCCCGAACCGGTCTCGGCCACGCGGGCCGAGATCGCCGCCGGTGCCCTGGATGGCCGCGGCCTCGAGCTCGTCTGGGTGGAAAGCCCGGCCGAGGCCTTCTTCCTCCATATCCAGGGCAGCGGCCGGATCCGCCTGCCGGATGGGCGGCTGATCCGCCTCGGCTATGCCGGGCGCAACAGCCACCCCTATGTGCCGATCGGGCGGCTCTTGATCGCGCGCGGGGCGATCGCGCGCGAGGCGATGTCGATGCAGGCGATCCTGGCCTGGCTGGCCGCCGCGCCGGAGGCGGAGGCGCGCGCCCTGCTCGCGGCCAATCCCTCCTACATCTTCTTTCGGGTCCTCGAGGGGCTCGGCGAGGAGGAGGGGCCGCCCGGCAGCCTGGGCGTGCCGCTTCTGCCGCGGCGCAGTGCCGCCGTCGATCCCGCCCATCTGCCGCTCGGCGCGCCGCTCCTGGTCTTCGGGGAGGAGACGGGCCTGCCCGTCCTGATGGTGGCGCAGGATACGGGCAGCGCCATCCGCGGCTCGGCGCGCATCGACGCCTTCTGGGGCAGCGGGGCGGAGGCGGCGGAGCGGGCAGGCCGGCAGAACCGGATGATCCGGCTCTTCGTGCTGCTGCCGCGCTGAGCTGTGGGCGGCTCCGCTGCGCGGTGAATGCCCGGCGCGGGCGGTCGGCTCCTCCCTGCGCCGCCCTCAGCGCCCGGAGGCGAGCAGGCGGCGGCGCAGCGCGCCGGAGATGCTATCGATCACCGCGACCATGACGAGGATCATCAGGATGATGAAGGCCGCCTCCTCCCAGCGCAGGGCGCGGATCCGGTCGGAGAGCTGGAACCCGATGCCCCCCGCCCCGACGATGCCGAGGATGGTGGAGGAGCGAACATTGCTCTCGAAGATGTAGAGTGCGTGCGAGAGCATCAGGGGCAGGGCCTGCGGCAGGAGGCCGAATCGTGCGGTCTGCACGCCGCCCGCGCCGGTTGCGCGCACGCCCTCGATCTCGCGCCGGTCGGCATTCTCCAGGCTCTCGCTGTAGAGCTTGGCCAGGGTGCCGGTGTCGGTGACGATGATCGAGAGCACCCCGGCGAGGGGGCCGAGGCCCACCGCGCGGACGAAGATCAGCGCCCAGATCAGCTGATCGACGCCGCGCAACACGTCGAGGAAGCGGCGCAGGCCGAAGCGCAGCGGGCCGAGCGGCAGCACATTGCGCGCCGCAAGGAAGCCGAGTGGCACGGCGAGCAAGGCGGCTATGAAGGTGCCGGCGAAGGCCATGGCGAGCGTCTCGAGCATCGCCCAGACCAGTTCCATCGGCCTCTCCCCCGGCGAGGGGGGCAGCATCAACAGCGCCACGCGCAGCAGCTCCGACAGGCCGTTCAGGATCCGCTGCGGCGTCATGTCGAGCCAGAGGAGGGCGGCCAAGGTGCCGAAGAGGACCGCCGTCCCGGTCGACCAGGCGAGCAGCCGCCTGGCGAGAGGAGGGGCGAAGGCGCGCGGGGCGCGGGCACGCCAGGCGGCGATGTCGGGGCGCGGCATCATCGCGCGCTCTCCCGCCCGATCAGGGCATGGCGCAGCCGGGCGCAGAGCTGATCGATCAGGGCCACGGTCAGCACGAGCAGGATGAGCAGCGCGCTGACATCCTCGTAGTGCAGCAGGCGGACGGCGGTATAGAGCGCCTCCCCGATCCCGCCTGCGCCAACGAAGCCGATGATGGCGGAGTTGCGCACATTGATCTCGAAGCGCCAGAGGGTGAAGGAGGCGAAGACCGGCAGCACCTGCGGCAGGATGCCGAAACGCATCGCCTGCAGCCAGTTGCCGCCGGCGGCCAGCACGCCCTCCATCGGCGCGCGGCGCGCCGCTTCCGCCGCCTCGGCGAAGAGCTTGCCCTGCGCCCCCAGGGAATGCAGCGCCACGGCCAGCACGCCCGCCATCGCCCCCAGGCCGAAGGCGTAGATGAACAGCAGGGCGAAGACCAGTTCGGGCACCGCGCGCGCGAACTCGAAGCCGCGGCGGATGATGAGCGCGGCGAGCGGGCTCGGCGTCAGGCCCCGCGCCGCGAGGAAGCAGCCCGCAAGCGCCCCCAAGGTGGCGAGCAGGGTGGCCACATAGGCCATCACCACCGTCTCGGCCAAGAGCTGCAGCCAATGGCCGAGGTCCCAGAACCATTCGGCGAGATCCTCGCCGAGGTGGGAGAGGCGCAAGACCGGCAGGGTGCGTTCGGCATAGTCGCCGATGCGCGGCAGGCCGGCGGCGAGCTTGGCCGGGCTCAGTTCCGAGACCCAGGCCGAGAGGACGAAGAGGATGCCAAGAAGGAGCAGGGCAAGCGCGCTGCGCCGTGCTCGTTCCGCGCGCAGCAGGCGAAAGTTCTGCTCTGCCGCGGCGACCGCGGC
Source organism: Rhodovarius sp. (assembly GCA_025057055.1). Lineage (GTDB taxonomy): Bacteria > Pseudomonadota > Alphaproteobacteria > Acetobacterales > Acetobacteraceae > Rhodovarius. The sequence continues at coordinate 14,159 of JANWYF010000120.1, read as the reverse complement.
GCCGGCCGTCATGCCGCGATCAGCCCCGGCGCTGACGCCGCTGTTCGCGCTGGATGAGGGCGACCTCGACGATCGGGCGGTACATCTCCTCGTTCGCCTCGATGAAGCCGGTGGTGCGGCCGGCGGCCACGGCCTCCGCCATTTCCATGTTGTCCCGCGCCATGTCGAGGAAGAAGGCGCGCAGATCGGCCTTCATGTCGGCGGGCAGATCCTTGCGCACCGTCACCGGCGGGTTCGGGATCAGCGGCGATTGCAGCACGACGCGGATGCGGTCGCGCTGCAGCAGGCCACGGTCGATCATCATCCGCAGCTGGCCGAAGGCGTCATCCTCCGCCGTCCAGGTGAAGGCGGCGTCGAAATTGCCGTTGAGCACGCCGAGCACCGACTGCTCATGCCCGCCCGAGAAGACGGTGCGGCCGAAGAAGCGGGAGGGCTCGATGTTCATCCCGCGCAGTGTGGCCAGCGGGACCAGATAGCCCGAGGTGGAGTTGGGATCAGCCCAGGCGATGGTGCGCCCGCGCAGATCCTCGAGCCGCTGGAAGGGGCTGTCGGCGCGCACGATCAGCACCGAGAAGTACCCGGCCTGGCCTGAGGGTGCGGTCCAGGTGACCAGCGGCTCCACCGCGCCGTCGCTGTCGATCCAGGCTGCGGCGTAGGAGGCGGGCCCGAGCCGGGCCATCTGGATCTGGCCGCCGGTCAGGGCCTGGACCACGCCGGCGTAGTCGGTGGCCTGGAAGATGCGGCAATCGACGCCGAGGCGGGAGCGGAAATAGGCCGGAAAGCCCTGGAAACGCGCGATCGTAGCACCCTGGTTCTCCACGCTCAGGATGCCAAAGCCCACGACGGGAAAGCGAGCGCGCCAGCCGGTCGCGGGCTGGGCGAGGGCGGCGGGGGCAAGGCCGCTGCCGAGTGCGGCCAGCAGCAGACGACGGCGGATCGGCGGGATGGACATCTGCTCTCTCTTTCGATCTCTCGCGATCAGGCTCTTGATCAGGTGGTCGGCCCCGCAGCTATGCCTGACCGGTGATCCCCGGATGACGTTTGCACGACCGTTGCGTGACAAAATCGGCGGCCGCTGGCATGCCGCTTGCGTGGGGCCGGCCATGCTGACCGATCCGCTTCGCCTCTCCATCGCCCCGCCGCATGTCTGGCAGGAGACGCCGATGCCAGACGGCGGCCCGCCGCTGGCCGAGGATGCGGCGATGCCGATTGCCGGCCGCCTCACCTTCCGCGACGTGCTGCGCGGCCTCAATCCGCTGCATCATCTGCCCGTGCTGGGCAGCATCTACCGCGGCGCGACCGGAGAGGAGGTGCCGGCCCCGATGCGGGTCTTGGGCGGGGCGCTGTTCGGCGGGCCGATCGGCATGCTGATCGCCGCCGCCACCCTCGCCGTGGAGCAGTTCCAGCCGGTGCAGCGGCTGCGCCTCTCCCTGGAGGGCCGGCCCGATCCCTTCCTGGATCCGCCGCCCGCCGATCCGCCACGGCTGGCCGCCACGCCGGCCGAGGCCCTGGCCGCCTATCGCCGCTGGACGGGGGTGCCGCCGCCCCCGGGCGCCGTCGCATGAGCGGCGCCGAAGAGGCCGCCACCGCCCTCATCAGCCCCGAGGGGCTGCTGCGCTTCCGCGGCCGGGTGCTGCGCTGCGCCCTCGGCCGCGGCGGCATCCGCGCCGACAAGCGCGAGGGTGATGGCGCAACACCGGCCGGGCTTTGGCGGCTTGAGCGCATCCTCTGGCGCGCCGATCGTGGCCCGCGCCCGCAAGCCCCCCTGCCGGCCGAGCCGATCGCGCCGGCCGATGGCTGGTGCGACGACCCCCTCCACCCCGACTACAACCGGCGCGTGGTACTGCCCCATCCGGCCCATTGCGAAAGGCTCTGGCGCGATGATCACGTCTATGACGTGATCGTGCTGACCGACTGGAACAGCCGGCCCATCCGCCCGGGCAGGGGCAGCGCCATCTTCCTCCATGTCGCCCGCCCCGGCCTGCCGCCGACCGAGGGCTGCATCGCCCTGCCGGAGGGCGACCTCCGCGCCCTGCTCGGCGAGGGGCTGCGGGCCCTTCGGGTGCTCGCCCCGGGCGAGCGGGGCTGAGGCCAGGGCGGCAGGCCGCCGCAGCCCGGCCTGGCCGCAGCGGCACCCGGCTTCGCCGTTCCTCTTCGGCCCGAACTGCTCTACAGGCGCCGCATGCGCCGCCTTCTCCTGGTCGTCCTGCTCGCCTGGCCGCTCGCCGCCGCCGCCCAAGCCTCCTCGCCGCCGGCCGCCGTGCCGGGGGCGGAGGAGATGGCCCCGCACCGCGCGCTCTATCGGCTGGTGCTCGATCCCGGCCGCAACGCCGCCGGGCTGCAAGCGGCCGAGGGGCTGCTGCTGTTCGAGGTCGAGGACGCCTGCGAGGGCTGGGCCACCCGGCAGCGCTTCCGCCTGATCGTCGAGGACCAGGACGGCAACCGGGTCGAGACGGTCAGCGAACATGCCACTTTCGAAGCGAAGGACGGCTCGGCGCTGCGCTTCTCGCTCACGCAGGTGACCGAGGGCGCGGTGACCCAACGCATCCGGGGCGAGGCGGTGATGGGCCCGGATGGCGGGCGGGTCGTCTTCCAGGACCCGGTGCCGACCGAAAGGCGGCTTGCCCCCGGCACGCTCTTTCCCATGCTGCATACCATCCGCGCCCTGGCCGCGGCGCGGCAGGGGCAGCGGATCCTGGTCGCGCCCCTGCTCGATGGTACCGATGCCGACGGTCCGCAGGATACGACGACCCTGATCCTCTCCCCCTGGCTGCCGCCGCAGCCCCATCCCCGGCATCCTGCCCTCTCTGCCCTGCCCTCGGCCCGGATGCGCATCGCCTTCTTCGAGGCCGGCCAGGCCGGCGCGGCGGCAACCCCGAGCTATGAGGTCTCGCTGCGCTACTGGGCCAATGGGGTGGCGGATGAGGTGACCATGGATTTCGGCGACTTCCGCCTCAACGGCGCGCTGCTCGAGCTGCAGCCCCTGCCGGGCGGCTGCTGAGGGGGAGGGGCGGGGGGCGCTGGCGCTCTGGCTGGCCCGGGCGTAACAGATGGCCATGCGCCAAGCCTTCCCCCGCCGCGCCGAGATCGCACGCGAGACTGCCGAGACGCGCATCCGCGCCCGGCTTGACCTGGACGGCACCGGCCGGGCCGAGGTCGCGACCGGCATCGGCTTCCTCGATCACATGCTGCATGCCCTGGCCCGGCACGCGCTGTTTGACCTGGCGCTCTCGGCCAAGGGGGATCTGCACATCGACATGCACCACACCGTCGAGGATTGCGGCATCGTCCTGGGCCAGGCGCTGCGCGCCGCCCTCGGCGAGAAGCGCGGCATTCGCCGCTACGGCCAGGCTTTGGTGCCGATGGATGAGGCGCTGGCCGAATGCGCGATCGACCTCTCCGGCCGGCCCTTCCTGGTCTGGCAGGTGCCCTTCGCCGCGCCGAAGCTGGGCGAGCTCGACACCGAATTGTTCGAGGAGTTCTTCCGCGCCTTTGCGATGCAGGGGGGAATGGCGCTGCACATGATGCTGCGCCACGGCCGCAACACGCATCATGTGGCGGAGGCCTGTTTCAAGGCCGCCGCGCGTGCCCTGCGCATGGCGGTGGAGATCGACCCGCGGGCGGGCGAGGCGATCCCCTCGACCAAGGGCGTGTTGGAGGCCTGAGGCGATGCGCGCCTATGCTGCCCTGGTGCCCCCGCCCGGCAGCGCGCGCCCCGCGCTGCTGCTGGCCGAGCGTTTCTCGCCGGCTGCCTTCCTTCTCGGGCCCTTGTGGTTGTTCTGGCACCGCGCCTGGGTGTGGGGGGTGGTCGCGCTGGTCGTCGCCCTGATCGGCCCTTGGCCTGCGACCCTGGCCGTGCATCTGCTCTGCGGCATGATGGGGCGTGATGCCCAGGCGGCCGGTCTGATCCGCCGCGGCTGGCGGATGGAGGCGCTGGTGATGGCCGATGACGAGGAGGTGGCGCTGCGCCGGCTGCTGGTGGCGCGCCCCGCCCTGGCGCCGCTCTTTCGCGCCTGAGCCGATCGGGAAAGGGCTGCGGGGCATGCGGGTGGCCGTCATCGATCCCGGTTCGGGCAATCTCGCCTCGGTTGCGCGCGCGCTCGGCGCGGCGGCGGCGATGGCCGGCCTGGCCGCGGAGGTGCGCCTCACTCGCGATCCGGCCGATGTCCTGGCGGCCGATCGGGTGGTGCTGCCGGGGCAGGGCGCCTTCGCCGCCTGTCGCGCCGGCCTCTTCGCGCTGCCCGGCATGGTGGCGGCGCTCGACCGGCGGGTGCTGGCCGAGGGGCGGCCCTTTCTTGGCATCTGCGTGGGGCTGCAGCTGATGGCCGAACGCGGGCTCGAGCATGGGGTCACGCCCGGCCTCGGCTGGCTGCCGGGCGAGGTGGCGCCGATGGACCCGCGCGATGCCGCAGGCCATCCCCTGCCGTTGCCGCAGATGGGCTGGAACCGGCTGCAGCTGCTGCGCCCGCACCCGCTGCTGGCCGGGCTGGCGCCCGACGCCCATGCCTATTTCGTGCACTCCTATGCCTGGGTCGGGGCGCATCCCGAACATGTCATCGCCACCACCGATTACGGCGGGCCGGTGGTGGCCGTGCTCGGCCGGGACAATCTGGTCGGCACGCAGTTCCATGTCGAGAAATCGGGCATGGTCGGCCTTGCCATCCTGCGCAACTTCCTGGAATGGGCGCCATGAGCCAGACCACGGCCAAGCCCGCGACCCAGGTCGAACGCTGCGAGCGTCTGACGGATCAGGATCTGCGCGACCTGTGCGATGCGACCAACGCCGCGATCATCGAAGGCGGCGGCTTCGGCTGGATCGAACCCCAGGGGCGGGAGACGCTGGAGCGGCATTTCCGCGGCGTCCTGCTCGTGCCGGAGCGCGAGCTCTTCCTCGCGCGGCTCGACGGCCGGGTGGTGGGCAGCGCCCAGCTGCTGCGCCCGCCGCGCTACAATGAGGCCCAGGCCTGGGGGGCGACGCTGACCCATGCCTATATCGCCCCCTATGCCCGCGGGCATGGGCTGGCGCGGCAGCTGATCCGCGCGGTCGAGGAGCGGGCGGCCGCGCTCGGCCATCGCGTGCTCAACCTCGATGTGCGTGAGACGCAGACCGCCGCGATCCAGATCTTCGAGGCGCTGGGCTATATCCGCTGGGGCACCCATCCGGCCTATGCCCGGGTCCGCGGGCAGACGGTGGCCGGGCACTATTATTACAAGATGCTGGATCCGCCGCGCCGGGGGCGGGGATGAGCGGCTTCACCCTCTATCCGGCCATCGACCTCAAGGCGGGGCAGGTGGTGCGGCTGCGGCGCGGGGAGATGGCGCAGGCCACCGTCTACTCGGCCGATCCGGCGGCCCAGGCGCGCCGTTTCGCCGCCGCCGGCTTCACGTGGCTGCATGTTGTCGACCTGGACGGTGCCTTTGCCGGCCGGCCGGCCAATGCCGAGGCGGTGCGGGCCATCCTGGCCGCCACCGGCCTTGCGGTGCAGCTGGGCGGGGGCATCCGCTCGCTGGCCACGGCGGAGGCGTGGCTGGCCGCGGGGGTGCGGCGGATCATCCTGGGCAGTGTGGCGGTGAAGGACCCGGCCCTGGTGCGCGCTGCCTGCCGCGCCTTTCCCGGGCAGGTCGTGGTCGGCATCGATGCCCGCGGCGGAAGGGTGGCGACCGAGGGCTGGGCGGAGATGAGCGACATTCCGGCCCTCGAGCTTGCCCGCCGCGTCGAGGATGCGGGGGTGGCGGCGATCATCTTCACCGACATTGACCGCGACGGCATGCTGGCCGGGGTCAATCTGGAGGCCACGCGGGCCCTGGCCGCGGCGGTGCGGGTGCCGGTGATCGCCTCGGGCGGGGTGGCGAGCATCGAGGAGCTGGCAGCCCTGCGGGCGGCGCCGGAGGGGATTGCGGGCGCGATCCTCGGCCGGGCGTTGTATGACGGGCGCATCGATCCGGCAGCGGCGCTGGCTGTGACCGGGCTGTCATGTGGCAGCGGCGCAACAGTGTCTCAGCCACGACGCGGGCAGGGCTGATCCGCGGTTGCCCTGAGGCGCAAGGCGCAGCAAGAGTGAGTCCGGACCCGTGTGGGCGGCTCCAGGGCCGCCAATACGGTCGGGTTCAACGCCTGGCGCCGGGGGGGCCGGCGTCGGGCAACCGGAACTGGCCGGGTAACCGGTCGAGGAGGAGGTTTTCATGCGTAAGATCCTGCTGGGCACGACGGCAGTGGTCGCGGTCGGTTTCGCGTCCGCCGCGATCACGCCGGCCGAAGCCCAAACCGCGCCGACGGTGCGCATCGGCGGTTCGATCGCCGCCTACTGGGGCTATGCGCAGCAGCGTGGCCGCGACATCACCACCCTGCCCACGGCGATCACCGGCCTGCCCACCACTGCGATCGGCCAGGCGCTCAACCTGGAGCGTCCGACGGCTCCCTTCGTGCCGCCGGGGAACACCACCCAGGGCTCCAGCGCGGCCTATATGAGCCCGCATGACTTCGTCGTGCTGCCGGCGATCAACTTCAACATCGACGGCAAGCTGGCCAATGGCCTGGCCTATGGTGGTGCCATCCTGCTGAACATGAACAGCATGGAGGGCCGCAACATCGTCCAGCGCCGAGCCTCTGCGCCGCGCACCACGGTCTCGATCGATGAGGCCTGGGTCTATATCCGTCACCCGAGCTTCGGTGAGGTGCGCTTCGGTGACGAGGACGGCCCGATGGGCGGTCTGATGAACTCGGGCTGGATCACCGGCTTCGGCACCGGCGGCGTGTTCGGCGCCTGGGAGCAGGTGGCGACCCGCGCGGCCCAGAACCGCACCATGACGGCGCCGGCCGGCCTCGGCGACAACTCCAAGATCGTCTACCTCTCGCCGCAGTTCTTCGGCTTCGACTTCGGTCTGAGCTTCTCGCCCAACCTGGGTGAGGGTGGCTCCACCGGCTGCCCGAATGACGTGGCCTCCGGCTGGTGCGACAGCTCCTGGGCGTTCCGCGGCGCTTCTGCGGCGGGCATCACGGCCGCCGGCGGCTTCCTGGGCGCGCGCCGCAACGAGTATCAGGTGGCCCTGCGCTACCGCGGCAACTTCGAGGGTGTCGGGATCGCCGCCACGGTGGGCTATATCGGCTCCGGCGCGGCGCGCGACATCCTGAACGGCGGCGCCACGATCAAGACCATGCGCGGTCTGAGCGTCTTCCAGGTCGGCGCGCAGGCGAGCTACGCGGGCTTCACGGTCGGTGCCAACTACTCGACCGGTGCCTTCAACTGGTTCTGGGGCAACACCCGCGTGGGCGACCGCGACGCCCAGCAGTTCAGCGCCGGTATCACCTACACCGCCGGCCCGATCACCATCGGCGGCAATATGGTGACTGGCCTGTTCGAGGGTGGCTCGCGCATGAGCGTGGTCAACGGCGCGACCGGCGCCACCGCCCCGCTGCCGTTCGGCGCGGCCGGTTCGGCCATGCAGCGCCGCTGGGGCTGGGGCATCGGCGGCAACTACCGCCTGGCTCCGGGCCTCGACCTGATCGCCGAGTACGCCTACCACTCGATCCGCGAGCCGTTCGTCACCCCGGCGGTGGGCTCGACCACCAACGCGGCGGGCGTGGTGCAGCTGGGCGGCGTGCCGGGCCAGCGCGCCTCCTCCTCGGTCTTCCTGCTGGGCACCCGCCTGGCCTTCTGAGACCGGCGACCGGCCACAGTCATGGGGGACGGCGGGCAACCGCCGTCCCTTTTCTTTTGCGCCCGGCCAACCTAGAGAGGGCGCATGCGCGCGCGCCTGCCCTGGCTGTTCCTCCTCCTGCTCACCCTCGCGGCCTGCGGTATGGGGCGAGAGGTGCAGCGGGACGAATACGGCACCGACGACCCGCGGGAACTCATCCTGCGCCAGACCGGCGCCAACCCCCGAGATGCCGGGCTCATCATCTTCGGCGTGGACCGGTCGCGGCAGGATGGCGGCGCCGGGCCCGGGGGCGTGGCCGTCAACGCCTTTCTCTGGCGCGCCACGCTCGAAACTCTGTCCTTCATGCCGCTGGCCAGCGCCGATCCGGCAGGGGGCGTCATCATCACCGACTGGTACACGCCGCCCGCCAATCCCCAGGAGCGTTTCAAGGCCCAGGCCTATATCCTGTCGCGCCAGCTCCGCTCGGATGGCGTGCGCGTGCAGGTCTTTCGCCAGGTCTGGCGCAACGGGCAGTGGGTGGATGCTCCAGCCTCGGCTGCCACCAACTCGGAGCTCGAGGATCGCGTGCTGGCCCGCGCCCGCGAATTGCGGGGCATGGTCGCCTCGCGCTGAGGGCGGCTGGAGCGGGCGATGGGAATCGAACCCACGACATTCAGCTTGGGAAGCTGACGTTCTACCTCTGAACTACGCCCGCTGACCCCCCTTAGGTAACGCGCCGGTGCTCTCTCGGCAAGCGAGGGGGATAGAGCCCCGGCAGGAGCGCGCTCGCCGCGGCGTCACTGCCGCGCGGTGGCCGCCAGCCAGCCGCCGCCTGCGACCAGCAGCAGGGCAAGAAGGATACGGCCGTCCAGGCTGCCATGGCCAGCTGCGACCAGCAGCAGGGTGCTGCCCACCGGCACGGCATAGGCGAGGGTGCCGAGCAGCCGCGGATCGCCGCCCTTCATTCCGCGATCCCACAGGAAGAAGGCTGCCCCCACCGGCCCCAGGCCGAGCAGCAAGATCCCCACCGCCTGCCGCGGGTCGGGCCAGACCCAGCGCTCCAGCAGCGCATGCCCGGCCAGCCCGAGCAGGGCAGAGGCCAGGCAGAACCCGGCCACCGCCTCGGTCGGCACCGCCTGCAGGCGCCGTGCCAGCACGGAATAGAGCGCCCAGACCACCGCGCAGCCCAGGGCGCAGAGAAAGCCGAGCCAGGCCTCGGCCGGGAAACGGGCAGCTGGCCCGATCAGCAGCGCTGAGCCGAGACAGCCGAGCGCCACCCCCGCCAGCCGCCGCGCCCCGAGCGGCAAGCCGAGCAGCGGGCGCGAAAAGAGCACGATCAGCAGCGGCCAGAGGTAGTTGAGCAGATTGGCCTCGACCGGCGGAGCCAGGGCGAGGGCAGCGAAATACAGCGCATGATACCCGAACAACCCGCCCACCCCATGCGCCCAGGCGAGAGGCGGCTGGCGGAGCTTGCGCAGCTCCCCCCGCGCCCCGACCACCGCAAGGCCCAGGAGCCCGGCGAGCAGGAAGGCGAGGGCGGTCACCTGCAGCGGGGGCAGCCCGGCGGTCAGCCGCGTCAACACCGCGAGAAAGGCCCAGAGGAGGAGCGCCCCCACCCCGGCTGCCGTCGGCCCGCTCATGCCGTCCTGCCCTCCGGCGGCGGGTTGATCACGCGCGATGCGCCATGGCAAGCGGCCCTCATGCAGCGCCTGGCGGTATTCGACCTCGATGGCACGCTGGTGCACAGCGCGCCCGACCTAGCCGCCGCACTCAACCGTCGTCTTGCCGCGGCCGGCCTGCCGCCGCTCACGGTTGCGGAGGTTCAGCCGATGATCGGCGACGGGGCGCGCCGCCTGCTGGAACGCGGCTTTGCTGCCCGCGGGGCGAAGGTGCCGCCCGATGCCTTGGCGGCCTTCCTGGCCGATCCGGCGCTGGAGGGGGGGCCGCTCACCGCCCCCTTCCCCGGCATGGCCGAACTGCTCGAGCGGCTGGCTGCGGAGGGCTGGCGCCTGGCCGTCTGCACCAACAAGCCGGAAGGGCCGGCCCGCGCCTTGCTCGGCCGGCTGGGCCTGGCGCGGCACCTGCGCGCGATCGGCGGGGGGGACAGTTTCGCGGTGCGCAAGCCCGATCCCGCGCATCTGCTGTTGACGATCGGGGCGGCGGGCGGCGGCCGGGCGGTGATGGTGGGGGATCACCAGAACGACATGCTGGCCGCCCGCGGGGCCGGCATTCCGGCGATTTTCGTCGGCTGGGGCTATGGGCCGCGGCAGATGGCGCTGGGCCATCCGGTGGTGGGGGATGCGGCGGCGCTGCATGAGGCGCTCTCGGCGCTGTAGCCGACAGGCGGCGGCTCGCGTAGCCTTGCCTGGACAGGCCAGGAACCGCCCATGCCTTCCCCTCCGTCGCCCCGCCGCGCTTGGCTGGCGCGCCTCTCTCCGGTGACGCGCCAGATCCTGCTGGTCAATGCGGCGCATCTGTTCACGCACTACAGCCTGCTGATCCTGGCCACGGCCACGCTCGCCATGGTCCATCAGGATCCCGTGCGCTTCGGGGCGGAATACGGCCCCCTGATCGCGGTCGGCACCGGCATGTTCGTCACCTACGGGCTGCTTGCGCTGCCCATGGGCTGGCTGCAGGAGAGGGTCGGGCGCAAGGCGCTGATGGTGGCCTTCTTCTTGGGCACGGGGGGCGGCATGGTGCTGGCCGGCACGGCCGGCTCGGCCTTCGAACTTGGCCTTTGGCTTGGCGTCATGGGGGCCTTTGCGGCCATCTATCACCCGATCGGCACCGCTATCATCGTCGAGGCGGGCGGTGCCCGGGTCGGGCGCGCGGTCGGGATCAACGGCGTCTTCGGCAATCTGGGTGTGGCGCTGGCCCCGCTCGCCACCGGGCTGATCGCCTGGCAGCTCGGCTGGCGATGGGCCTTCATCCTGCCCGGGCTGCTCTGCATCGCCTGCGGTCTGCTCTATGCGCGCGAGCCGGCCTTCGACGGCAGCCGCCTGCCCTCCGCCCGACCCTTCCCTGCCATCCCACCGCGGCTGGTCCGCCGGGCGGTCGTGGTCCTGATGCTGATCGCGGCGGTCTCCGGCCTCATCTTCAACGCCTTCACGCTGCTGCTGCCGAAGCTGATGGAGGAGCGGCTGGCCGCCTCCCCCGAGCTGCTGCCGGTGGTGGCGGTGCTGGCCTTCGCCGCCACGCTCTGCGGCGGGATCACCCAGTACACGGTCGGCCACCTGATCGACCGGCGCACGCTGAAATCGGTGTTCATGCCGCTTGCGCTGGTGCTGGTGCCGGCCTTGCTCGCCTTGTCTTTCCTGGAGGGCTGGGTGGTCCTGCCGCTCTCGGCCCTGGTGGCGGCGGCGATCTTCGGCCAGGTGACGGTCAATGAGACGATGACCGCCCGCTATGTCGCGCCCGCGCTGCGCGCCAAGCTCTATTCTGTGCGGTTCACGGTGGGCTTCCTCGGGGCGGCGCTGGCCTCACCGCTGGTCGGGCTCCTGCATCAGCTCTCGGGCGGGATGGCGTTGCCGATGCTGGTCCTGGCCCTGGTGGCGGCGGTGACGCTCGCCTGCGCCCTCGTCTTTCCCGACCGGCAGGAGGAGCTGGCGCCAGAGGCCTGGGCCGAGGCGCCGGAATGGCGCGCCAGCCCGGCGCGGTGAGCATGCGGCCGCGGCGGGGCGAGCGGCTGGCCTGATCGTCGCGCGGCGGTTGGGCTCGCCCGCCGCCTCGCCGTCCCGCGCCGGCGGCCCTCGGTGCAGGTGCGGGGCGGCGGGTCTTGTCGCCCCCTTCTTCCCCGTGGCAGCTTCCGCGCATGCCTCGGTGGCCCGCAAGGGCTGAAACGGGAACGCGCGAAGGGCGAGAACGCCCAAGTCCGCGGCTGCCCCCGCAACTGTAGGCGGCGCATCGCTCCGGCCCGGGGCGCGCGCGGCGGATGGCCCTTGACGGGTCCACGCCGCACGACTGCCGGGCAGCCATTGCAGCCCCATGTGGGCCGCGAGAAGGCGGAGCCGAGAGGAGAGGCGCAGCCCGCCCCTCCACGCCGCGAGCCAGGAGACCGGCCGGGGCAGAGTTGTCTCGCGCGCATCGGGCGGGGTGTACCGATGCCACGATACCCGGGGGGCCCCCGGTTTCGTCTGCGGGAACGACGAGCCTGCCCGCCGCGCATGGTGCGCGGTGGGGAACCCATGCTCGGAGGTGTTCCACGATGCGGCGCCTGCCGCTGTGTTTGACGGTGCTATCGACAGCCCTGTTCCTCCTGCCTGAACCCGCTGCCGCGCAGACCGCCATTCCGGATACGATCGTCACCGCCGCGCGCGTGCCGGTGGCCACCGAACGCGTGCCGGTGGCCACCACCACCATCACCCGCCAGGACATTGAGGAGCGGGGCTATGTCACGCTGGCCGATGCGCTCGCGCAGGTGCCTGGGCTTGCGCTGGTCGGCCAGGGCGGGCCGGGTGCGCTGACCAGCCTGTTCATGCGCGGCCTCAACTCCAACCACGTCCAGGTGCTGCTGGACGGGGTGCCGATCAATGATCCGACCACGCCTACCAACCTGTTCAACTTCGGCTCGCTGCTGCTTGCGGGGGTGGAGCGGATCGAGGTGCTGCGCGGGCCGGCGAGCTCCCTCTACGGGTCGAACGCGCTGGCCGGCGTGGTCAACATCGTCACCCGCCGCGCCCCGCCGGGGAAGCAGGCCGAAGTCTTCGGCGGCATCGCTGGCGGCACGCAGCGCACGCTGCGCCTGGATGGCGGAGTGGCCGGCACGGTCGGCGCCTTCGACTACCTCTTCGCGCTCGACAGCCTGTCCACCGCCGGCTTCAACATCCTGCCGCCGCGGCTGGCCACCAACCGCGGGGAGGCCGATGGCTACCGCGGGGTGGCCGCGGTGGCGCGGCTGGGTTGGGCGCCGCTGCCGGGCAGCCGCATCGAGGCCACGCTGCGCTGGCAGGAGGCGAGCATCCGCCTGGATCGCTTCGCCGCCGACGACCCCAATTTCGTCGGCGAGGAGCGGCGCTGGACCGGGCAGGTCCGGGCCGAGACGGCCCTGTTCGGGGGCGCTTGGGTCACCGGCCTGCGCTTCGGCACCACGCGCGACCGGCGGCAATACGACAATCTGCCCGATGCCTTTTCCGCCGCCACACTCCATAACCTCTTCCGCGGGGAGCGGACGGTGCTCGACTGGGGCAACCGGGTGCTGCTGCCGGATCTCCTGGGCGGGTTGGCGCAGGATGGCGCGCTGAGCTTCGGTGCCGGCTGGGCGCGCGAGAGGAGCGACAGCGCCTACGGCCAGGTGCCCTTCCGCACGACGGTCAGCGCGGCGCAGGAGAGCGCCTCGGGCCATCTGGCGCTGCAGTATCGGCTGTTGCGCACGCTGGATGTCTCGGCCGGGATGCGGCTGGACCATGTGCAGGGCTACGGCACGACGCCGACCTATCGGCTGGGGGCGGTGCAGATGCTGCCCGAGTGGAATCTGCGCCTGCGGGCTGCGGTGGGCAGCGGATTTGCCGCGCCCTCGCTCGAGCAGCGCTTCGGCTCTTCGGCCTTCTTCGTCGGCAATCCCGCCTTGCGGCCGGAGCGGACCACGAGCTGGGAGTTGGGCGTGGAGTTCGATGTCGATGCACCGACCCAGCCGCGGATCCTGACGCTGGGTGCCACCTATTATCGCACCTGGGCGCGGGATCTGATTGATGCGCGGTTTGCGGGCGGGGTGTTCCGGCCGATCAACGTGGCGCGTGCCAGTGTGGAAGGGGTGGAGACGACGGCGGTGCTGCGGCTCTCTCCCTGGCTGGAGGCACGGGCAGCCTGGACCTGGACCGAGGCGATCAACAGCGATACGCGCCAGCGGCTGCTGCGCCGGCCGCCGCATATCTTCGCGTTTTCGGCCCGGCTGGTGCCGGTTGAGGGCCTGAGCGTGGTGCCGGAGGTGCTGATGACCAGCTGGGCGCGGGATTTCCTGGTGCTCGATTCCGGGGCGCCTGGGCCGCAGGGCCGTAAGCCGGGGGGCACGACGGCCAATCTGGCGCTGGCGTATCAGGTGATGCCGCAGGTGAATCTGTTCCTGCAGGCGCGCAACCTGGGCAACAGCCGCTGGGAGCCGACGAGCGGCTATGCCACGCCTGGGCGCAGCGTGGTGTTCGGCACGCGCTTTGCCTTGTGACTTAGCGCTGGATGTGTGGCGGCGGCCGGCTTAATCTGGTGCCGGCCGCTGGCCCATGCTGGGTGCCGGGTCGGCTTGGCCGGGACCCTGGGGAGGGAGTGTGTGCGCCGCCTTGCCGAGACAGCTCGCCGCGGGTTGTGCGATTTTGCGAACGCGCCTGGTAAGGCGTTGTTCGGCAAGGGGTTTTCGGGGGGAGGGGTTTTTCAGCAGACCCGATTTTCAGGGGGTCAAAACGCACAGATTGCCGACACGATGCGCGTTCTGATTGCGGTTTTTCAGCAGACCCGATTTTCAGGGGGTCAAAACTCTCGAAGACGACGACCTTCGGCTCGTTGGCCATAGGGTTTTTCAGCAGACCCGATTT
>JANWYF010000101.1 GCA_025057055.1 Rhodovarius sp. | reverse complement strand
CGCCCCCGCGATGATCGAGCGGCTGCTGATCGGCCGCGGCGCTACGGCGGCCGACTTGCCGCTGCGTCCGCGGCTGCTGCCGCTGCCCTCGATCGGCGCGACCCATGCCGATCACGCCATCCGCCGCGTTCTGCTCGAAGTGCCGCCGGACTGCCCCTTGCGTGCGGATGATCTCTTCTGGGCCCTCTCCGGTCTTGCGGTCGGCGCTGCGCGCCTGGTGCCGGCCGAGGCGGAGGATCGCATGCTCGGCCACTATATGCCGCAAGGCGGGGCCCGGTGCTGGCGCAGTGTCACGCCGCTCGCCCTGCCCCGGCCCGAGCCCGGAGCGCGGCCTGCGCGAAGCGAGCGGGAGGAGACCGCCGCCCGGGCCGTGCTGCGCGCGCTGCGCCAGGCCGGCATCACCGAAGCGCCTACCACCCTGCGCCTGCAGCGCGAGCCGTTCACCGCACGCGGCCGCAAGGCGGCGGAGTTCGCCCATCCGCCGCGCTTTCCAGCGCTGCGCCTGATGCATGCGGAACTGCGCTTCGCCCGCCCCCTGGCCGGACCGCTCCTGCTCGGTGATGGCCGCTTCCTTGGCCTTGGCCTCTTCGCCCCGCTGCCGGAAAGCCCGGATCTCCTTGCCTTTGCCATCCGTGAGGGGCTGCGCCGGCCGGCGGCGGAGGCGATGGCGCGCGCGCTGCGCCGCGCCGTCATGGCGAGGGTCCAGGCCAAACTGGGAGAGCGATCGGAACTGCCCGCCTTCTTCACCGGCCATGCCGAGGATGGGGGGCCGCTGCGCGAGGGCGATCACCGGCATCTGGCCTTCACCTGCGACCCGGACCGCGGCTTGCTCCTCATCATCGCGCCGCACCGGCTGGAAGGGCGCGCGCTGCGGGCAGAAGAGCGGCGGCAACTCGCCCTGCTCGATGCGGCGATGGCCGATTTTGCCGAACTGCGGGCAGGCCCGGCCGGGCTGTTGCGCCTAGCCCCGCTGATGCTCGATGAGGGGGATGCGCTGCTTGCCCCGCAGCGTGTGTGGGAGAGTGTGACGGCCTATCGCCCCAGCCGCCATGCCAAGCGGGCCAGCGCGGCGGAGGCGCTGGCCGCGGCCGTTCGGAGCGAGTGTCGCGGCCGGTCCTGGCCGGAGCCGGAAGTCGAGGTCCTGACCCTCACCGAGGGCCCGCGCGGCGGCCTCTCGGCCCGGCTTCGCCTCAGATTTCCCGTGGCACGCACGGGCCCGATCCTGCTCGGCCGCACCGCGCATCTGGGCGGCGGGCTGTTCCGCGGCGCGGGATGACGGAAGCGACGGGGCAGCGGGAACTGCCGCTCGCTTTCCCGGAAGGCGGGCAGGACCGCCTGCCGCTGCTGCCTGCGCGCATGATCAACGAGTTCGTCTACTGCCCGCGCCTGGCCTATCTCGAGTGGGTGCAGGGCGAATGGGCCGACAGCGCCGATACCGTCGAGGGCCGGCTGGTTCATCGCCGCACCGAGGCGGAGAGCGGGTCGCTCCCGGAGGCCGAGGCGGTCGAAGAGGGGATGCGTATTCACGCCCGCTCGGTCAGCCTCGCCTCCGAACAGCTCGGGGTAGTGGCGCGGCTCGACCTGATCGAGGGAGAGGGCGGGCTGGTCCGGCCAGTGGACTACAAGCGCGGCCGCCGGCCCCATGTCGAGCGGTCGGCCTTCCTGCCCGAGCGCGTGCAGCTCGGCCTGCAGATCCTGCTGCTGCGCGAGCACGGCTACCGGTGCGAGGAGGGTGTTCTCTATTTCGCCGAGAGCCGAGAGCGCGTCATCGTGCGGATGGATGAGGAGCTGGAGGCGGCGGTGCTCTCGGCCGTCCATGGGCTGCGGCTGCTCGCTGCCTCCGGCCGCATTCCGCCGCCGCTCGAGGACAGCCCGAAATGCCCGCGCTGTTCGCTGGTCTCGATCTGCCTGCCGGATGAAGTGGCCTGGCTGCGTCACGGCCGCATCGAACCCCGCCCGCTGGCGGTCGGGCAGACCGATGCGCTGCCGCTGATCGTGCAGGATCCGCGCGCGCGCATCGCACGCTCGGGAGAGACCTTGGAAGTCACGGTCGAGGGCGAGCGGATCGCGGTGGCACGGCTGGCCGAACTGTCCCAGCTTGTGCTGTTCGGCGCCGCGCAGCTGACCACACCGGCGCTGCAGGAACTGATGCGGCGCGAGATTCCGGTGAGCTGGCACACCCAGGGCGGCTGGTTCCTGGGCCATACGGTGGGCACCGGGCACCGCAACGTCGAGGTGCGGGCGCATCAGTGGCGCCAGAGCGCCGATCCTGCCTTCTGCCTGCGCTTTGCGCGCGGGCTGGTGGCGGCCAAGATCCGCAATGCGCGCACCCTGCTGCGGCGGAACTGGCGGGGGGCAGAGGCGCCGGAGGAACTGCTCGGCGCGTTGGAGCGCGACCGCCGCGATGCCGAAGCCGCGCCCGACATGACAGCCCTGCTCGGCATCGAGGGGCTGGCGGCGCGCCGCTATTTCGAGGGCTTTGCCGGTTGTCTGGCAGCGGGCGCGGTGGCAGCCGGCGGCTTTTCCTGGGAGGGGCGCAACCGCCGGCCGCCCACCGATCCGCTCAATGCGCTGCTGAGCTTCGCCTATGCGATGCTGGTGCGGGTCTGGACGGTGCAGCTGTCGGCCGTGGGGCTCGATGCCTATCGCGGCTTCTACCATCAGCCGCGCTACGGCCGGCCGGCGCTGGCGCTCGACATGATGGAGCCGTTCCGGCCGCTGGTGGCTGACAGCGCCGTGCTGATGGCGGTCAACAACGGGGAGGTGGGGGAGGGAGACTTCCTGCGCCGTGCGGGGGCGGTGGCGCTCACCCCCTCCGGCCGGAAGGCGATCATCGCGGCCTTCGAACGGCGGCTGGAGCAGGAGATCACGCATCCCATCTTCGGCTACCGCCTGTCCTATCGGCGGCTGTTCGAGGTGCAGGCGCGGCTGCTCGGGCGCTTTCTGGCGGGAGAAATCCCGGAGTTTCCGCACATCACCCCGCGCTAGGGAGGGGCGCGATGCGAGGCGAGGACCATCTGTGGATCGTGGCCTATGACGTGCGAGATCCGCGGCGGTGGCGGCGCGTCTTTCGCGCCATGAAGGGGCGGGGGGAGTGGCTGCAGCTGTCCGTCTTCCAATGCCGGCTGACCCGGCGAGGGGCGGTGGAGCTGCGGGCGAAGCTCGCGGAACTGGTCAAGCAGGATGAGGATCATGTGCTGCTGCTGGACCTCGGCCCGGCGGATCAGGTGCGGCCGCGGGTGTCCACCATCGGCCGGGCGTTCGAACCGGTGCAGCGGCGGACTATCATTGTCTAGGCGGCTGCCTGGCGGGATTCGAGCACTCGGGTGGCATCGGATGTCCGGGCAGTGCTCGCATGCGATGTTTGCATTGAGGAATCAGGCCAATAGACTGGCGAGCGGGGGGGCCGCTGGGGGCTGTGCTGCTGCCTGCAGGGCGTCTCGGGCGGAGCGCTCGCAGAAGGGTCGGGAGTGGGTTGAGTGGGTGTGGGATTTCCGGGGCGCTATCTTCCCCAGCAGAAATGCTGGGGCCTCATTGAAGCCCTGGTCCGCTACAGTGTGCGGCGGCTTTCGCCCGCCGCCAATCTTCCCCAGCAGAAATGCTGGGGCCTCATT
>JANWYF010000244.1 GCA_025057055.1 Rhodovarius sp. | reverse complement strand
CCCGCCGAGCACGGGATAGGAGGAGAGCTCCTCGACCAGGCCCAGGATGAGCCCGCCCAGCGCCGCCCCCCAGGGCCGCCCGATGCCGCCCAGGATGGCGGCGGCAAAGGCGGCAAGCAGGATGTTGAAGCCCATCATGGGGGTGAGCTCGGTATCGACCGCGAGGAAGACCCCGGCCACCGCCGCGAGAGCGGCCGCCACCGCCCAGGTGAGCAGAATGACGCGCCCGACCGGCACCCCGGTCACCCGCGCGAGCTCCGGATCGTCGGCCATGGCGCGCATCGCCCGCCCCGCCCAGGTGTAGGCCAGCAGGAGGTGCAGCAGCGCCGCACAGACCAGCGCGCCGCCCAGGATCACCAGGTGGCGCTGCTGGATGCGCAGGCCCTCCCACAGCAGCGGCGGGGTGAAGCCGCGCGCGTAGCTCTCCGGCGTCGGCCCCCAGAAGAGGTAGATCAGGGCCCGGATCATCAGGGCCACGCCGAAGGAGGAAATGAGCAGCACCGCCGGCGCGCTGCGCCGCAGGGGGGCGTAGAAGGCGCGGTCCATCCCCCAGGCGAGCGGGATGGTCAGCAGCACGGCAAAACCGACCGCCACCCAGGGCGAGACGCCGAAGGCCGCGACCGCCAGCAGGCCCATATAGGCGCCCCAGGTGACGAGTTCGCCGTGGGCGAAATGGGCGAAGCGCATCACGCCATAGACGAGAGAGAGGCCGGCCGCGGCCAGCGCATAGATCGCCCCCAGCACAAGGCCCGGGATCAGGTAGAAATTGATCAGATCGAGCACGGGACCCCCCCGGCCGGTCATGACCGATCGGCCATGTCCCGTCCAGGGGCCGCGGCCGGCTGCGCCCCACGCCGCGCCGGAGAGCCGCACCCGGCCCTGCTTCTCTCGGCCGGGGCCAGAAGAGCCGGCCGCTTGGCCCTTGGACCAGCCCTATGGAATGGGCTATCTGGCGGGTGAAGAAGCGTCCATCCGTGGGGAGATGCGCCCATGCCCTTCGCCCTTCCTCGCCGCGCCGCGCTGGCGGCCGGCACCGCGATGCTCTTGGCTCCCGCGATCGCCCGCGCGCAGGCAGAGCCGATCCGGATCGGGGTGATCCTCTCCGCCACCGGGGGCCTTGCCGCCTTCGTGCCGCCGATCCGCGCCGGCATCGTGCTCGCCTTCGATGAGATCAACGGCGCGGGCGGTGTGCTCAACGGCCGGCGCCTGCAGATGGTGGAGGCCGACGACCAGACCAACCCGCAGGCCGGCGTGACCGTCGCCACCCGCCTCGTGCAGGCCGAGAATGTGGCGGCGATCATCGGCCCGATGGCCTCCGGCATCACCATCGCGGTGGCCAATGCGGTGACCGTGCCGGCCGGGGTGCCGATCATCTCGCCCTCCGCCACGGCACCCGCGGTCAGCCAGATCAACGACAACGACACGGTCTTCCGCACCGCGGTGCCCGACGGGCTGCAGGGCCAGGTGCTGGCCCGGCTGACGCGGGAGGCCGGCATCGAGCGGGTGGCGGTGATGGCGGTCAACAACGACTACGGCCGCGGCCTGGCCGGCAGCTTCACCGCCGCCTTCCAGGCCCGCGGCGGCACCGTGACCGGCAGCCAGAACTTCGAGGAGAACCGCCCCTCCTATCGCGCCGAGCTGCAGACCCTCTCGCGCACCGGCAACCCGCAGGCGCTGATGCTGGTCGCCTATCCGGCCTCGGGCGGCAACACGATCCTGCGCAATTCGATCGAGGGCGGCTTCTTCCAGCGCTACATCCTGACCGATGGCATGCGCA
Organism: Rhodovarius sp.; assembly: GCA_025057055.1. Lineage (GTDB taxonomy): Bacteria > Pseudomonadota > Alphaproteobacteria > Acetobacterales > Acetobacteraceae > Rhodovarius. Next base: position 3,522 of record JANWYF010000244.1, on the reverse strand, counting down.
GCCAGCAGGTGGTCGATCAGGTCGGGGCGGCCGCGCTGGAGGGCGCCTTCGGCACCGGTCCCGGCACGGCCGCCGCGCCGGAGCGCCGCGCCGCCTATGAGGAGGCCTTCCGCCGCGCCAACCCGACCATGGATCCCGGCGCCTCCTTCGTCGCCCAGGCCTATGACGCGGCCATCGTCATCGGTCTTGCGATCCAGGCCGCCGGCAGCGCCGAACGTGCCGCGATCCGGGCCCATCTGCGCACCGTCGCCAATGCGCCCGGCGAGGTGGTGGGCCCCGGCGAGTTCGCCCGCGCCCGCGACCTGATCGCCCGCGGGGTGAAGGTGAACTACGAGGGCGCCTCCGGCCCGATCGAGTTCAACGCCACCGGCGATGCCGAAGGGCGCATCGAACACTGGGCCGTGCGCGGCGGCCGGGTGGTCTCGATCGCCCAGCTCTCCGGGTGAACGCGCTCGACGTCGAGGGGCTGACCAAGCGCTTCGGCGGCTTCACGGCCCTCGACCAGGCGAGCTTTCACGTGCCGGCGGGCTCGATCACCGGGCTCGTCGGCCCCAACGGCGCCGGCAAATCCACCGCCTTTGCCGTCATCGCAGGCTTCCTGCGGCCCGATGGCGGGCGCGTGCGCCTCTTCGGGGAGGAGGTGACGGGCACGCCGCCCTGGGTGCTGCACCGCCGCGGGCTGGTGCGCACCTTCCAGATCCCGCGCCTCTTCCCGCGCCTTTCGGTGCTTGAGAACCTGATGGCCGCCGCCCCGCCCCAGCCCGGCGAGAGGCTGCCCGCCCCCTGGTTCGCCCGCCGCCGCATCGCCGAGGAGGAGCGCGCCCTGCGCCGGGCCGCCTGTGCGGTGCTGGAACGGCTCGATCTGCTCGGCCATGCCGAGGCGCCGGCGGCTCAGCTCTCGGGCGGGCAGAAGAAGCTGGTCGAGCTCGGCCGCGCGCTGATGTCCGGGGCGCGGGTCGTCCTGCTTGACGAGCCGGCCGCCGGGGTCAACCGCACCCTGCTGCGCCACATCGCCGCCACCATCCAGGCCCTCAACCGGCAGGACGGGATCACCTTCCTGCTCATCGAACATGACCTGGAGCTGGTCGATGAGCTCTGCCCCCTGGTGCATTGCCTGGCCGAGGGGCGCGTCATCGCCTCCGGCAGCATGGCCGAGATCCGCCGCCACCCGGCGGTGGTCGACGCCTATCTCGGCATGGCGGTGACCGCATGAGCCTGCTCGAACTGCAGGATGTTGCCGGCGGCTATGCCGAGGAGGCGGACATCCTGCACGGCGTTCGTCTGACCGTGGAGGCAGGAGAGGTCGTCGTCGTGATCGGCCCCAACGGCGCCGGGAAATCGACCGCGCTCAAGGCGGTGGCAGGGCTAGTGCGCGTGCGCCGGGGCCGGATCCGGTTTGCGGGAGAGGACATCACCAACCGCCCGCCGGAGACGCTGATCGGCCTCGGCCTCGCCTATGTGCCGCAGGAGCGGAACGTCTTCCCCTCCCTCTCGATCGAGGAGAACCTGGCGATGGGCGCCTATGTGCGGCCTTCGGCCACGGCCGAGGGGCTCGCCCGCGTCTATGCCATGTTCCCTGAACTCGCGGCGCGGCGGCGCACCGCGGCCGGGGCGCTCTCCGGCGGGCAGCGGCAGATGCTGGCGGTCGGGCGGGCGCTGATGCTCAAGCCGCGGCTGATCATGCTCGATGAGCCGACCGCGGGGCTGTCGCCGCGCTTTTGTGACCTGATCTTCGCCAAGGTGCGCGAGATCGCGGCGCAGGGCATGGCGGTGCTGATGGTCGAGCAGAATGCGCGGCCGGCCCTCGCCATCGCCGATCGCGGCGTGGTGCTGGCCATGGGCCGCAACCGGGCAGAGGATACGGGGCCCGCCTTGGCCGCCCATCCCGAGATCGGGCGGCTGTTCCTGGGAGGCTGAGCGGCTCCACCGACCGCCCGGTGCTGCCGGCGAAGGGAGCCGGCCTGCGCCGGCGGGAGGTCGCGGCCGGCGGCCATTTGCCTGGGGCCAGGACTTGCCCCCCTCCGCTGGGTCGGGCGGCGCGCCGGTGTTGGGCGGGTGGCGGCAGGAAGAGGCGCGGTCCGGGGCGCCCCTCCCCCGTGCCCCGGCTCAGTCGGCGAGGGGCGCGACTCGGGCGGGAGGGCAGAGCACACGGCCTGGGCGGCGCCGGCGGGATCTGCCGCCGCGCAGGGTGGCGCCCGCTTAGCCGTCGGCGCGGGGCACCCAGGGGATGCGGGCGACCTGGATCCCCTCCTCGCGCAGCGCCTCGGCCTCGGCCTCGGTCGCCTCGCCATAGATGCTGCGGGCCTTGGCCTCGCCCCGGTGGATGCGCCGTGCTTCCTCGGCGAACTCGGCGCCGACATAGTCGCTGGTGCGCTCGATCTCGGCCCGCAGCCGCTGCAGCAGGGCGAGCACCTGGGCCGGAATGGCGCCGCCGGCCGGCTTGGAAGGGATGGCGCCCGCTGCCGCAGGGGTGCGATTCGCCCCCGCCTCGGCAGGCGGCGCCTCGGGCCGGCCTTTGACCCCCGGCGCCTTGGCCACGGCCGGCGTCATCAGCGCGCGCGAGACGCGCGTATCGCCGCAGACCGGACAGTCGATCATGCCGGCGCTGGCCAGTTTCTCGAAGGCGGCGCTGTTCGGAAACCAGCTGTCGAACTCGTGCTCGTTCCCACAGCGCAATTGATAGTGGATCATGGCTTCACGAAGCCCGGCGGGGTTGTTTCAGTCCCCTGACATATAGGCTAGCACTCTCCCATTGCGAGTGCCAACCTATGCGGGCCGGCCGGATCAGGCCCTCACCGCCGCAGGAAGCGCAGGGCGAAGCGGGCCAGAGCCGGCATGGTGGTCGGCCGCAGCAGCCGCGGGTCGTAGCCGGCGAAGCGCCGGTCGTTCTCGGCGAGGCAGATCTCCAGCATCTCGCGGAGGCTGACCTGGTGATCGGCCATGCTGTTGGCGCCGGTGACGGTGAAGTTCACATCCTGCTTGTCCGCCCCCTTGGCCTGCTTGGGACCCTTGTCCATGCCGCGGGCCAGGCCGATTCGCTGCCAGCCGATGCTGATCCAGACCGCGATGACCCGCAGTTCGAACCAGATCCGCTGGTGCAGTGGCAGGTTGCGGCGGTGCCAGGCCAGCCAGTTGGCGAAGAGGAGGATGTGCCGCGCCTCCTCCTGGATCACCGGCTCGAAGGTATCGACCAGCTCCTGCGGGAAGAAGCCCGACCGCCGTGCGAGGTCAAACAGGCCGAAGGCGAAGAAGCTGTCGACGCATTCCGAGAAGCCGGTGGCCAGATAGGCCCATTCCACGTCGCGGGGTTCGCGGTATTCGGGCTCGGGCTCCAGGGTGATGCCATAGCTTCTGACCAGGTCGGAGAGGACGACCTTGTGCCGCCCCTCCTCCCAGCCGTTCTGTTCGATCGCGGCGCGCCAGTCGGGGTCGGGGTGGCGCCGGGCGTAGGAGAGCATGCGCAGCCGGGCATGTCCCTCGGTCTGGACGGCGATGTCCCAGATCGGCAGGTTGGTCAGGCGC
>JANWYF010000085.1 GCA_025057055.1 Rhodovarius sp. | reverse complement strand
CATGCCGCGCGCCACCACCGCGGCGTGGCTGGTCATGCCGCCGCGCGTGGTCAGGATGCCGCGGGCGGCGTGCATGCCGTGGATGTCCTCCGGGCTGGTCTCGATCCGCACCAGGATCACCGCCTCGCCCTTGCTGCCGCGCGCCTCGGCCTCATCGGCCGAGAAGACGACGGCGCCGCAGGCCGCACCCGGGCTGGCCGGCAGCCCCTTGGCCAAGAGCCGCCGCGGTGCCGCCGGGTCGAGGGTCGGATGCAGCAGCTGGTCGAGGCTCGCCGGAGAGACGCGCATGATCGCCTCCTCGCGGCTGATCAGGCCCTCATTGGCCATGTCGACGGCGATGCGCAGGCTGGCCGCGGCGGTGCGCTTCCCGGTGCGGGTCTGCAGCATGTAGAGCTTGTTCTTCTGCACCGTGAACTCGATGTCCTGCATGTCCTTGTAGTGGCGCTCCAGGACCTCGCGCACGCGCAGCAGCTCGGCGTAGGCGGCGGGCATCACCTCTTCCATCGGCCGCTCGCCCGGCTTGGCGCGCGCCTTGGACATCGGCTGAGGCGTGCGGATGCCGGCCACCACATCCTCGCCCTGGGCATTGACCAGATATTCGCCGTAGAAGACGTTCTCCCCGGTGCTCGGATCACGGGTGAAGCAGACGCCGGTGGCGCAGTCCTCGCCCATGTTGCCGAAGACCATCGCCTGCACGTTGACCGCCGTGCCCCAGCCTTCCGGGATGTCGTGCAGCCGGCGGTAGGTGATCGCACGCTGGTTCATCCAGGACCCGAACACCGCCCCGATGGCACGCCAGAGCTGGTCCTTCGGGTCCTGCGGGAAGGGCTGACCGGTCACCTCCTCGATCATCTGCTTGTATTCGGCCACCACCTCCTGCCAGTCGGCGGCGGTGAGTTCGGTATCCTCGGCCACGCCGCGGGAGAGTTTGGCCGCCTCGATGATCTCCTCGAAGCGGTGGTGGTCCACGCCCAGCACCACCGACCCGAACATCTGGATGAAGCGGCGGTAGCTGTCCCAGGCGAAGCGCGCATCGCCCGAGGCGCGGGCAAGGCCCTGCACCGTCACGTCATTGAGGCCGAGGTTGAGCACGGTATCCATCATCCCCGGCATCGACACCCGCGCCCCCGACCGGACCGAGACCAGCAGCGGGTTGTCGGGCGAGCCGAAGCCGAGCCCCACCGCCTTCTCGATGCGGGCGAGAGCCGCCTCGACCTGCTCCGGCAGATCGGGCGGGTAGGTCCGCCCATGGGCGTAGTAGTAGGTGCAGACCGCGGTGGTGATGGTGAAGCCCGGCGGCACCGGCAGGCCGAGGCTCGCCATCTCGGCCAGATTGGCGCCCTTGCCGCCGAGCAACTCGCGCATGTCGGCCCTGCCTTCGTTGAGACCGGCGCCGAAGCTGTATACCCACTGGGTCATGCGGTCTGGTCCTTCAGCCCTCGATCCGAGAGAGGTCGGCCACGGCCGAGATCGCTGCCGTGACCCGCGAGAGTAGGCGCAGCCGGTTCCGCCGCAAGCCGGGATCATTGACCAGCACGCGGTCGAAGAAGGCATCGAGCGGCCGCCTGAGCGCCGCCAGCGCGGCCATGGCGGCGGCGAAGTCCTCCACCGCCAGCGCCGCCTGGGCTGCGGCCTCGGCCTGCGTCAGCGCCTCGGCCAGCGCCTGCTCCTCGGCCGCGGCGAAGAGGGCGGGATCCGGCGCGCCCTCATGCGGGCCGTCGCGGCGGTTCTCGATCTCGAGGATGCTCCGCGCGCGGCGATAGGCGGCGAGCAGGGCCGCGCCCGTCTCGCTCTCGAGCAGGCGGCAGAGCGCCTCGGCGCGGGCAAGGATGCGCAGGATGTCGTCATCGCCCGCGATGCTGGCTGCCACCACGTCATGCCGCGCCCCCTCGGCGCGCAGCTGCACGCGCAGCCGTTCGAGCACGAAATCGGCCACCGCAGCGGCGAAGGCGGCGACCATGGGCGGGTGGCGGCCGGAGGGGGCCGGGTGCCGGCGCAGCCATTCCTCGGCCAGCGCGGTGCCGAAGCCGGCCTCGGCCCCACTCGCCTGCGGGTAGCCGAGATAGGCCTCGGCCAGCACATCCGACAGCGGCAGGCGCAGCCCCCCCTCGCGCACGATGCGGATGATGCCGAGCGCGGCACGGCGCAGCGCGAAGGGATCGCCGCTGCCGGTCGGCCTTTCGCCGATGGCGAAGAAGCCCGCGAGCTGGTCAAGCTTGTCGGCCAGCGCCACCGCCGCCGCCACCGGCCCGCCCGGCAGCGCATCGGCCGGGCCGAGCGGGCGGTAATGCTCGGCAATGGCCGCTGCGACCTGCGGATCCTCTCCCTGATGGCGGGCGTAATGCCCGCCCATGATGCCCTGCAGCTCCGGAAATTCGCCCACCATGCCGGAGGCGAGATCGGCCTTGCACAGGAGCCCGGCCCGTTCGGCGAGGCTGCGGTCGGCCCCGACCAGCGGGGCGATGTGGCCGGCAAGCCTGGCCAGCCGCAGCACCCGCTGCCCCTGGGTGCCGAGCCGCGCGTGGAAGATCATCCCCTCAAGCCGCGGCAGAAGATCCTCCAGCCGCTGTCGGCGATCCTGGTCCCAGAAGAAGCGGGCATCGGCCAGGCGGGCGCGCAAGACCCGCTCATTGCCGGCGACCAGCGCCGCCCCGCCGTCGCGGGCGGAGATGTTGGCGACCATGGCGAAGCACGGCGCCGGGCGGCCATCGGGATAGCGCAGCGCGAAATAGCGCTGGTTGACGCGCATCGAGGTGCGCAGCACCTCCTCCGGCAGGTCCATGAAGGCCGCATCGATCCGGCCGATCAGCGGCACCGGCCATTCCACCAGGCCTGCGACCTCGGCCAGCAGCCCCTCATCAGGCACGACCTCGAGCCCTTGGGCCGCGGCCAGGGCAGCGATCCCCTCGCGGATCATCGCCATGCGTTCGGCCGCATCGCGCACGACATGCCCGGCGCGCAGCCGTTCCGCGTGATCGGCGGCGGAGGTGACGGCGAAGGGGCCCGGCGCATGCAGCCGGTGGCCCTCGGTCAGATCGCCGCTGGCCAGGCCATGGGCGGCATCGCCCCCGCGGGCCAGCGCGAAGGGCACCACCTTGCCGTCGAGCAGGCAGAGGATGCGGCGCAGCGGCCTGACCCAGGTGAAGGCGCTCTCACCCCAGCGCATCGACTTGGGCCAGGGGAAGGACCAGAGCAGCCCGGGCAGGGCGGAGGCGATCAGCGCCGGCGCCTCGATCACCGCCCCGGGCCTGGTCAGCACCCAGAAATCGCCCTGGCGGCGCAGCGCCTCCCGGCTGGCGCCGTGTTTGCGCAGGAAGCCCTCGATCGCCGCCTCGGGGGCGGAAAGGCGCGGCCCGCGCTCCTCCCGCGGGGGCGTTTCGGCGCGCGGGGCGACCTCCATGACGAGGCCGATGCGGCGCGGACCGTGGAAGCCAAGCGGCGGGCCGGCGGCGATCGGCGCCAGCGCCTCGCTCACCAGGCGGCAGAGATCCTCTGCCCCGCGCGCCTGCATGCGGGCGGGGATTTCCTCGGAGAAGAGTTCGAGCAGCAGTTCGGGCACGTCGGGCGAAACCTTCAGGCCGGCCCGCTCATGCGGCGGGCCAGCGGGGGTGAGGGGACGCGCCGGGCCGGCGCGGCCGCCTCTGCGATCAGCGGGAGGGGGCGGCCAGCCATGCTTCGCAGCACGCCTTGGCGAGGGCCCTGACCCGCCCGATATAGGCGGCCCGTTCGGCGACGCTGATCGCCCCGCGGGCATCGAGCAGGTTGAAGCGGTGGCTCGCCTTGATGCAGTGGTCATAGGCCGGCAGGGCCAGGCCGCGCCCGATCAGGGCGAGGCATTCCTGCTCCGCCTCCTCGAACTGGCGGCGCAGCAGCGCGACATCCGCGTATTCGAAGTTGTGGGCGCTGTATTCGCGCTCGGCGCGCAGGAAGACCTCCCCGTAGGTGACGCCGGCGTCGTTGAAGCGAAGGTCGAAGACGTTCTCCACACCTTGGAGATACATCGCCAGCCGTTCGAGGCCATAGGTGAGTTCGCAGGAGGGCACCTCGCAGGCGATGCCGCCCAGCTGCTGGAAATAGGTGAACTGGGTCACCTCCATCCCGTCGCACCAGACCTCCCAGCCGAGGCCCCAGGCGCCGAGCGTCGGGCTTTCCCAGTCATCCTCGACGAAGCGGATGTCGTGCAGGGCGGGATCGAGGCCAAGCGCGCGGTAGCTCTCGATCAGCAGGGCCTGCGGGTCGGGCGGCGTGGGCTTCAGGATGACCTGATACTGGTAGTGGTGCTGCAGGCGGTTCGGGTTCTCTCCGTAGCGGCCGTCGGCGGGCCGGCGGGAGGGCTGCACATAGGCCGCCCGCCAGGGTTCCGGGCCCAGCGCGCGCAAAGCCGTCGCGGGGTGGAAGGTGCCCGCGCCCATTTCCATGTCATAGGGCTGCAGGATCAGGCAGCCCTGCTGCGACCAGTAGCGGTGCAGGGCCAGGATCATGTCCTGGAAGGAGGGCGCGTCGGTCATGGCCTCGGGCATCGTGTGCGGCGGCGCAACATAACGGCGGCCCCGATCGGCCGGAAGCCACCGCCCCCCGCCCCGTCGCGCCGGCCTGGCCCCTCTGCCTCGGCGAGGAGGCTGGCCATCCGCCCCCCCGGCCGCTTCGGTCCGGCGGGCAGCCGGGCGCCCCGGTGCGTGAGAGCATGATAGAGAAGCGCCATGGCCCCGTTAGATGTCCGCCCCCTCGCCCCCGGCAAGTTCCAGGACCCCGACCGCACCCTGAAGGGCGAGGCGCGCGCCCGTGTCGCGTTCCGCGGCCTGCGCACCCTCTGGGTCAATACCGGCACGCTCTGCAACATCACCTGCAGCCACTGCTACATCGAGAGCAGCCCGCGCAACGACCGCCTGGCCTATCTGACCGCGGCCGAACTGCGCCCCTTCCTCGATGAGGCGGCCGCACGCGGCGAACCGCTCGAGGAGGTCGGCTTCACCGGGGGCGAGCCCTTCATGAACCGGGAACTGCCGGCGATGCTCGCGGAGGTGCTGGGCCGCGGCCTGCGCGCGCTGGTGCTGACGAATGCGATGAAGCCGATGCGGCAGATGGAGCGGGCGCTGCTCGCCCTGCACGCCCGCTATGGCGGGCAGCTGACGATCCGCGTCAGCCTCGACCATTTCGACGCCGCGCGGCATGACGCCGAACGCGGGCCGGGCAGCTTCGCCATCGCCCTCGACGGGCTGCGCTGGCTCGTCCGCCATGGCTTTCGCATCCATGTCGCAGGCCGCGCCGGCTTCGGCGATGCGGCGATGCGCGAGGGTTTCGCCCGGCTCTTCGCGGCCGAGGGGATCCCGATCGACGCCGCCGATCCCATCGCGCTGATGCTCTTTCCCGAGATGGATGCGACGGCCGATGTGCCCGAGATCACCGAGGCCTGCTGGGGAATCCTCGGCCGCTCGCCAGAGAGCGTGATGTGCGCGACCAGCCGCATGCTGGTCAAGCGCCGGGGTGCCGATGGGCCGGTGCTGCTCGCCTGCACGCTGATCGCCTACGACCCGCGCTTCGAACTCGGCGCAAGCCTGGCCGAGGCGGCGCGGCCGGTCGCGCTCAACCATCCGCATTGCGCGCGGTTCTGCGTCCTCGGCGGGGCGGCCTGCTCCCGTTGACGCGGCGCGCCCCGCCGCGCCATCTGGGCCCGTGCTGGCCCGCCCCGATTCGCCCCTGATTGCGGCCGAGGAGGTGCTGCGCCGCGTCTTCGGCCACCGCTCCTTCCGCGGCCGGCAGGCGGAGGTGGTGGCGCATGTCCTCGCCGGCGGTTCGGCCCTTGTCCTGATGCCGACCGGTTCGGGCAAATCCCTCTGCTACCAGGTGCCCGCCCTCTGCCGCGAGGGGATGACCGTCGTCGTCTCGCCCCTCATTGCGCTGATGGAGGATCAGGTGGCGGCGCTGCGCCAGCAGGGGGTGGCGGCCGCGGCTTTGCATTCCGAACTCGAGGAGAAGGAACGGCGCGGCATCCGCCGTGACCTCTCGGCCGGGCGCATCCGGCTCCTCTACGTCAGCCCCGAACGCCTGACCGGCGATGGCATGCTCGAGGCACTCTCGCGCCTGCGGCTTGCCCTGTTCGCGGTGGATGAGGCGCATTGCATCTCGCAATGGGGGCATCACTTCCGGCCGGAATACCGCGGGCTGACCTGCCTGGCCGAACGCTTCCCGGCGGTGCCGCGCCTGGCGCTGACCGCCACCGCCGATCCGCGCACGGTGGAGGACATCCGCAGCCAGCTCTCCCTGACCGAGGCGCCCATCTTTCGCGGCGGGTTCGATCGGCCCAACATCTTCCTGCGCGCTGCCCCGCGCGAGGGGCTGCGGCGCCAGCTCCTCTCCTTCATCCGGGAGGCGGGCGATGCGACGGGGGCGGGCATCGTCTACTGCGCCAGCCGCCGCGGCGCCGAGGAGACAGCGGCCTGGCTGCGCGAGGCCGGCTTCGACACCGCCTGCTACCACGCCGGGATGGATGCCGCCGCGCGGCGCGAGGCGCACCGCCGCTTCGCCCGCGGCGATCGGGTGGTGATGTGCGCCACCATCGCCTTCGGCATGGGCATCGACCGGCCGGATGTGCGCTGGGTGGCGCATACCGCGCTGCCGCGCAGTCCGGAGAGCTGGTATCAGGAAATCGGCCGGGCGGGGCGCGACGGTCTGCCGGCTGAGGCGCTGCTGCTCTTCGGCGCGGCCGACATCGCGCTCGCCCGCCATCGCATCGCGGCGAGCCCGGCGGCGGAGGAGCAGAAGCGCATCGAGCTAAAGCGCCTGCAGGCGATGGTGGCCCTGGCCGAAAGCGCAAGCTGCCGCCGCCGCGCCCTGCTCGCCTGTTTCGGGGAGGATCTGGCGGCCGATTGCGGGCATTGCGACGTCTGCCTCTCGCCGCCGCGGCTGGTCGATGCGACGGTGGCGGCGCAGAAGCTGCTCTCGGCCGTGCTGCGGACCGGGCAGCGCTTCGGCCTGTCGCATCTGATCGACGTGCTGCGCGGGCGGATGACCGACAAGGTCGCGCAGTTCGGCCATGACCGGCTGCCCACCTTCGGCGTGGGCGCCGATCTGAGCGATGCCGCCTGGCGCGGCGTGGCGCGGCAGCTCATCTCCCGCGGGGTGCTGGATGTGGCGGTGGAGGGCCGGCGGGAGATCTCGCTCACCCCGGCGGCGCGGCCGATCCTGAAGGGCGAGGAGCGGGTGATGCTGCGCGCCGAGCTCGTGGCGCAAGCTGACCTGCCGCGCGGGGCGGTGGGCAGCACCCCGCCTGAGCCCGAGGAGCCGGCGCTTGCCGCGCTGCGCGCCTGGCGGCGGGAGGTGGCGCAGGCGCAAGGCGTGCCGGCCTATGTCATCTTCCACGACCGCACGCTGGCCGAGATCGCCGCCCGCCGGCCCCGCAACCTGGAGGCGCTGGCCGAGGTGCCGGGGGTCGGGGCGTCCAAGCTGGAACGCTACGGCCCGGCGGTGCTGGCGGTGCTGCGGGGGGTGGGGTGAGCTGCTGCGGACAAGCGCAAGCCCGGCAGGCGAGCTTCTCCCGTGCCACGCTTTCAGAAGTTGACGGATATCGGCCCGGGCCACATCTGTTTTAGACACCGTCTTGCGGGAATAGCGGCAGCGATCGGCTCGCCAGTTTTCCACCTGAGCGGATCGGGCCCTGGCGCGTGGAGGCGCAAGCAGTGGATGGGGATGGTCCGAAAGGGGGCTTGGTATGAGCGACTACAGGCAGAAGCCGTATGATCCCACGCAGATTTTTGCGGCTAATCCTGATCCGCGCTGCCCGGTGGTGCTATTGCTGGACCGCTCTGGGTCTATGAGTGGCGAGCCCATTCGCGCCCTCAACGAAGGCTTGA
>JANWYF010000150.1 GCA_025057055.1 Rhodovarius sp. | reverse complement strand
CGCCTGCCGCGCCGGCCCCGTCAGCGCCGCCGGCCGCCGCCCCGCGGCGAGAGATCGCTCTTGACCTTCCTGCCGATGTCGGGGCGGCGCTGCTGCAGCGCGGGGGCCGATGGCTGCTCCTGTTCGACGCGCCGCCGCCGCTCTCGGTCGAGCCTCTGCTCGCCCAAGGCTGGCGGCTGGAGACGGTCGCGGGGGGCAGCCTGCTGATCGGCACCGACCCCGGCCCCTGGGCCCTGCGCCGGTCGGGCCAGCGCTGGGTGATGCTGCGCGAAGCCCCCGGCCCGGGCAGTGAGATCGCGCCGCAGCCGCAGGCCGCAGGGCCGCCCGGCCTGCTGCTGCCCGCCCCCGGAGCCCGGCGGGTGCTGATCCTGCAGGATCCGGAGACGCGCATGCCGCTGCTGGTCGGCACGGTGGGCGGTGGCGATGCCCGGGTCGGCCGGATGCGCCGCATGGTCGATGCGGTGCTGGTCGAGACCGCGCTCGGCCTTGCCGTGCTGGCGCGCTCTGACAGCCTGTCCTTGCGCGCCGGCCAGGACGGCTTCGCCCTCATGCCCGAGGCGGGGGCGCGTCTGGCCCTCGGTTCGCCGCCGGTGCCGCCGCCGCGGGCCGCGGCTAGCCGCAGCTTCGACTTTCCTGCGGGCAGCCCGGCGGAGCTCTCGGCCCGGCTGCGAGCCCAGCAGGCGGGCATCGCGGCCGCCCCGCCCTTGACCCGCGGGCCGCTGCGCCTGGCCGCGGCGGAGACGCTGCTCGCCCTCGGCCAGCCGCAGGAGGCGCAGGCGATGGTGGAGCTCGCGCTGCGCGAGGATCCGGCCACGGCGGCCCAGCCGCGGGCGCGCTGGCTGCTGCTGGCCGCCGCCCTGGCCGCCGGCCGGCCGGAGGATGTGCCGGCCCAGCCGCTGCCCCCGCTGTCCGAGGAGACGGCGCTGTGGCAGGGCCTGCTCCATCTGGCGCGCGGGGAGGTGGCGGCCGCGGCGCCGCTGCTGACGGCCCAGGCCGGGCTGCTCTCTTCCTACCCCGAGGCGCTGCGCGTGCGGCTTCTGCCCCGTGCGGCCGAGGCCCTGGCCGCGGCCGGTGAGGTGGAGGCCGCCGCCGCCCTGGTCTCCGCCGCTCCTGACACCCCCGGCCTCGAACTGGCCCGCGCGCTGCTGGCCGAGGCGCGGGGCGAGGTGCAGGCGGCGCTGGCCGCCTATGACGCGCTCGCCGCGGGTCGCGATCGGCGCATGCGGGCCGAGGCGCTGCGCCGCGGGACCGAACTGCGCCTCGCCCGCGGGGAGATCACGGCGGGCGAGGCGGCCCAGCGCCTCGAACGCGCCCTCTATGCTTGGCGCGAGGAGGCGCAGGAGCTCGCCCAGCGGCGGCGCATTGCGGCCCTGCGCCTGGCCGCAGGGGATCCGCGCGGGGCCTTCGATATGCTGCAGGAGGCCATCACGCTCCATCCCGAACAGGCGGAGCAGCTGCGGGGTGACCTGCGCACGGCCTTCTCCGCCGCGATCGAGGCGGGCCCGCCGCTGGCCGCGGCGATGCTGCACGATGCCCAGCCCGATCTTCTGCCCGAGGGTCCGGAGGGCGATGCGGCCCGGCTCAAGCTGGTTGAGCATCTGCTGGCGCTGGAACTGCCCGGCCGGGCCCAAGCCCTGCTGCGCGATGCCCTGCGCACGGCGCGCGAACCCGCCCGCCGCGCCATGCTGGGGGCGAGGCTGGCCGCGCTGCAGCTCGCCGAACGCGATGCCGCCGCAGCGCTCGACAGCCTGCGCCAGAGCGAGGCGCCGGAGCTTCCCGAGTCGCTGCTGCGCGAGCGTGCGCTGCTGGCCGCCCGGGCCGAGGCGCAAAGCGGCGGCCGGCCGGCCGAGGCCCTGGCCGCGCTCGGTGCGGCCGGAGAGGAGGCGCTGGCCGAACACCTAGCCGCGCAGCGCGATTTCGCCGGTGCGGCCGCCGCGCTGGGCCGGCACCTGGCGCGCAGCCTGGCCGGCGCCCAGCCGCCCCTGCCGCCCGCCCTGGCACGCGCCATCGTGCGGCACGCCGCCCTCCTCGCCCTGGCCGGCGATGCGGCCGGCTTGGCCCAGGCACGGCGCGCATATCTGCCGCTGCTGGCCGGCAGCCCGGCCGAGGCGCCCTTCCGCCTGCTGACCACCGACCCCCTGCGGGGCCTCGCCGATCTGCCGCGCATCCAGGAGGAACTGGAACTCTTCCGGACCATGCCCGCCAGGCTGGAGGGCTTGCGGACCGCCGCGCTCCAGGCGCGCTAACTGCCCTGCGCCCCCCGGGGGTTGCCCGAAGATTTTTCCGCCAACCGCGTCGATTTCCCTTGCGCCCGCGGCGTCTTTGCGCCATAGGGCCGCCCCGCTGACCTCAATCGAACCGACGGCACTCCCGCCGCACAGCCGAAGCAGGTCATCTTCTGAGAGGGGGCCGCAATGGACGCTCTTCCGCAGGGGATGGTCTCGGATCTGCCGAGCAACACCCACATCTCCCATGGCGAGGAGGCGAAGGACTACTTCGTCGAACGCAACGGCGTGCGCTATGCGGGCACGCATCTGATCGTCGATCTCTGGGGCGCGAGCCGGCTGGATGATCCGGCCCATATCGACGCCGTGCTGCGCGATGCCGCGATCGCCACCGGTGCGACCATCCTGCACGGGCATTTCCACCACTTCTCGCCGAATGGCGGCGTCTCCGGCGTGCTGGTGCTGGCGGAGAGCCATGTCTCCATCCACACCTGGCCCGAGAAGAACTATGCCGCGATCGATATCTTCGTCTGCGGCGCCTGCGACGCCTACAAGGCGATCGCGCATCTGAAGAGCGGCTTCCGGCCCGAGCGGATCCAGCTCGCCGAACATCGCCGCGGCATGACGGCCTGATCGCGCTCGGGGCTTGACCGGGCCAGCCGCCCGGTCAAGACGGGCTCTCACCCCTGTCGGGACAAGGAGCGCGCCCGCGGCCCGCCGCGGCCGCGGGCGGTTCGTTCGCGGCGGGTCGGCCGGCGCGTCCCGTCACCGTTCATGTCGGAGGATCGCCGATGGCAACCGATGCTTGGGTCAATGAATCGCTCTACCCCGCATGGGGCCAGCGCTTCCGCATCAAGCGGGAACTTGCGCGCGTGCAGTCGCGCTTTCAGGACATCATGGTCTTCGAAAGCGACAGCCACGGCCGCGTCATGCTGCTCGACGGCGTGGTGCAGATCACCGAGCGGGACGAGTTCGTCTACCAGGAGATGATCACCCATGTGCCGCTGCTGGCGCATGGCGAGGCACGGCGCGTGCTGATCATCGGCGCGGGCGACGGCGGGGTATTGCGCCGCGTGCTGCAGCACACATCCGTCGAGCGCGCGGTGATGGTCGAGATCGACGGCGAAGTGATCCGCCTCGCCAAGGAGCATATGCCGGGGATTGCCGGCGATGCCTGGAACGATCCGCGGGCCGAGGTGATCGTCGGGGATGGCATCGACTATGTCCGCACCGCCCCTCCGGATTCCTTCGATGTGGTGATCGTCGACAGCACCGATCCGATCGGCGTGGGGGAGGTGCTCTTCACCGAGGAGTTCTACGCCAATGCGGCCCGGCTGCTCTCGGCCCGGGGGCTGATCGTCAACCAATGCGGCGTGCCCTTCATGCAGGCCGAGGAGCTGCGCGAGACCCATCTGCGCCGGGCCAAATCCTTCCCCGACACCTGGGCCTATGTGGCGGCGGTGCCGACCTATGTCGGCGGCTACATGACGCTGGGCTGGGGGGCCAAGGATCCGACGCTGCGCCGGCACGATGTGGCCACCATCCGTGCCCGGGCCGAGGCGGCGGGAATCCTCGGCACCACGCGCTACTGGACGCCGGAGGTGCATGTCGCGGCCTTTCACCTGCCGCCCTATATCGCCGAACATCTCGCGCCCTGAACGCTGGGGGCGGGCCAGCCTGCCCGCCCGATGCACCGCCTGCCGGCGCTGCGTTGCTCGGCAGCGAGGGTAGCGGCCGGCCGCCCGCCGCGCGGCGGCGTGGGCCGGGAGGCCTCGGCCGGCGGGCGGCGCGGGGCAGGAGGGGGCCGGCTGCCCGCCGCCGATCGCCCATTCCGGCGCTGATCGGGCCGGGCGGGCAGGGCGGCGCCCATCTCTGCCGGCCGAACCCGGCGCCCCTCGGCGGAGTCCGCGGCGCGGGCCAGACCGCACAGGGGCTGCCCCCCGGCCCCGCGGCGCGTCAGGCAGCGCCCGGTGCCCTCCAGGGGCTGGCCGGCTTGAGACGGACCGCCGTGCCGCGGGCCGAGACCATCAGCATGCCGTTGCTGCCGCCCAGCACCTCATAATCCAGGTCAAGGCCGACCACGGCATCCGCCCCCAAGGCTCGCGCCTGTTCGGTCAGGTTGGCCAGCGCGGTGTCGCGCGCGCGGCCGAGCTCGCGTTCCCAGGTGGCGGAACGGCCGCCGATCAGGTCGCGCAGGCCGCCCAGCAGATCCTTGAAGATGTTCACCCCCAGCACGGCATCGCCGAAGACGACGCCGAGATAGGTCTCGATCTCCCGCCCCTCGATGCGGGAGGTGGTGGTGAAGATCACGCCGCGTTCCCTTACGGAAGTTCCGGTCAGTGCCTCATAGCACGAAACCCTGGACCAGGCTGCCGGCCAGCAGGGCCCAACCGTCGACCAGCACGAAGAAGATCAGCTTGAAGGGCAGAGAGACGACGGAGGGCGGCAGCATCATCATGCCGAGCGACATGAGGAGGGAGGCCACCACCATGTCGATGACGAGGAAGGGCAGGAAGAGCAGGAAGCCGATTTCGAAGGCGCGCTTCAGTTCGCTCACGAGGAAGGCCGGCATCAGCACGCGCCAGGGCGCCTCGGTCGGCGCGACCTCGGGCAGTTGGGCGAGGGAGAAGAACAGGGCGAGGTCGGCCTCCCGCACCTGCGCGGCCATGAAACGGCGAAAGGGTTCGGCGGCGGCCGCCATGCCCTCGAGCGGTTCGACCCGGCCTTCGTTCATCGGCTGGATGCCCGCGATCCAAGCCGCCTCCAGCACCGGCTGCATGACGAAGAAGGTGAGGAAGAGCGCAAGCCCGATCAGCACCGGATTGGGCGGCACGCCCTGGGCGCCGATGGCGCTGCGCAGCAGGGCAAGGACGATGACGATGCGGGTGAAGGCGGTGGCCATCACGAGCAGAGAGGGGGCGAGGGAGAGCAGGCCGACCAGCGCCGCGAGCTGGAACAGCCGCGCGGTCGCGCCCGGCCCGCCATCGCCGAGGTCCAGGCTGACCGACTGCGCGGCCGCGGGCCCGGCCAGCAGCAGCAGGACCGCGCAGGGCAGAAGGCGGATCATGCGTCGCCGCCGCCCAGCCAGCCGACCACCGCCGGGCCTTCCGGCCCGACCAGCAGCAGCACTTCCCGCCCGTCCACGGCGAGGATGAGGGCGGCCCGCCGCCCATCGAGCGGCAGCATGGCCCGCACCGCGAGCCGGTCGCGCCCGCGGGCCACCGCCGCCGCTTGGGGCAGCAGGCCGCCGCGCCGGGCCAGCCTGGCGAGCAGCATCGCCAGCAGGAGGACGGCGGCGAGGGTGGCCAGAGCCTCGATCAGCGGCATCGCGGTCATGGCGTGGCGAGGGTGGCGGCCAGCGCCTCCACCTCCCTGAGCAGGGTGGTGAGGGCGGTGGCGTATCCGGCCGCCTGGGGGCGGGGCAGCCCCTCCAGCGTGCGGCAGATCGCGGCCACCTCGACCTCAAGCCCCGAGAGGTCGATCCGGCGGCCGGCGCCGGCCAGCCCGCGCGCCAGGGCCAGGGTGCGGCGCAGCGCGTCGATCCGGTCGGGCAGGGCGGCGGGGGTGATCGGCTCCATGGGCAGAAAATGCCGCCCCGCGGTTGCCGAGGCGTAAACGCGGCGCGCGGTCGGACCCGCTCAGCCCTCTTCACGCTTCGTTAGGGCCGGCCCGGCAGAGTGCGCCCATGGATCTTGCACTCACCGGACCCGTCGCGCTCGCCGAACGGCGCCTGGCTTGGCTCGATGCCCGGCAGAGGGTGCTGGCTGCCAATATCGCCAATGCCGATACGCCGGGTTTCCGCCCTTCGGATCTGCCCCCCTTCGCCGAGCTGCTGGCCCGCCGCGGCGCCCCGCGCCTGGCTGCGACCGATCCGCGTCATATCGTTCCCGCCTCGGCGGGGCTGACCGCGCGGCCGGATCGGCTGGCGCTGGAGCGCACGCCGGATGGCAATGCGGTCGCGCTCGACCAGCAGGCGCTGCGCGTGGCCGAGACTGACCAGCAGCACGCGCTGGCGATGGGCCTGCACCGCAAATACCTCGCCCTCTTCCGCATCGCGCTGGGCCAGCATGGCTGATCCCCGCAAGGAGGCATCCGGATGGATCTCGATCGCGCGCTCGCCATCTCCGCCGCGGGCCTTTTCGCTCAGGCGGCTCGTCTGCGGGTGGTGGCGGAGAATATCGCCAACCGCGACAGCACCGGGCAGTTCCCGGGGGCCGATCCCTATCGGCGCAAGACGATCAGCTTTGCCAATCGCCTCGACCGTGCGCTGGGCGTGCACACGCTGCGCGTGGCGCGTATCGGCACCGCCCCGGGCCCTTTCCCGGAGCGCTTCGACCCCGGCCATCCGGCGGCCGATGCGCGCGGCTATGTCCGCCTGCCCAATGTCGACAGCCTGATCGAGACGATGGACATGCGTGAGGCGCAGCGCAGCTACGCCGCCAATCTCGCGGTGCTTGAGACGACGCGCGGCATGCTCGCCCGCGCCATCGAGGCGCTGCGCTGATGCCCGCGCCGGTGCTCGCTCCGCTGGTCGGCGCGGCGGCCGGTGCGGCCGCCTATCGCGCGGTGCAGGGCGCGGCCGAAGGGCTGGCGCAGGGTGGCTTCGGGGCGGTGCTGCAGCGCGCCGTGGAAGGCGTGCTCGAGGTCCAGCGCAGCGCCGATGCCGCCGCCACCCGCGCCCTGCAGGGCCAGGGTTCGGTGACCGAGGTCGTGCTCGCCGTCAGCCGGGCCGAGCTCGCGCTGCAGACCGCGACCACGCTGCGCGATCGCATCGTGGCTGCCTATCAGGACGTGATGCGGATGCCGATCTGACCGGACGGCACCGCGTGCCGCAGGAGGTGGCGCGCATGGAGCATGCATCCGCCCTGGCGCTCGGCCAGGCGCTCTGGGTCTCCCTTCAGCTGGCAGGGCCGCCGCTGCTCGCGCTGCTGCTGATCGGCCTCGTCATCTCCCTCTTGCAGGCGCTGACCCAGGTGCAGGAAGCCACGCTCGCCTTCCTGCCCAAGCTGCTCGCTCTCGGGGCCATGCTGCTCTGGCTCGGCCCCTTCATGACGCGGGTGCTGCAGGGCTGGGCACAGCAGCTCTTCGACCAGGCGGTGGCGGTCGGCGGATGGCGATGAATGCGCCGCTGCTTCCGGCCGATGCCGCGATGCTTGCCGGCCTGCCTGCCCTCGCCTTCCAGGCGGTGCTGCTGTTCTGCCGCCTCGGCGCGGCGGTGATGCTGCTGCCCGGCCTTGGCGAGCAAGAGCTGCCAGCCCCGATCCGCCTCGCCCTGGGCCTGCTGCTGGTGGCGCTGCTGCTGCCCCTGCTCGGTCCCCAGCTGCCTTCGCCACCCTCCACGGCGGCCGAGGCGCTGCGCCTGATCGCCATCGAACTGCTGATTGGCCTCTGGATCGGCTGGCTGGCCCGGGTGATGGCGCTCGCGCTCGCCATGGCGGGGCAGGTGAGTGCCGCCATGATCGGGCTGACCAGCCCGCTGCAGGGCGATCTGCTGCTCGGCGCCCAGGCCACTCCGCTCGGTCGGGCCTTGGGGGCGGCGGGTGCCCTGCTCATCCTCTCCTCGGGCCTTTATGCC
Source organism: Rhodovarius sp. (assembly GCA_025057055.1). GTDB lineage: Bacteria > Pseudomonadota > Alphaproteobacteria > Acetobacterales > Acetobacteraceae > Rhodovarius. Next base: position 4,579 of record JANWYF010000150.1, on the reverse strand, counting down.
ATTCCGCTCGGCGCGCTGGTGCACAGCTATGCCGTGCTGCCCGCCGGGGCGGCCCTGCCGGCGGGGGATGCCGCCGGCCATGCCGCGCAGCTCCTGGCCGAAAGCTTCGGGCTGGCGCTGCGCCTCGCCGGCCCCTTCGTGCTCGCGGCCATCCTCTTCCAGCTCGCGCTTGGCCTCATCTCCCGCCTCGTGCCGCAGGTGCAGGTCTTCATCCTCGCCGCCCCGGCGCAGATCCTGGGCGGCATTCTCCTCCTGATGCTGCTGCTCCCTGCCCTCTTCGGCAGCTGGCAGGCGGCGGTGCTGCCCTCCTTCCTCGCCCTGCCCGGGGCCGGCTGAGCCATGGCGGAGGAGGCAGAAGACCAGCCCGAGGCGGGCTCCCGCACCGAGGCGCCGACCCCGCGGCGGCTCGAGCGTGCGCGGCAGGAAGGCAACGCCCCCCTCTCGCGGGAGGCGGTGGGCTTCGCCACCCTCCTCTGCGCGACCATCGCCTCGGTGCTGGTGCTGCCCGGGGCGCTGGGCGATGGCTTGGCCCTGCTGCGGGGTGCGATCGCCCATGCCGGATCCGCCGCGCCAGCGGCAGCCGCCCGGGAGGCGCTGCTCCTCGCCCTCGGCGCGCTCTGGCCGGTGCTGGCCGCGGCGGCGGCGGCGGCGGTCGCTGCCACCCTGGCCCAGACCCGTGGCGCGATCGCCCCGAAACTGCTCGCGCCGCGGCTCTCCCGCCTCGATCCGCTGGCGGGGCTTCGCCGCAAATTCGGCGCCGAGGGCTGGATCGAGTTCACCCGCAGCCTGCTCAAGCTGGTCGCGGTCGGGGCCGCGCTGGCCTGGGTCGCCATCGATCTGCCCCGGCTTGCCGCGGCGCTGCAGCAGGGGCCGGGCGGGCTCGTCGCGGCGGCGGCGGAAGGTGCGGAGAAGCTGCTCTTCGCCACGCTGGGCGTGTTCGCCCTGCTGGCGGCGGCCGATGTGCTGCTGGTGCGCTTCCGTTGGATCGCCCAGCTGCGCATGACGCGCCAGGAACTGCGCGAAGAGCTGAAGGAGACCGAGGGCGACCCGGTGGTCAAGGCGCGCCAGCGCAGCATCCGCGAAACCCGCGGCCGGCAGCGCATGCTGGCCGCAGTGCCCACCGCCACCGTGGTCGTGACCAACCCCACCCACTACGCTGTCGCGCTGCGCTACGATCCGGCCGCCGCCGCCGCCCCGCGGGTGGTGGCCAAGGGGGTGGATGCGCTGGCTGCCCGCATCCGCGAGGCCGCCGAGGCCCATGGCGTGCCCATCCATCGCGACCCGCCGCTCGCCCGCGCCCTCTATCGGCTGGAGGTGGACACCGAAATCCCGCCGGAGCATTGGGAGGCGGTGGCTCGGATCATCGCCTTCGTGCTGCGCGCGCGCGGCACCCTGCCCGGATGATGCTCTCGGCCGGCGGCCGCGCCCGGCGGGCGGGGGCGCTCGCCCTGCTCGCTGCCCTGCCCGATGCGGCGGCCCTGCTCGATGAGGCCGGGGTGGTGCTGGGCAGCAATGCCGCCTGCCGCGCCCTGCTCGGCCCTGCCTTGCCGCCGGCCGGCCAGCCGGCGGAACTCTGGTTCCACCCCGCCGACCGGCCGGCGCTGCGCGCTGCCCTGGCGGCCGGCGGGCAGCTGATGCTGCGCCTGGCCGATGGCAGCGAGGATGCGGCGAGCCTGCCCGTCCTGCTCGCCCCCCTGCCCGGGCGGCCGGCCCTGCTGCTGCTGCGCCTTGCCCCGCCGCGCGATGTGGCGGAGGAACGCCTGGCCCTGCTCGGTCGCATGGCCGGGGGCATCGCGCATGACTTCAACAATCTGCTGGCGATCATCCGCGCCTCCGCCCGCCGCATGCTCGAGGATCCGCAGGCGGCGGAGGGCGAATACGCGGTGCTTGAACAGGCGGCCGACCGCGGCGCGGCGCTCATCCGCCAGCTGCTGGCCTTCGCCCGCCGGCAGGTGCTGCAGCCCGCCCTCCTCGAGCCCGACCGGCGGATCAGGGAGCTCGCGCCGCTGATCGAGCGGCTTCTTGGCCCCGGAATCGCGCTCGAGCTCGCGCTCGACCAGCCGGGGCGGATGGTGCGGGTCGACCCGGCAGAGTTCGACCGGGTGCTGCTCAACCTGGCTGCCAATGCGCGGGAGGCGATGGGCGGCCGGGGGCGGCTCGTGATCGGCACCGGCGCCCGGCTGGTGCTGCGCCAGGTGCCGGGCGGGCCGGCGCCCGGGCGCTACCTGCAGATCCGGGTGCAGGACAGCGGCCCGGGCATCCCGCCCGAGCTGCTGCCCCGCCTCTTCGAACCCTTCTTCACGACCCGCGCCGAGAAGGGGGGCAGCGGCCTGGGCCTGGCCACCGTGCAGGGGATCATCGCCCAGTCGGGCGGCCATGTCTCGGCCGCCAATGCCCCGGAAGGCGGGGCCTGCTTCACCCTCCTGCTCCCGCGTAGCGAGGGCGAGCCCCCGGCCGGCCCCGCCCGGCCCGCCGGCGCAAGGGCGAGCGCGGCCCGCCCGGCCAGGATCCTGCTGGTCGAGGATGAGCCCGCGCTGCTGCGCCTCTCACGGCTCGCGCTCGAGGGGGCGGGCCATGAGGTGCTGCCGGCCGAGGATGCGGAGGCAGCGCTCGAGCTGCTGCGGCAAGGCGCCCTGCCCGAGCTTCTGGTCAGCGACCTGGCGCTACCCGGGATGGATGGCATCGCGCTCGCCCGCGCGGCCCGAGCGCTGCGACCGGGCCTCGCGGTGCTGCTGCTCTCCGGCTATGCCGAGGCGGCGGTCGGGCTCGATTGGGCCAGGGAGGGCTGGCATTACCTGGCCAAGCCCTGGACGCCGGAGGGGCTGCGCCGCGCCGTCGCGGCGGCGCTGGACAAGCCGGCCGCGCATGAACAAGATCAGAACGGATTGGATACGCGGGGTTGAGGCGCTTGGAAGCCCGGCCAAGGCGCAGTAAGTCGTTCCGGCGCGAGTAAGAGCCCGCTCCTGCGCGCCCTGGTTGCAGCCGAGAGAGACAGAAGGGGTCCGAGGCATGGACAAGAACAAGGCGCTGGAGGCCGCGCTCAGCCAGATCGAGCGCGCCTTCGGCAAAGGCTCCATCATGCGGATGGGGGCCAAGAACCCGCTCGAGGATGTGGAGGTCATCTCCACCGGCTCGCTCGGCCTCGATATCGCGCTCGGCATCGGGGGGCTGCCCAAGGGCCGCATCGTCGAGATCTATGGCCCCGAATCCTCCGGCAAGACGACGCTGGCGCTGCATGTCATCGCGGAAGCCCAGAAGAAGGGCGGCACCTGCGCCTTCATCGACGCCGAGCACGCGCTCGACCCGGCCTATGCGCGCAAGCTAGGCGTCGATGTCGACAATCTGCTGATCTCCCAGCCCGATGCCGGCGAACAGGCGCTCGAGATCGCCGACACGCTGGTCCGTTCCGGCGCGATCGATGTCCTGGTGGTCGACAGCGTGGCCGCCCTCGTGCCCAAGGCCGAACTCGAGGGCGAGATGGGCGATTCCCATGTCGGGCTGCATGCGCGGCTGATGTCGCAGGCGCTGCGCAAGCTGACCGGCAACATCAGCCGCTCCAACTGCCTCGTCATCTTCCTCAATCAGATCCGCCTCAAGATCGGGGTGATGTTCGGCAACCCGGAGACGACGACGGGCGGCAATGCGCTGAAGTTCTACGCCTCCATCCGGCTTGAGATCCGCCGCACCGGCACGATCAAGGAACGCGACGAGGTGGTGGGCAACACCACGCGGGTGAAGGTGGTCAAGAACAAGCTCGCGCCCCCGTTCCGGCAGGTCGAGTTCGACATCATGTATGGCGAGGGCATCTCCAAGGTCGGCGAGCTGCTGGACCTTGGCGTCAAGGCCGGGGTGGTCGAGAAGTCCGGCGCCTGGTTCAGCGCCGAGGGGCAGCGCATCGGCCAGGGGCGGGAGAATGCGAAGCAGTTCCTGCGCGACAACCCGGCCATCGCCCAGGCGATCGAAGCCAAGATCCGCGCCCAGGCCGGGGTGGTCGCCCATGCCATGATGGCCGCGCCCGAGACCGAGGAGACGGAATAGCGACCGCCCGCTGCCCCGCCCGGCGCTGGCCCCCGCCCCCGGCCGCGGCCGGCACGGCTGGGCTGGGTCGCCAGATCCCCCCGTGGCACCCGGCGGTCCGCCTGAGGAGGGACCCGCCTGCCCCACCCCGCCCCGCGATCCGGGCCAAAGCCGCCTGCCCTGCCACCGCCACGGCGCGCCCCCCCGCAGGCCGGGCGGGCAGCAGGCGGCGATGGCGGCGGGGTCGGGCCGCCGCAGCACATGGCGGGTCTCTGCTCTGGGGCGAAAGCTCGAGGCGCCCGAGAGATGCGCACCAATCGCTGGTCCAGGGGGAAGGCTTCAGGCGCCCCGGGCAGGCGCAGCTGAAGCCGCCGCGGCCTGTAGGGGGCGACCGAGGCTGGCCCTAGCGCTCCTCCCGCGTGGCGCGGCCGTCGACCATCGGGCGCCCCGTGCCCTGGCTGCGGGTGGTGATCGGGATCGACTTCACCCTGACCTCCGGCATGGGGCGCACCAGGTCGATATGCAGCAGCCCCTTGTCGAGCCAGGCGCCCTCGACCTCGAT
>JANWYF010000074.1 GCA_025057055.1 Rhodovarius sp. | reverse complement strand
CCGCCCGGGCGGTGGGATTACTGAATCCGAGCCAGCCCACCGGCGGCAAAGCGGTGGAAAAACAAGACTCTGACCCTTGTAGACTAGACCGGCCGAGTCCCAAGGTCCGGAGAGAACCGGGCCGAGAGAGACGCCCGGAAGCCCCTCGTTGCGTTCGCGAAGTATCAACCCCGCCGCGCCACCCTTGGCCAAACCTGCGCCTCAGCGCGGCGGCGACCCTGGCGGAGAGTGTTCGGGACTGCGGCGACTGGAGCGGGCGAAGGGAATCGAACCCTCGACCCCAACCTTGGCAAGGTTGTGCTCTACCCCTGAGCTACGCCCGCCCGTCTCTGTCCGCCATCTGACATAAGGCGTCCTCCGCCGCAAGCCCTGCCTCTAGCCCCCGCCACCAGCCGATGGCGGCGACGCCGGTCGCGATCGGTGGCACGCGTCCGAGGGTGGCGGGCCGGATGCCGCCCAGGGCGATGCACGCGCGCCCCGCCCCCCGCGCAAGCCAGGCCCAGCCATGCGGGCCGAGCGGTCGCGCCTCCGGGTGGCTGTCCGTCGGAAAGAGCGGGGAGAGGAGCAGCGCATCGCAGCGCAGCCGTCGGCCGCGCGCGAGCCCGCGCAGCCCGTGGCATGCGGCCGAAAGCAGGGCACCGGGCCGCCGCGCGCGCAGGAAGGCGAGCAATCCCGGCGCGCCGCGTTCCGGCACATGCAGGCCCGCGGCCAGGCGCAGCGCGAGCCGCCCATCGCCGCCGACCAGCAAGCGAAGCCCACGTCGGCGGCAGGCTACGGCGAGGGGGGGCAGTGCAGCCTCTGGCATGCCGCGGGCCAGGACCGCTGCACCGCGCGGCAGCCTGGGCAGGATCGGCATGGGGTCAGGCAGGCGCAGCGGATCGGTCAGGAGCCATAGGCGAGGCACCTTCTCTGTCCTATGCCTTCCGCGCATGAGCGCGATTGCCGAAAACCTCCGTCGCATCCGCGACAGGATTGCCGAAGCCACCGCCCGGGCCAATCGGCCGCCCGGTTCGGTGCAGCTGGTCGCCGTCTCCAAGACACAGCCGGCTTCCGCGGTCGAAGAGGCTCTGGCCGCCGGCCAACTCCTCTTCGGGGAGAACCGGGTGCAGGAAGCAGCGGCCAAGTTCCCTCCGCTGCGCGCCGCGCATCCCGGTCTTAGGCTGCACATCATCGGCGGTCTGCAGACGAACAAGGCGGCCGATGCGGTGGCGATCGCCGATGTCATCGAAAGCCTGGACCGTCCGAAGCTCGCCGCCGCCTTGGCCAAGGCCATGGCCAAGCAGGGGCGGCGGCCGGCCTGCCTGGTCCAGGTCAACACCGGCGATGAGCCGCAGAAATCCGGTGTCCGGCGCAGCGAGGCCGAGGCCTTCCTCCGCCAGGCGCGGGAGGAGTTCGGCCTGCCGGTCGAGGGCCTGATGTGCATCCCCCCGCTGGGTGAGGACCCGCGCCCGCACTTCGCCTATCTGGCAGAGCTGGCCGCCCGCCATGGCCTGCGCACGCTCTCGATGGGCATGAGCGGCGATTTCGAGATCGCGATCGCCGAGGGCGCAACCCATGTCCGCATCGGGACGGCCATCTTCGGCGCCCGGGGTTGAGGCCGACAGCGCCTCCCCCCGCGGCGCTGCGATCGCCCGCGCGGGCGCCATCTGCCGCCCCCCTGGCTCGCCCTGGCGGCCAAGGGGCTGCACCCGTCTGCCGCAGCGGGCAGAGGAGGGGCCGGCCAGGCGCCAGTTAGCGACCGCCGTGCGGCTGTGGTCAGCTGGTGGCGTTTCCCTCTCGCATCGGCCGCTCTAGCTTCAGCGCCATGCGCACCCGCGTCACCGACATGCTCGGCATCCGCTACCCCATCGTGCAGGGCGGCTTGGCCAGGATCGCCTACGCCGAGCTCGCGGCGGCCGTCTCCAACGCCGGCGGGCTCGGCCAGATCAACACACCGGGCCTGACCGAGCCCGAGGCGCTGCGCGCGGAAATCCGGCGCTGCCGCGCCCTCACTCCCTACCCCTTCGGCGTCAATTTCCCGATCGGGCGGATGGACATCGCGCCCCTGCTCGATGTGGCGCTGGAGGAGAAGGTCGCCCTGGTCGCCTTCACCGCCGGCAATCCCGCGCCCTGGATCCGCCGTTGCGAGGGCCATGGCGTGCGCACCCTGGTGCTCGCCGCCGGGCCGGAGCTTGCACGCAAGGCGGAAGCCGCCGGCGCTGACATGGTGGCGACCGTGGGCTTCGAAGGCGGCGGGCATATCGGCCGCAGCGAGGAGACGACGCTGGTGATGGTCCCGCGGGTGGTCGATGCGGTGAAGATTCCGGTGCTGGCCTCGGGCGGGATTGCCGACGGGCGCGGGCTGCTGGCGGCGCTGGCCCTGGGCGCGGAGGGGGTGGAGATGGGCACTCGCTTTGTCGCCACCGTCGAGGCGCGCGCCCATGATGCCTACAAGCAGGCGCTGACCGCGGCCGAGCCCGACCAGACCGTGGTCATCAAGCGCAGCATGGGTCAGCCCGGCCGCGCCCTGGCCACGGCCTATACCCGCCGGATCCTGGAGCTCGAGGCGCAGGGGATCGGGCGCGATGAGCTGCTCGGCTGGGTCTCTGGCGCGCGCAATGCGCTGGGGGCGAGCGAGGGCCGGCTCGAGGAGAGCTATGTCTGGGCCGGCCAATGCGTGGGCCTGATCCGAGAGGTGCTGCCGGCGGGCGAAGTGATCCGGCGCATGGTCGAGGAAGCCGAGGCCGGCTTGGCCCGGCTCGGCCATGCTTTCGGCCGCTAGCGGCAGGGGCTGCTCGCCGCAGCGCGCGGCACAACGCGGCCGGCCAAGGCGGCCCGCAGCCCTGGTTGGACGCTGGGCGCCCCGGGGCGAAGGCGGCCTCTGCCCGGCCGAGGCCGCCCCGCATCTCGTCCAGCCGAGCTGGCGGGGAGCAGTGCCGGCGCCTGGCGATTGCCCCCAGCCCCGCGCCCGCATCGAGCCCGCCCGAAAGCCGGCCGGCTGCACCCCGGCGGGCCGCGCGGCGGATGCGCCGCCGGGTCATGCCGATGGCGGAGAGCCCCAGCGGGCCCGGAGTGTCGAGCCGCTTCCCCGCCGCCCGGATCCGAAGGCCGGCAAGAAAAGGCGAGTGCAGACAGCGCTTCGGGGGCAGGCCCCGCTGGCTCACCAGCGGCGCCGCCGTTGTCGGCGTTCATCCCTGCCGCCGTCGGGTCCTTCTTGGCGAGGATCGCCGCGTGCGTTGGGGAAGAGAGGATGTCGCGAGTGCCGGCTGCGATGTGGCTGACCTCATGCACGATCTCGCCCGGCCGAATGTCCAGACCGAATGTCCAGACCATATTGGCCGGCGTGGAAGAAAAGCGGGCAGAAGCCCATCGCGCCTCCGGCGCGGAGGTTTTAGCCAAAGCGCCCCGGCGCGCAGGCCTCGGGCAGCTTGCCGAACATGGCCAAGGGGCGGTGGCGGGACAGCCCATCGGCGATGCCCGGCAGATGGGCCCCCACCGGTGCCACGGGCCCGGTGCCGAACGAGCGGCGGAACTCCGGCAGTTCGGGATGGGCATCGAGCCGCGCCATCCCTCGCTGCCTCATCGCCAGGGCGTCGCGGAAGGCGGTCGCGATGATCTGCGCCTCCTCACCGCAACAGGCGCCTGGCATGACGGGCAGCGGGGCGTTGAGCCGCTCCGCCGCTGCCGGCACGGCCCAGAGCAGCAGCAGCGCCGGCGCTATTCCGTGCCGGCGCCGACCTATCGTCAATGTCCCGCGTTCTGGCCGGAGAAGTCGGGCCGCTCCAGCCCGCTGGCGGCCAGCTGTGCGGCCAGCTCGGCCTTGAGACGCTCCAGCCCCTCGGGCGTGCGGGCTTCGACACGCGCCACCAGCACCGCCTGGGTGTTGGACGCGCGCAGCAACCACCAGCCGTCCTCGGTCAGGACGCGCACCCCGTCCACATCCTGCACCCGGGCCCCGGCGGCGGCCAGTCGCGCGGCCACTTCCCGCACCACGGCGAATTTGCGCTCCTCCGGGCAGTCGAAGCGGAGTTCGGGCGTGTTCAACATCCTGGGCAGCGCATCGTGCATCTGGGCCAGGGACTGATCGGACCTGCCCAGCACGCCGAGCAACCGGACCGCGGCGTAGAGCGCATCATCGAAACCGTACCAACGGTCGGCGTAGAAGATGTGGCCCGACATCTCGCCCGCCAGCGGCGCGCCTGTCTCGGCCATCTTCTGCTTGATGAGGCTGTGGCCCGTCTTCCACATCAGCGGCACGCCGCCGGCGCGCGCGATCTCATCGAACAGCACTTGCGAGGCCTTGACATCGGCGATGATGGTCGCCCCCGGGCGTTGGCGCAGCAGATCGCGGGCGAGCACGATCAGAAGCTGATCGCCGAAGAGCATCCGCCCCTGACCGTCAACGACGCCGATGCGGTCGGCATCGCCGTCGAAGGCGATCCCCAGATCGGCCCCCAGCTCCCGCACCTTGGCGATGAGCTGTTCGAGGTTGCGCGGCACGGTGGGGTCGGGGTGGTGGTTGGGGAAGCGGCCGTCGATCTCCCCGTTGATCACGACATGCCGGCCCGGCAGGCGATCGGCCAGCATGCGGGCGATCACCCCGCCCGAACCATTGCCCGGATCCCATACGGCAGAGAGGCCACGCCCGCCGTCGAAATCCTGCAGGATGCGCGCCACGTAAGCCTCGGCCAGATCGACCGTCTCGGCGCTGCCTTCGGCCTCCGGCACCACATCGCCGGCCGCCGCCATCGCGCCGAGGGCCCGGATCTGTTGCCCGAAGAAAGGTTTGCGGCCGACCATCGCCTTGAACCCGTTGTAGTCCGGCGGGTTGTGGCTGCCGGTCACCATCACCGCCCCGTCCGTCTCGAGCGCATAAGCGGCGTAGTAGAGCATCGGGGTCGGGCAGCAGCCGATCCGCAACACCTGCAGACCGCAGGCGCTCAGGCCCGCGACCAGCCTCTCCTCCAGCATCGGGGAGGAGAGCCGCCCGTCATAGCCGACCGCCAGGCGCCGTCCGCCGGAGCGGACCACCACGGTGCCGAAGCAGCGGCCGATGGCGAAGGCATCCTCCGGACCCAGGGTCTGTCCGACGATCCCGCGGATGTCATATTCGCGCAGACTGGTCGGGTGGAACTGGTGCTGGAACGCGCCCATTACGGCCTCCCTAGGCTCATGTAGCGGAATCCGGCCGCCCGCATCGCCGCCGGGTCGTAGACGTTGCGGAAATCGAAGAACAAGTTCCCCCGCATGGCGGATTTGAGGCGTTCCGGAGGCAGGGCGCGGAACTCGTTCCACTCGGTCAGCAGCACCGCGCAATCGGCGCCGGCAAGGCAGGCCATGGCCGTCTCGGCATAGCTGACCGCGGCGGGCAGCAGCGCGCGCGCCTGGCCCATGCCCTCCGGGTCATAGGCCACCACCTCCGCCCCTGCGGCGAGCAGGCGCGGGATGATGACCAGCGCCGGCGCCTCGCGCATGTCGTCGGTCTCGGGCTTGAAGGTCAGGCCGAGGACCGCGATGCGCCGCCCCGCTGCCGGGTTGAGGGCGGCGAGCACGCGCTCGGCCATCTCGATCTTGCGCGCCTCATTGATCGCGATCGTGGTCTCGACCAGCCGCAGCGGCACGCCCAGCTCCTCAGCGGTGCGGAGGAAGGCCAGCGTGTCCTTGGGGAAGCAGGAACCGCCATAGCCCGGACCGGGGTGGAGGAATTTGCGCCCGATCCTGCCGTCGAGCCCGATGCCGCGCGCCACGTCGTGCACATCCGCACCCGCCCGCTCGCAGAAATTGGCGATCTCGTTGATGAAGGTGATCTTCATCGCAAGGAAGCTGTTGGCGGCGTATTTGATCACCTCCGCGGTCTCGATGCTGGTCGCCACGATCGGCGTCTCGATCAGGTAGAGCGGGCGGTAGAGCCGGCGCAGCGTGGCCAGCGCCCGCTCGCCCCGCTCGCCCGGCTCGGTGCCGATCACCACCCGGTCGGGGCGCATGAAATCGCCGATCGCAGCGCCTTCGCGCAGAAACTCCGGATTGGCGGCGACGGCGATATCGGGGCGGATCGGCCGCACCAGCTCGATGATCCGCCGCCCCGTTCCCACCGGTACGGTCGATTTGGTGACCAGGGTCAGCGGATGGGTCGCGGTGCGCGCCACCTCCTCCGCGGCAGCGAAGACATGCGAGAGATCGGCATGGCCATCGCCGCGGCGCGAGGGCGTGCCCACCGCCAGGAAGACCGCCTCCGCCCCCTCGATCGCAGGAGCCATCCTCTCGTGGAAGGAGAGGCGACCCTCGCGCACATTGTCGGCCACCAGCTTGTCGAGCCCCGGTTCGTAGATCGGCAGCCGCCCCTGCCGCAGCGCGGTGATCCGGTCCGCATCGCGCTCGACCAGGGCGACATCGACGCCGAACTCGGCAAAACAGGCCCCGGAGACGAGGCCGACATAGCCCGCACCGATGATGGCGATCTTCATGGCGGGCTCGACCCGGTCAGGGGCCAATGGGAACGCCGCTGCTCAGGCATAGCGGGCGAGGATCTCGCGCATGGCCGGAGCGATGTCCGGCCGGGCCAGAGCAAAGGCGATCTGCGCCTCGAGGAAGCCGGCCTTGTCGCCGCAGTCGAAGCGCCGCCCCTGATAACGCAGACCGTGGAAGGGCTGGCTGCCGATCAGCCGCGCCATCCCGTCGGTGAGCTGGATCTCGCCCCCCGCTCCCTTTTCCATCCGCGCCAGATGCCCGATCACCTCGGGCATCAGCACATAGCGGCCGATGATCGTCAGGTTGGACGGCGCCTGGTCGATGGGCGGCTTCTCGACCAGGCCCTTGATCGAGACCAGCCGGCCCATGTCGCGTTCGACGTCGATCACGCCGTAGCGGCTGACGCGTTCGCGCGGCACCTCCTCGATCGCCACGACATTGCCGCCGGTCTCGCGATAGGCCTCGGCCAGCTGCTGCATGCAGGGGACGGGACACAGCATCAGGTCATCCGGCAGCAGGATGGCGAAGGGATCGTCCTGGATGAAATGCCGCGCGCACCAGATGGCATGGCCGAGTCCGAGCGGCGTCTGCTGCCGCGTGCTGACCACCATGCCGGGCGGCAGCATGTCGGCGCGCAGGGCGGCAAGCTCCCGCTGCCTGCCGCGCTCCTCCAGGATTCGCTCAAGCTCATAGGCGAGGTCGAAATGCTCGACCAGGATGGATTTGCCGCGGCCGGTGACCAGGCAGAACTGCTCGATGCCGGCAGCGCGAGCCTCATCCACCGCATACTGGATGAGCGGCCGGTCGACGACCGTCAGCATCTCCTTGGGCATCACCTTGGTCGCAGGCAGGAACCTGGTACCGAGGCCCGCCACGGGCAGGACCGCCTTGCGCAAGGGCTTGAGCATGCATCGCGACTCCCTCGCCCCGGCATCTGCCACGGGCGGGCGGGGCTTGTCACGGGCGGGGGGTGCCGGGTCAGCAGGGCCGGGGCCCGTCAGCCCCTGAGCAGCAGGTCGCGCGCGGCGTTGAGCCGGGCGGCCAGGGCCGGATCCCCGCCGGCATCGGGGTGCGCCTCCCGCATCCGGGCGCGGTGGGCGGCGCGGATCTCCTCCGGAGTGGCCCCCTCACGCAGGCCGAGCAGGGCAAGAGCCGCCGCGCGGTCGAGCGGCGCCTCCTCCATCCCCTGCCCCTGCGCCCGCCAATCGGGGGCGATGCGATCGAGCCAAGCCTCAAGCAGGGGCACGCTCTCCGCATCCTCGCGCCGGCATTCGGCCAGCAGCTCGAGAAGTTCGGCGAGCGAGAGCGAGGCAAGATCCCGCCCGGCGAAACGGCCCCGCCGGATGGTGCCGCGCATCTCCCCGCTGCCGAGATCGAGCCGCATCTCGAGGGTCGCGGTATCCACCGCCGTCTCACCGGGGCCCGCCGCTCCCTGGAAGACCAGCCGCGTCCGCCAAGCCTGCCACGCCCGCCACAGGGCTGGCCCCAGGAAGACGAGCGCGGAGACGGCCATCGCCCCACGCCCCGTGAGCAGCAGGAAGAGAAGCACCCCAACGCCAAAGGCGGCCGCGACCCAGGGCAGGGCGCGCTTGATCGCCGCCACATCGGCCCGCGCGAAGGCAGCCAGCGCCGCATACAGGCCGAGGAAGGCGAGCAGGCCAAGGGCGATCCAGGTCATGGCCCGCTCATCGCCGCGGGGGCGGCAGCTGCGCCAGCACCCCTTGCGCGACCGCGCCGGGCAGGGCAGCCAGCCCCGCACGGCCCCCGGCGGCAAAGACCGCGACCGCGCGGAGCAGTTCGCGCAAGGTCTCGGCGCTCCTCGAATCGAAACGGGCAAAGGCCCCGCCCGAGACCTTGGCGATCTGGCGGAAGGCCTCGGCACTCGCCGGATCCGGCCCCTCGTGGAAGGCGAAGACCGGGCTGCCGTGCAGGCCGAGCTGCCCCGCCGCATGGCAGATCGGATCGAGCGGCTCCTCCAACGCATCGCCGACCAGGATGCAGGCATGGACCCTGGCCTTGCGCGTTTCGGCCAGCGCGTGGGAGAGCGCGCGCAGCACCTGGGTCTGGCCCCCCAGGCACTGCACCGCGGCCATCCGCCGCGTCAGCTCGGCGGCGTCGGTCAGGAAGGGGGTGGCGGCGAACTCCATGTAGCCTCGCCAATAGGCGAGCTGGACGGCAAGGCCGCCGATCTCGCGCGTGGCGGCGAACATCTCGGCCATCAGGTGGCAGGCGCGATCCCAGCTCGGCTGGCGGCTGGCCGTGGCATCCATCATGAACAGCAGCCGGCCCCGGGGGCCGCTCGCGGGGCGGACGGCCATGCTGTTGACCTTGGCAAGGAAGGCGGCCACCGCGCCGCTCCCAGCCGGTGGCCTCGCGGGTACCTGGCTCATGAACGGAAGATGGCGGCGAGGAGGCCCTCTCGCCAGGGGGTGGATGTCCCGCCGGGCCGGCCAGCGCAGCCGCCAGCCCCGATCAGCCCGCACCGCCCCGCCGGCCGCCCCCTCTGCCGTGCGGCGGCCAAGCCCGCAGCGAAGCCTGCACCGCCTGTGCCCGGTCCGCGCGGGAGGAGATGGGACCGAGGCCTGGGCTGGCCGCCCCCGGCAGCCGAAGATCAGCGACCACCCGGCCACGCCCCTGCAAAGGCGCTGCTGCCCGCCGCGGGGCCCTGGGCCGGGCCGGGGTCGCGCCGGCATCCCGGCTTGAGGGTCGCGGCGCCGTCGCGGGTGAGGCGCGGCAGCAGCCCGCAGAGGCCCGGGCTAGATCTCGACCACGACGTAGCTCTCCTCCACCCGCACGGGGAAGGTCTCGGCCTGCAACGCCAGTTCCGCCCCGCTGGCGAGCCGTGCCGGGTAGCTGCCGGTCTTGACCCGGCGCGGGTCGCAGACCGACCGGCCCGTGCGGATGTCGAACTCCCAGGCATGCCAGGGGCAGCGCAGGATCTCGCCGGGGCGGTGGTAGCGGTACTGCCCCGGGCAGTCGCTGCGGATCTCACCCATCACCGGCCCGGCGGAGAGCGGCCCGCCCTGGTGCGGGCAGCGGTCGGCCAGGGCGAAGAACTCTCCGCCCAGGTTGAAGATGACGATGCGTCGCCCCGCCACCTCCGCCACCAGCCGCCCGCCCGGAGGAATGGCCGAGGCAGGCGCCACCACATGCGCTACCACCCGTAGAGCGCCCGGGCATTGCCGCCGTAGATGGCGGCGCGCCTCTCCTCCCCCAGATAGGCCGGGATGGCAAAGCGCGGGTCGTCGAAATCCCAGTGCGGATAGTCGGAGGCGTAGAGGATGCGATCCCAGCCGATCCAGCCCATGATCTCGACCAGCTGTTCCGGCCGATCCGGCTCCTCGATCGGCTGGGTTGAGACCCAGACATGGCGCCGGATCGTCTCGGAGGGAAGTTCGGCGAGGTGCGGCACCTCATCGCGCAGGGTGGGCCAGAGCGCATCGAGCCGCCAGCCGAGGCTCGGCAGCCAGGCGAAGCCGCATTCGATCAGCACCACGCGCAGGGAGGGGAAGCGGACGAAGACCCCCTCGACGATGAGCGAGGTGAGGAGGTTCTGGCAGGAGGTGGCGTGTTCGCTCACCTCCTCGATGTAGTAGGAGGGCCAGCCGGCATTGGTCATGGTATGGCCGGAATAGCCGAAGGCGTGAAAGGCGACGGGCAGCCCGACCTCGGCCGCCGCCTCATAGATCGGCCAGTAGTGCGGGTGGCCGGCAGGCTGGGCGGTGCGGCTCATCATCAGGACATGGGCAAAGCGCGCATCGCCCCCCCGCAGGCGGATTTCGGCGGCCGAGGCCTGCGGGTCCTCGTAGGGGATGGTGACGCTCGCCCGCAGCCGCGGATCGCGCGCCACCCAGTGCGCGAGCTGCCATTCGTTGGTGGCGTGGCAGAGCGCGGCGGAGAAGGCGTTGTTGCGCTCGCCCTGCCCCTGGCTGAGCGGGTTGAGGATGCCGATATCGATGCCGAAATGGTCGAGGTGCTGGGCGCGGAGGAAGTCGGGATCGCTCGCCGGCGTCCCGCCTCCCGGCGGCCAGGCATCGCGGCGGCAGGCAAGCGGCTGCGCCTTGTGATAGGGCGGACCCTTGACATAGCCGTGGCGGGGCCGGGTGCCGTAGACCGCCAGCCGCATCCGATGCTCGGCCGACAGCCAGGGATGGAGATCCGACCAGGAGGCCAGCCTCGGGTGGATGTCGACATCGATCAGGCCGAGGGTTGCCGCGGCCGGACGGCCCGGGGCCAGCCGCGCGCGGGGGGTGGGGGCATTCATGGAGCGGTCCCTCCTGCCAGCCGAGGATAGGCGGCCAGGGCATTGTCGCGCAAAAACTTCGCATCAGGGGGCAGTTGCGCCCCCTCGTTCCAGTGCGGCCAGTCGCTGGCCCAGAGCAGCCGATCGGGCATGGCAAGCTGCGCCAGCACCCGCGGCAGCAGCTCCTGCGGCGCATCAAAGGGTGCAGCGGTCAGCCACAGATGGCGGCGCAGCGTCTCGGAGGGCAGCTCGGACTGCCAGGGGATCTCAAAGCGCACCCCCTTCCAGGTCTTGGACAGCCGCCAGAGAAAGGGCGGCAACCAGGAGACCCCGGACTCCGCCAGCACCACCCGCAGGCGGGGAAAGCGGACAAAGACGCCTTCCGTCAGCAGCGAGGCAAGGGCCGATTGGAAGGCCTGCGCCTGCGCCGCCACATCTTCCATCACCCAGGAGGGCCAGCCCACCGAAGTCGGCGGATGTCGCCAGGCGCTGCCGGCATGCAGGCAGAGCGGCAGGTCATGACGCTCCAGCGCCTCATAGACCGGCCAGTGCAGCCGGCGGCCGTGCGCGACCTCATTGCCGGCGACCAGCCGCAGCGCCTGGACGAAGCGTCGATCAGGGGCAAGCCGTTCGATCTCGGCCACCGCGTGGTCGGGCTCATTGGGCAGGATGATGGCGGCACGCAGCCGCGGGTCGCGATCCAGCCATTCCGCGCGGATCCAGTCGTTCAACGCCCGGGTGAAGCCCGCATTCATGTCGGCGTTGAAGATCAGCTGCACGCCGTAGAGGCAGTTGAGGATGGCGCACTCCGCCCCGGTCTCGTCCAGGAAGGCCTGCAGCGCCGCGAGATCGGGAAAGCCGCCGCCCGTGGGGCGGAAGCGCGGCGCCAGGTTGCGTGCAGCCCGCGGCGGGAAGGACTGGTTCTCGAAACCTTCCAGCCCGCGCTGGTCGATCGCCTCGGCCCAGACGGGCTCGAGGTAGGGGCGCAGCGCCTCCAGCCCCGGCACCATCGGATGAAGGTCGCAATCGATCGGGGCGATGGCAGGCGGCATGTCGGCATCCTGCCGTCCCGCCGCGTCGGTGCAAGGCCGAAAAGGCCACCGCCCGCACGCAGGGCCCGAAGAGGCCGGCTGCGGCGCGGGCGCCATGGCCCGGCAGCGGGGGATGCAAGCCGGCAAGCCCCGCGCTACATCACAGGAGAAGCCAAGGGGAGGAGTCCGCATGATCCGCCGCCGCGCCGTGCTTGCCGCCAGCTTCAGCCTGCCAGCGCTGCCCGCCCTGGCGCAGGTTGTCTCGCGCACCGCCCGCATCGTGATCGGCTTTCCAGCCGGGGGTTCGAGCGACATCGTGGCCCGCCTCTATGCGGAACGGCTGCGCGGCATCTATGCGCCCAACATCATCGTCGACGGGCGGGTAGGCGCAGCCGGGCGCATCGCGGTCGAGCATGTGCGCGATGCCGAGAAGGACGGCACCACCATCCTGCAGACCCCGGCCAGCATGATGACGCTGCAGCCGCATATCTTCCCGCGGGAGGTGCGCTACGACGCGTTGACCGACTTCATCCCGGTCAGCACCGTCTGCACCTTCCCCTTCGCCTTCTGCGTGCCCATGGCCCACCCGGCGCGCGATCTGGCGGGCTTTGCGGCCTGGGCGCGGCAGCAGCCGAACGAGATCCCCTATGCCTCTCCGGCGGCCGGGGCGGCACCGCATTTCATGGGGCTGATGCTGGCCCAGGCGCTCGGCATCCGGATGACCCATATCCCCTATCGCGGCGCGGTACCGGCGGTGCAGGATCTGATCGCGGGGCGGATCAACGCCTTCATGGGCGTGCTCGGCGATGTCACGCCGCACAACGGCACGGGCCTGCGGATCCTGGCCGTCTCCTCGGCGCAGCGGAATCCGCGCCTGCCCGATGTGCCGACCTTTGCCGAACTCGGCCACCCCGGCCTGACCAAGGAGGAATGGTTCGGCGCCTTCCTGCCTGCCGGCACGCCGGCCCATGTCGTGCAGGGGCTGTTCGGCGCCATCCGGCAGGTGGCCGCAACCGCCGAGATGCGCGAGGCGCTGGCCCGGCTGGATTTCGGCGCCGAGACCAGCGAAAGCCCAGCCGCCTTCGCCGCCCGGGTGCGGCGGGAGCGCGAGGAATGGGGCCCGGTCGTGCGGGCCTCCGGTTTCCAGCCGGAGTGATCGGCGGGTCAGGCCGAGATCGACCGGCCTGGGCTGCCCGGCAGACTCCCGGCAGCCGGCCGCCGGGCACCGGCAGCGCGCTCGCGGGCATGCGCGATCGGGGAGCCCGGTCCGGCCGGTGGTGGCGGGGCGGGCGATCGGCACCGGCTGCGCCACCCCAGAGGCTCAGCGCACCCGCTTCGGCAGTGGGCGGCTGGGGATCGGCCGCCCCGAACGCCGCTGCGCGGCCCCGCCGGCGCGCAAGGCCAGCTCTCCCTCCGCACCCTGCCCCCGCCTCCGTCACCGACACCGGGCGGGGCGGCAGGGCGTACTCACCCTTCCCCCTCTTGCCCGCGGGATTCGCGACTTCGCCCTCTTCGCCCCGGAACGGGCGCGGCTGAGCTGCCGCCCTGCCGCCGAGGCGCCTCTTGGCTGCGCGCTCTCTGGGCATGCTGCCGCGGCGCTGTGCGCCCCTTCGCCGCGCAGGCGGCAGAGGGCGCAGAACGCCGCGTGACGCGGCCAAGCCAAGCGCCCTATACCAAGGCCAACCAGCAGGAGAGGCCGTCATGAGGACCCGCTATCGGATCGAACGCCGCAGGCTGCTCGCGGGCGGCACCGCGCTTGCCCTGGTGCCGGTGCCGGGGGCCCGCATCGCCCGCACCCAGAGCCTGGACCGCGTCATCTTCCACACCGACTGGCGCGCGCAGGCCGAACACGGCGGCTATTACCACGCGCTGGCCAGCGGCCTCTATCGCCGCGCGGGGCTGGATGTGGAGATCCGCATGGGCGGGCCGCAGATGAACCCCTCGCAGCTGCTCCTGGCGGGGCGGGTCGATGCCATCATGGGCAACGGCTTCCTCGGCCTGAACTTCCTGCGCGAGAATGTGCCCTTCCTGGTGGTCGCGGCGATCTTCCAGAAGGACCCGCAGATCCTGATGACCCATGAGGGCAACGGGATCAACAGCTTCGAGGACATGCGCGGGCGGCCGATCCTGGTCGGCGCGGCCGGGCGGGTGAGCTACTGGCCCTTCCTGCGCGCCCGCTTCGGCTTCACCGACGAACAGATCCGCCCCTACACCTTCAACATCCAGCCCTTCCTGGCAGATCGCATGACCATCCAGCAGGGCTTCCTCTCCTCCGAACCCTTCAGCGCGATCCAGGCCGGCGCGCGGCCGCGCGTTTTCCTCCTCGCCGATGCCGGCTATGAGAACTACAATTGCGTTATCGCCACCAGCCGCCGCATGGTCGAGGAGCGGGGCGATGTGCTGCAGCGCTTCATCGACGCCTCGATCCTCGGCTGGTCGCAATACATGCGGCGGGAGGACATCGAGGGCGCCAACCGCCTGATCATGCGCGACAACCCCGAGATGACGCAGGAGCGCATCGACTATGCGATCCGGGTCATGAACGAGATGGGCATCGTGATGAGCGGCGATGCGCTGACCCTGGGCATCGGGGCCATGACTGATGAGCGCTGGGCGCGCTTCTATGCCACCATGCGCGATGCGGGCGTCTATCCCCCCGGGCTCGACATCCGCCGCGCCTATGACCTGCGCTTCGTCAATCGGCGGGTGGGGCTGGCCTGACTTCCGCGGCAGGGCGGGCTAAAGCGTGCCCGATGCATGGCTTGCAAGCCCCTCCGCTGCTCACGCTGCGCGGTGTCTCCAAGCGCTTCCCGACCGGCACCCTCGCGGTCGAGGGTGTGGATCTCTCGCTCGCGCGCGGGGATTTCCTGGCCCTGCTCGGCCCCTCGGGCTGCGGCAAATCGACGCTGCTGCGCATGATCGCAGGGCTGATCGAACCGACCGCGGGAGAGATCTCCTTCCCCGCCGACCGCGAGGCGCGGCGCAGCATCGGCTTCGTCTTCCAGGAGCCGACCTTGATGCCCTGGGCGACGGCGCTGCGCAACGTCGCCTTGCCGCTCGAACTGTCCGGCATGCGCCGAAGGCAGGCCGAAGAGCGCGCGGCCGCCATGCTCCAGCGCGTGGGCCTCGCCGGATTCGAGCGCGCCTATCCCCGCGCCCTGTCGGGAGGGATGAAGATGCGCGTCTCCATCGCGCGGGCCCTAGTGACCAACCCGCGCCTGCTCCTGATGGATGAGCCCTTCGCCGCCCTCGATGAGATCACGCGCTTTCGGCTCAACAACGATCTGCTCGCGCTGTGGCAGGCCGAGCGATTCACCGTGGTGTTCGTGACCCATTCCGTCTTCGAGAGCGTCTTCCTGGCCGAACGCATCGTGGTGATGGCCCCGCGGCCCGGGCGCATCGTGGCCGAACTGCGCATCCCGCCCGAGGACCGGGCCCTGCCGGAGTTTCGCACCTCCGCCACCTATGCCGCGCATTGCCGGGAGGTGAGCCACGCCCTCGAGCGCGCGATGGCGGAGGGCTGATGCGCCCGCTGCTGCTCAGCGCCGCCACGCTGCTGCCGGGCGGGGGCGATTGGCTGCCGCGCCCGGGGGTCGATGTGCTGGTGGTGGAGGACAAGATCGCCGCCCTCGGCCCCGGCCTGGCCGCGCCGGAGGGAGCAGAGCTGCTCGATGCCTCGCGCCTGCTGCTGATGCCGGCCTTCGTCAATGCCCATACCCATTCGCCCGAGGCGCTGGCCCGCGGCCGCGCACCGATGGCCCGGCTCGATGACTGGCTCAGGGCCGCCTATGCCGAGGGGCAGGATGCCCTCGATGCGGCGGCGATCACCCGGGCAGTGCGGCTGACCGCGGCCGAGAACATCCTGGGCGGGGCCGTGGCGGTGACCGACCATTTCCGCCAGCTGCCGCTCTCGGTCCCGGCGGTGCACCTGGCCGCGGCGGCCTGGGCCGAAACGGGGCTCAGGGTGCGGCTGGCTGCCATGCTGCGCGACCTGCCCTCCCCCTCGGCAGAGGCAGCGCCCGCGACGGAGGAGGCACTCGCTGTCGCCGCGACCCTGGCACGGGATCCGCCGCGCGGGGTTGTCTTTGGCCTCGGCCCCTCGGCGCCGCAGCGCTGCAGCGATGCGCTGCTGGCCGGCCTCGCGCGGCTGGCCCGCGAGCACGGCCATTTCCTGCACCTGCACCTGTGCGAGACCGCGCTTGATCGGCAACGCTGCCTTGCCCGCTTCGGGCCGGATCTGGTGGCACAGCTGGCGGCCCTTGGGCTTGCCGGGCCGGATGTGGAGTTCGCCCACGGCGTCCACCTGACCGACCAGGATCTCGATCAGCTGGCGCGCGCCGGCACGCTGATGGTGCACAATCCGGTCGCCAATCTGCGGCTGGGCAGCGGCATTGCCCCCGTGGCGCGGGCGCTGGCGCGCGGCGTGCGCCTGGCCGTGGGCACCGATGGCGCCGGCAGCAACGACACCCAGGACATGCTGGAGGCAGCCAAGCTCGCCTGCCTGCTGCCCCGCGCCGGCCGCCCGGACGAGGAGTGGCTGAGCCCGGAGGCTGTGCTCTCGATGGCCACCGGCGGCGCCCATCTCCGCCCTGGTGCGGCGGCCGACCTGATCGCCTTCAGCCTCGATGCCCCGGCCTTCGCGCAGGCGCGGCCCGAGGAGCTCGCGGCCCGCCTCCTGCTGGCCGCCCGGCCGCGGGACCTCCGGCATGTCATCGCCGGCGGGGTTTTCCTGCTGCGCGAGGGGCGGCTCATCTCTCCCACCCTGGCGGCGCTGGCCGGATGATGCGCCGCCTGTTCCGCAAGGAGTGTGCATGAGCACCGCACTGCGCCGTGAACCGCGCTGGGTGCGCTGGGTTGCGCCCCTGATCGTGGGGCTGCTTGCCCTCGGCAGCTGGGAATGGGCGGTGCGCGCCTATGAGGTGCCGCCCTATATCCTGCCCGGGCCGGTGCTGATCGGGCAGACGCTGCTGCGCGATTGGGGAACGCTTTCGACCTCGCTGTGGGTGACGCTGCAGATCACCTTCGCCGCGCTGGCGGTGGCGGCCACACTTGGGCTTGCCCTGGCGGTGCTCTTCGCCCAGTCGCGCGCGATCGAGATCTCGCTCTTCCCTTATGCGGTGATCCTGCAGGTGACGCCTATCGTGGCGATCGCGCCGCTGATCATCATCTGGGCGGATGATGTGCGCCTGGCGCTTTTGATCTGCGCCTGGATCGTCGCCTTCTTCCCGATCCTGTCCAACACCACGGTGGGGCTCAACAGCGCCGATGCCAATCTGCAGGACCTCTTCCGGCTCTACGGGGCGACGCGCTGGCAGGTGCTGACGCGGCTCAGGCTGCCCTCGGCCATGCCCTTCTTTCTAGCCGGCCTGCGCATCTCGGGCGGGCTCGCGCTGATCGGGGCGATCGTGGCGGAATTCGTGGCCGGCACCGGCGGGCGGGCATCGGGCCTCGCCTACCGCATCCTGGAGGCCGGCTACCAGCTCCAGATCCCGCGCATGTTCGCCGCCCTGGTGCTGGTCTCGGCCACCGGGATTGCGATCTTCGGCGCGCTCTCCTGGCTCTCCTACCTCCTGCTGCGCCGCTGGCACGAGAGCGCCGGCGCCGGAGAGAGCGGATGAGGGCAGGACTGCACGCCGCGCTCGCCGCCGCCGGCCCGCGCTTCTGGCTGCGGGATGCGCGGCTGCCCGCTGCTCTCACCGCCGAAGGCGGGGATGGCCTGCGGCTGTGCGATGTGCTGATCGATTCCGGCCGCATCGCCGCCATCGCCCCGGCCGGCAGCGCCGCAGAGGGCATATCGCTCGAGGGCGGGCAGATCTGGCCCGGCTTCGTCGATGTCCATACCCATCTGGACAAGGGGCATATCTGGCCGCGCTCGCCCAACCCATCAGGGGATTTCGCCGGCGCGATCGCCGCCGTGGCCGAAGACCGCGCCGCCCACTGGAGCGAGGCGGATATGCGCGCGCGGGCCGACTTCGCGCTGCGCGCGGCCTACGCGCATGGGACGGTCGCCATCCGCACCCATCTCGACAGCTATCTGCCGCATGCGCGCACAACCTGGGCGCTGTTCGACCGCCTGCGCGCGGAATGGGCGGGCCGGATCGAGCTCCAGCTCTGCTCGATCGCCCCGCTCGATCGCTTCGCCGGGCCGGAGGGAGAGGAGCTCGCCGACCTCGTCGCCCGCTACGGCGGCATCCTCGGCATGGTGACGCGGCTCGAAGGGCATGTGCATGATGCGCTGCCGCCCGATTTCCAGCCCATGCTCGACCGCTTCTTCGCGCTTGCCGAAGCACGCGGCCTGGCGCTCGACCTCCATGTGGACGAGAGCGGCGAGAGCGGGTCGCGCGCGCTGCGAGAGATCGCGCTGACCGCCCTGCGCCGCGGCTTCCGCCGGCCGATCCAGTGCGGGCATTGCTGCTCCCTCTCCATCCAGCCGGAGGATTTCGCGGCCGAGACCATCGCCCGCGTGGCGGAGGCCGGCATCCGCATCGTCGTGCTGCCGATGTGCAACCTCTACCTGCAGTCCAGGGCAGCGGGCCGCACGCCACGCTGGCGCGGCGTGACCCTGGTCCATGAACTGGCGGCGGCGGGTGTGCCGGTCTCGCTGGCCTCGGACAATACGCGCGATCCCTTCTATGCCTACGGCGATCTCGACATGATCGAGGTCTACCGGGAGGCGACCCGCATCCTCCACCTCGATCACCCGATTGCGGATTGGCCGCGCGCGGTCACCGCCACGCCGGCGGACACCATGGGGCTTGCCGGCCGCGGGCGGCTGGTGGTCGGCGCGCCGGCTGACCTGGTGCTGCTGAACGCCCGCGGCTGGACCGAACTCCTCTCTCGCCCGCAGGCGGATCGCGTGGTGCTGCGGGCGGGCCGGCCGATCGATTCGACGCCCCCCGACTATCGCGAGCTCGATGCCGTGGTGGGCGGGGTCGGGTGAGCTCACCAGCGGGCGAGATGCCGCTCCACCCGGGCGAGGAAGGCGCGGCGTTCGGCCGGACCGCGATGGTCCATGCGCGTCAGATACAGCCAATCGAGGCGGCAGCCGCGCGCGCAGAGCCGCCGGATGCCCCCGCCGATGACGCGCCGGTCCGGCCAGCCGAGATACCACAGCAGCCACAGCGGCGAGCCGTAGGTGGTGACCACCCCGATGCGGCGGATATTGGTCAGCGCCGGCCGGATCGCACCCTCGCCCAGGGTGAAGGTCACGCCCGGCACCCAGATGCGGTCGAACCAGCCCTTGAGCATGGCCGGCATCCCATACCACCAGGTCGGATAGACCAGCAGCAGGGCATCGGCCGCGCGCAGGTCGGCCACCTCCTGCTCGATACCGCGAGTGTTGGCTGCCGCATCGTGGTAGCGGGCATGCTCCTCCGCGCCGAGGACGGGTGCGAAGCCCTCGGCATAGAGGTCGCGCAGCTTCACCTCATGCCCTGCCCGGCCGAGCGCCGAGACGGCAGCATCCTTCAGCGCGGCCGAGAAGCTGTCGGGCCGCGGATGCGCGTGGACCAGCAACACCTTCATGGCGCAACCCGCCGCACCGGGCCCCCGCGCCGGCTCCGGCGCCCGATTCCGATCCTCATCATGCCCGCGCTTCTGGCGCGCGGCCGCCCATCTGTCACGGAGGAATCCGATGCGCGTGCTGGTCCTCTATGCCCATCCCCTGCCGGAGAGCTTCAACGCCGCCACCCACCAGGCGGTGCTCGCCGGGCTGGCTGCCGCAGGGCATACGGTGGATGACTGTGACCTCTACGCCGAAGGCTTCAACCCGGTTCTGAGCCCCGAGGAGCGGCGGCACTACCACGACCTGACGGTCAATCGCCTGCCGGTGGCGCGCTATGTGGACCGGCTGCTCGCCGCTGAGGGGCTGGTGCTGGTCTTTCCGACCTGGTGCTTCTCCATGCCGGCCATCCTCAAGGGCTGGTTCGACCGGGTGCTGCTGCCTGGCGTCTCCTTCACGCTGGGGAAGGACGGCATCGCCCGCCCCGCCCTCACCCATCTGCAGCGCATCGCGGGCGTCGTGACCTATGGCCGGCCGCGCTGGAACGCCCTGCTGGTCGCGGATCCGCCACGCATGGCCGTCACCCGCTACCTCAGGATGCTCAATGCTGCGCGGGCACGCATCGAATACCACGCCCTCTACGACATGAACCGCGCAACCGAGGCGCGGCGCCGCGCCTTCCTGGCCCGCGTCGAACGCGCCTTCGCCGCCTGGTGAGGGGGGCTACTCCAGCACCTCCTCGATCGGCGCCGGCTCGCCGAAGATGTAGTGGGTGCGCGGCTTGGCCGGGGTCCATTCGGGATCCTCGAAGGCCAGCATCTTGCCGGGGTTGAGCAGCCCCATCGGGTCGGTCTCCCGCTTGAAGGCGAGCTGGTCGCGATCGACGTGCTTCATCCCCCCCTCCTCCAGCGTATAGGCGTGGGGGTTGAAGACCGGGGCGCCATGCGCCTCGTGGATCGCGATGATCTCGTTCAGCCGCTCCTCGCTCGTGAAGCGGACGAGCTGCAGCCCGAAACAGAGCACCTGCCCCCCGAAGCGGACGAACTCGAGGTGCATCGGCACCTCATCGCCGAACATGGCCTGCATCCGCTCGGCCAGCGCGACATGGCCGGGCGCCGGGAAGAGCGTCTGCAGATAGGTGATGGAGCGGTCGACCTTGAGCGCCTGCAGCGTGGTGTGGTTCCAGGAATGCTCATAGGCGGGCACCGTCGCCTCGGCGGTGCGGATGCGATGCAACTCCCGCCCGCCATGGCGCGCGAGCAGCGGGGCCAGGAAATCGAGGAAGGGTGCGGCCACCATCGCCAGGACGACATGCACGCCCTCCGGAATGAGGCCATCATAGGCCCGGAAATAGCGCTGCGGCACCGGTGCTGCGAGGACCGAGACCAGCTTCTTGACGATGCCGTCGCAGGAGGCGAGGGCATCGGCGAAGCGTGCAGCGTCGGCGAAGGTCGCGAAGCCGACCACCAGGTCATACCAGTCCTGCGCCGGGGCCAGCGGCACCTCCACCTCGGTGATCACGCCATTGGTGCCATAGGCGTGGTTGACCTTCTGGATCTCCGCCCCGCGCAGTTCCAGCACGCGCGGCTGCTCCTCCATGGTCACGACCCGCAGGCCCAGGATATTGCCGGGCTCGCGCAGGGTGCCCCAGGTCACGCTGCCGATGCCGGAGGAGCCGCCGGCGATGAAGCCGCCGATGGTAGCGGTGCGGCGGGTGGAGGGGTGAAAGCGCAGCTCCCCGCCCACTTCCCGCTGCGCATAGGCGTCCAGGTCGATCAGCTTGGCCCCCGCCTGCGCGCGCAGCACCCAGCCGCGCGCCCAGAGCGGCCGGTCCATCGCCGAGAGATCGAGCACCACACCCCCGGCGAGAGGCATCGCCTGTCCGTAATTGCCAGTGCCCGCACCGCGCGGCGTGACGGGAATGCGCCGGCGCGCGCATTCGGCGAGGATGGCGATCACCTCCGCCTCCTCGCGCGGGGTGGCGATGGCATCGGCCTTGACGCCGGCCAGCAGGCGCTTGAGCACCGGCGAATACCAGAAGAAGTCGCGGGACTTCTGGCGGAGCAGCGCCTCCTCGGTCGTCCAGGCGATGCCGGGCAGGGCGGCGATCAGCCCCGCGATGTCGCGTTCAGCCACGGTCGAAATCCCTCATCTTGCCAGGGTTGAGCAGTCCCAGCGGATCGGTCATCCGCTTGAAGCCGAGCTGATCGCCCGGCACGCGGCGATAGCCGCTGCCCTCCTCGATCGTGAAGACATGCGGGTTGGCGATGGCGATGCCGATCGCCTCGAAGCCCGCCATGATCTCGGCCAAGCGCTCGGGCCCACGCCAGCGGATGACAGGCAGGGCGGTCATGGTGAAGCGGCCGCCGAAGCGGACGCATTCGGTGTGCATCCAGACCTCGTCGGGGAAGAGGGCGCAGGCCGCCTCCACCGCCGCCACCGTCTCCTCGAAGGGAAAGCGCATCTGCAGATAGGTCACGCCGCGGTCGCGCTTCAGCACCTGCAGAGTCGTGTGATTCCAGCAATATTCGTAGAAGGGGGTGGCATCGGGATCGCGTTCGGCAGCGAGCGTCTCCTGTTCAGCGACCAGCGCGCCGCCGTATTCGCGCGCGAGCTCCGCGAGCGGCAGCAGGCCGGAGGGGGCGATCATGGCGAGCACCAGCGCCTGCCCCTGCGGGACCGCATCGGCAATGCCGCGGAAGAAGGGCACGAGCGCCGGCTGGAAGGTCGCGCACATCTTCTTGGCGATGCCATCCGAGAGGGCAAGCGCGGCAGCGAAGCGCAGGGCGGCGCCATAGGCGGGGAAGGCCACCGCTACGTCGCGCCAGGCCTGGGCCGGGGCGAGCGGCAGGCGCAGCGCCGTGATCACGCCCGTGGTGCCGTAGGCGCGGTTGATCGGGGCTGCGGCCTCGCCCGCCAGCTCCAGTATGGCAGGCGGGTCCTGCATGGTGGCCACCCGGGCACCGAGCAGATTGCCCCGCTCGCGCAGCGTGCCATGCGCAATGCCGCCCACCCCCGCCCCGCCGCCGGCGACAAAGCCGCCGATCGTCGCGCTGCGCTTGGTGCTGGGCCAGAGCCGCAACTCCCAACCCCTTTCGCGAGCCCAGAGGTCGAGGTCGATCAGCCGTGCCCCGGCCTGCGCCGTCAGCACGCCATCCTCGAGGGCGAGCGGACGCGCCATCGCCGTCATGTCGAGCAGCACCCCGCCCTCCAGCGGGACGCATTGGCCGTAGTTGCCGGTAGCCCCGCCGCGCACCGTGACCGGTATCCGCCGCGCCCGCGCCTCGGTCAGGATGCGCAGCACCTCCGCCTCCTCGCGCGGCTGCACCCAGAGCTCGGCGGCCAGCCCGTCGAGGCGCTGCTTGAGGATCGGCGAATACCAGTAGAAGTCGCGCGACTTCTGGCGCAGCAGCGCCGGATCGTCGGAGAGCACGAGGCCCGCCAGCGCCGCCTTGAGCCCGGCGATGTCACGCATCCGGATCGGGCGTCCGCCCCACCCAGGCCGCAGCGTCGAAGCGGCGCACTTCCTGAAGCAGGGCGAGAATGCGGCGGGCGGCGAGATCCAGGATCGCCTCCCCATCCGCTGCCGTCGCTCGGCTGGCATCGCCCACCGCCCCGGCCGGATGCAGGTCCTGCGCCTGCCAAGCGATGGCCGCACCACCCCCCGGGATCAGATGAGGAAAGTCATCCTCGGCGACCATCCAGGCGCTCCGGAAATCCTTGGCCTTGCTCATGTCCACAAGATCGGGGCGAAGCGCGAGCATGGCCGCCGTCTCGATCTGTCCGGCATGGATGCCGTAGCGCCCCTCCAGCGGTGTGACCAGGCCGGGCGGCATGCCCAGGCGCGACCAGGAGAGAGGCACCACCAGCATGTCGTGGCGGATGCGCAGGCGCCTGGCCACGATCTCCATCACCTGCACCTGCCCGCCATGGCTGTTGAGCATGACCAGGCGCCGGATTCCCGCGCGGGCGACGGAATCGCCGATCTCCGTCCAGAGCGCGATCAGCGTCTCCGGCGTGCTGGTGAGGGTGCCGGGAAAGCGCAGATGTTCGACCGAACAGCCGATCTTCTGCGTCGGCAGCACGAGCAGCGGGAAGTCGGCCTCGAGGCCGCGCAGCACGCGCTCGACGATTCCCTCATTGATCGTGGCATCGACCGAGACCGGCAGATGCGGCCCGTGCTGTTCGATCGCCGCCAGCGGCAGCAGCGCCACCGTATCCGGCGGCAGGGACCGAAAGGCGGGCCAGGGCAGATCGGCCCAGTAGCGAGACGGCAGCGGCATGCCCCCGATCATGCACGCAGATCGGAGGGCGGCGGAAGCCACCGCGGATCATACACCTCCGACCACGCCATCGGCCGCTGGATGCCCAGCGCGTCGCGCAGCATGTCGATGGAGCGCTGCAGCCGCACCGTGTCCACCTGCCCGAAGCCATTGGCCCGCACATGCGGGGTGAAGGTGAGCAGCTCGAGCGCCATCCGCAGGCGCTCCGTCTCCAGCGCGATGTCGGTCAGCGGCTCGCGCGCACGCAGGAGCTGCACCATCCCTTCGGGATCGGCCAGGGTCTCGTATTGCGCGCGCACCAGGGCGCGGATCAGCCCGGTCACTGCCTGCGGATTCGCTTCGGCGAAGCGGCGGGAGGTGATTAGGGAGGTGGCATAGAAATCCGCCCCCACCTCATTGTAGCGCATGACGATGATGTCCTGCTCCGGCACGCCGAGCGCCCGCAGGGAGAAGATGCCCGAGGTGATGAAGCCCGTGATCGCATGGGCCTGGCCGCGCGCCAGCATGGTCTCGCGCAGCTGCGGCGTGACCGAGATCCAGCGGATGGAGGCGGCGTTGATGCCGGCCGCGCGTGCGAAGGCCGGGAAGAGCTGCCGCCCGGCATCGGCATCGGGGGCGGCGATGGTCTTGCCCTCGAGGTCGCGCGGGGTGCGGATGTTCTGCTGCCGCGTCGTCATCACCGCAAGCGCGGTAGCGTCGTAGATGATGAAGGGGCTGAAGACGTCAACCTCGGGCCGTTCGAGCCGCATGCGGATGGTCGGGTTGATGTCGGCCACGCCCACGTCATAGGCGCCGCTGGCGATGCGCACCGGCACATCGCCCGAACCGGTGCCGCGGTCCATGGTGACGTTCAGACCTTCCCGGCGGAAATGGCCGCGTTCCAGCGCGGCCAGGAAGGCCGCCTGGGGCCCCTGGAAGGCCCAGTCAAGCGTGAAGCGGATGTTGAGCAGAGGCTGCGCGTGGACCGCGGGGGCAGCAAGGGCAAGGGCAGGGAGGGCGAGGACGGAACGGCGGCGCATGTCGAACCTCCTGGGAAGTGAGGCAGATGTAACGGCTGCCCCGACCCGCCGCGACCGCCCAAGTCAGCACAGCCCAAGTCCTGACACCGCAATCGCCCACAGCTTCGGCGTTGAGCGCGCCGATCTGCCGCCCCTTTGGGCAGCAGCGGACAGGCCCGGGCGGTCAGCCCGGCTCGCCCCGCCGCCCTTTTGCCCTGCAACAGCTAGAGTGGGGATGAGGAGGGACCCATGCTCGCGACCCAGACCCCGCTGCTGCGCCGCTTCTGGTATCCGCTGATGCCGCTCTCCATGCTGGCCGATGGGCCCAAGCCCTTCCGGCTGCTCGGGCGGGACCTCGTCCTCTGGCTGGATGGAGAGGGGCAGCCGGCGGTGCTCGAGGATCGCTGCTGCCACCGTACGGCCAAGCTGTCCAAGGGCTTCTACGAGAATGGGCGCCTCGCGTGCGGCTATCACGGCTGGGAGTTCGACCGCCATGGCCGGGTCGTGCGCATCCCCCAACATCCGCCCGAACGCCAGTCGGGCGGGCGGATGTCCACCCCGGCCTATCGCGCCGCCGCGCGCTACGGCTATCTCTGGTGCGCGCTCGAGGAACCGCTGTTTCCGATCCCGGACTTCGAGGAGGAGGCCGAGGGCTGCCGCCGCATCGATGAGTTCTACGAGGTGTGGAACTGTGCCGGGCTGCGCGTGATGGAGAACAGCTTCGACAACGCGCATTTCAGCTTCGTCCATCGCGCGAGCTTCGGCGACCAAGGCCACCCCGAACCGGCCAAGCTCGAGATCGAGGAATACCCTGACGGCTTCCTGATGATCACCGAGGTCCCGGTGCGCAATCCGGAGATCCAGAAGAAGGTGCTGCGCATGGATTCCGACCGGACCGTGCGCATGATGCGCGGGCGCTGGTACATGCCCTTCCTGCGCAAGCTGCGCATCCGCTACCCGAACGGCCTCAGCCACTCCATCGTCACCGCCGCGACGCCGATCGACGATACGCGCAGCCAGATCGTGCAGTTCGTCTACCGCAACGACACCGAGGCCGACGCCAAGGCCGAGGACATCATCGCCTTCGACCGGCTGGTGACCGCCGAGGACCGCGACATCCTGGAGAGCACCGACCCGGATGTGCCGCTCGACCAAACCGGGCGCGAGTACAACATGGTCTCGGACCGGCCGGGGGTGCTGATGCGGCGGATGCTGCTCGATCTGATGCGCTCCGAGGCGGCGCGGCCCGCTGCCCGCAACGAAACCGTCACAGCAGATTGACGTAGCGGGCCGCTTCCGCCCCGGTCGGGCTGCGGTCGAAGGCCAGGGCAGCCGCGATCAGCGCGCGGTCGGTCTCGGTCATGCGCCCGGCCTCGCGCAGATGCTCCGTCCAGCTCTCGACCAGCCAGAGTTCGACGAAACGCTCGGGCTCGGCCACGTTTTCGTAGAGCCGCCAGATGAGGGCGCCGGCGCGCAGGCGGGCGCGCCGCACCTTCTCCATGTGGGCCAGGAAAGCTGCCCTGTCCTCGGCGGCGACGGTGTAGCGCACGACTTCCAGCACACGCCCCGACCCGGCCTCGAGCAGGGCGCGCAATTCCGGCGCTTCGGGCTTGGGCGAGAGGATCGGCGCCTGCGGGAGGGGCGGCATCTCGGCCTCCGCATCCAGGCTGCGGCCGCGCACCGCCACCGCCGCCGCCGCCCCCAGCAGCGCAAACGCGACCAGCGCACCGGAGACGCCGATGCGCTCGCCAAGCCAGCCGGAGGCGACGGCGCCCACCGTCATCGCTCCGAAGAAACACATTTGATAGATGCCAAGGGCGCGCGCCCGGACCCAGCCCGGGGCCGCGAGGGAGGCCGCGGTCTGCAGCGTGCTCGCACCCGCAAGCCAGCACATCCCAAAGAGGAAGATGCCGATCACGGCAAGCGGCCAGCCGATGCCGCTCGGCACCGCAAGGCCGATCAAAGCCAGTGCCAGGCAGGAGAGCAGCGATGCGCCGAGCACCATCCCCGATCGGTCGGTGAGCGGGCGCAGATAGGGCATGATGAAACCTGCGGCGACCGCACCTGCGCCCATGGTGCCCAGGATCAGGCCGAAGGCCTGCGGCCCGAGCCCCAATCCTTGGCGCACGAGCAGCGGCATCAGGCCCCAGACCGCCGCGCCGAAGAGGAAGAAGACGCAGGCGCGCAGGATGGCGTTGCGGATGGCAGGTGCTGCCGAGACGAAGCGCAACCCGGCGCGCATGGCAGAGAGAAAGCTCTCGGCCGGCAGGGCGGGCTTGGGCGTCCGGCGCCGCCAGGCCAGCAAGGCCAAGGCCAGGGCAGCGATGCAGAGCGCGTTGAAGGCGAAGGCAGCCGCCGTGCCAAGGCTCGCGATGATCAGCCCGCCGAGCGCGGGACCGACCGCGCGTGCGATGTTGAAGCCGATCCCGTTGAGCGCGATCGCTCCCACCAGATCCTCCCGCGGGACGAGCTCGGCGGTGGTCGCCGCCCAGCCGGGGAAGGAAGCCGCGAGCCCCGCCCCCAGGGCGAAGGTCAAGGCAATCAAACCCCACGGCCCCAGCACGCCCCCGGCATCCAGCAGGGCGAGGGGAATGGCCACCGCCGCGAGCCAGCCCTGCACGAGGAGCAGGAAGAGGCGCCGTTCCAGGATATCGGCCAAGGCGCCGGCGGGCAGGGCGAGCAGGAAGACCGGCAACATCGAGGCCGCCTGCACCAGCGAGACCATGAGCGGCGAGGGGTCGAGCGTGGTCATCAGCCAACCCGCACCGGTGTTCTGCACCCACAACCCGATGTTGGAGGCGAGATTGGCCAGCCACAGCAGACGGAAGATCGGATGGCGCAGCGGCGCCAGGGCGGTCGGAGGTGGCATCGCGCACCTATATACGCGACGGCGGCCGGGAGATGGGCGGATCGGCCCGGCGCTGCGCGCAGCAGGCAGCCCCGGCAAGCGGACGGAAAAGGGGCCGCTCCCCTGCGGGGCCGGCCCCTCTGTCGCTTCCGCCCTGCGCTATGGCAGGCGCGGCCCGGCCACCCAGCCGGGAGCCGGCGCCTCCGCTCGCCGCTGTTCAGGCGGGGGCAGCAGCTCCGGATAATCGCGGATCATCGGCGCGCCGAACATGGGCTGATAGACGCCCTGATGGCAGGTCGCGCAGTTGACCTTGAGCGTATCGCCAAGCGGCCCCAGCCGATGCGGCGGGAAGCGCTCGCGCAGCGGCTCGATGTAGGTGTTGTTGATGTCGCGCACCATGCGGATGCCATGCCAGGCGGTCAGGCGCTGGGGCGGGCTCTCCTCCCAGCTCGAGAAGGCGCGGCTGTTGTGGCAGAAGGTGCAGTTGACGCCGAGCGCCGTCGACATGTGCATCATCAGCGCGTAGTTCCATTCCGTCTGCTGGATGGACTGCCGGCTGTTGGGCCGCGGATGCTGGTCGCGGCCCTGCATGCGGATCTCCTCGGCCCGCCACAGATAGGGGGTGAAGGGATCATTGGGCAGGGAGGCGAGACCCACTTGGCGGCCGGGGCGGTTCTGTTCGCCCGGACCGGTGGCGAAGCCGCCGCCGTTGCTGCTGACAGGCTGCTGCGACCAGACATAGGCCGGCACGGCCTGTCCGCGATGGCAGGTCCAGCAGGTCACCCCCACCTCCTGCGTATGCACCTGCCAGGTGCTGTTGAGGGCCATGGTCATCTGCAGCATGCGGCGCGCGACATGCTTGGTGTAGATGTCCTCGGCCGCGAAGTTGCCCGGCACGTGGCAGCCGTTGCAGCCGTCGGCGATGTTCTCGCGCGGGTAGATCCACTCGGTCATCACCTGCATGATGCGGTTGAACTGCTCGACCGAGAGGTGCCCCAGCACCTGCACGTTCTGGAACACGTCCCGCGCCCGTTCGCCGCCCGGGTCTGCCGGTTCGGGCGCCGGCGGCACCTGGTTGACCGCCGCCAGGCGGTTGACGGTCCGCGGGTTGTAGACCTGCCCCATGGAGGTGCCGCGGAAGCCGCCCTGCACCGTCTCGATCGGCGGTCGCTCGAAGGTGAAGAGCAACCCGATGCCGATCAGGGCGCCCACGCCGCCGAGCGCGAGCAGCGTGTTGTTGGTCGTGTTGTCCCTCATCGGCCGGCTCCCGTCAGGTAGGGGTCAGGGGTGGCAATCGGCGGGTAGGCGGCGACGAAGCCGCGTTCCATCGCCCAGAGGTACCAGTTGTCCACCAGCGTGCCGGTGACCAGGATGCCGATGCCGCCGGTGACCGGCGTCAGCACCGCAAACCACCAGGCCCAGCGGTGGATGCTCTCGCTCGTGGCGTTGAAGCCCATGGTCCAGCGCCAGAACAGGCCGGCCCGCTCCATGGCGGTGCCGCGGTCATAGGCCTGCTCGACCTCGCGCTCTCCCCCGAAGCGGCCGACCGCCAGGATGGTGGCCCCGTGCATCGCGAACAGCAGCACCGAGCCGTAGAGGAAGACGATCGAGAGCGCGTGGAAGGGGTTGTAGAAGAGGTTGCCGTAGCGGATCGAGAACGCCGCGGTCCAGTCGAGGTGGGAGAAGATGCCGAAGGGCACCGCCTCGCTCCAGCTGCCCATCAGGATCGGGCGGATGAAGCCCAGCACCAGATAGAGCCAGATCGCCGCGAGGAAGGCCCAGCTGGTGTGCGTGCCGAGGCCGAGCGCGCGCGCCCGGCGGTAGGTCCGCCCCCACCACAGGAAGAGCGAGAGCGTCAGGAAGAAGCCGGCGAGCAGCCACCAGCCGCCCTCGTGCAGCGGCATGAAGACCTTGAGGCCGTGCTGGGGCAGCGGCGGATCGAGCGAGAGCCAGAACAGGTCGCGCACGAACAGCAGCGGGTTCCAGTTCACCGAGGCCAGCATGTTCAGCCCGATGATCTCGAAGGCGATGAAGCCGAAGAACAGCGACAGCACCCCGAGATGGCCGAGGTAGATCGGCCCGATCTGCGCATCGCCGAGCTTGCCCAGCAGGTGCGAGAACCGCCCGCCCTTGCTGCGCACGTCATGGCCGGGCGGCAGCGGCAGACCCTTGTAGTGCGGCCCGCGGACCTGCACGCGGGTGAAGAGGTATTGGTATTCCAGTGCCATGGTTCCCTCCTCCTCTCCTCACAGGCCGCGCCAGATCGGGATCTGGAGCCACCAGTTCCACCATTCGGGCCAGCCGCGGGTCCAGAACGGCCCGGAGATGACGATGCAGATGGCGGACCAGATGCCGGCCGAGAGGGCGAGGAACAGCCCCAGCCGGTGGATGCCCAGTGTACCGATCGAGTAGCCGATCAAATCCCGGTAGAAGGTGTTCTCGGCCTCCGCCGTGGCGACCGGCAGCCCTTTCTTGGGATTGATCGCCGAGAGCACCAGCGATGCATGGAGCGAGAGCGCGAACGTGGTGGCGAAGAACAGGCTCACCGCGATCATGTGCGCCGGGTTGTAGTGGAAGTGCAGGTACTGGTAGCCGACGTTGCTCACCCAATCGAGGTGGCTGAAGATGCCGTAGGGGAAGCCATGTCCCCAGGCGCCCATCAGCACCGGGCGGATCACGTTCAGCGTGAAGAAGGCGAAGACCGCGGTCAGATAGGCGAAGGGGATGTGCAACCCCATGCCGAGCTTGCGCGCGATCTCCATCTGCCGCAGCGCCCAGGAGATGAAGGCACCGAGCGCGCAGATCGTGATCACCTGCCAGTAGCCCCCCTCCCGCATTGGGGCGAGGGCAAGGCCATAGGAGAGGTCCGGAGGCGCGATGTTGATGCGCCAGATGTTGAAGGTGTCCCCCTGGGCGGCGGCGATGATGATGAGCGCGGTGCCGACCACGCTGAAGAACAGGGTGGTGACGCCGAAGAAGCCCACATAGAAGGGCCCCACCCAGAAATCGAACAGGTCGCCGCCGAAGAGGGTACCCCCGCGGACCCGGTATTTCTTCTCGAAAGTCAGCACAGCCATGGGCCGGAACCCCCTTGTGGTTGCGGAAGCCCTGAGCCCAGCGCCGCGACGCCGGGCCGGACGGGATCGCGTTCGCCGGCGGCGGCCGGCCCGCCCCTTACGGCACGGAGGCCGCCGCCGACCCCGCCGCCGTCAGTTCCGCGGCGCCGGCAGCTGGGCGTTGGCGGAGGGCGCCGCCGAGCACCAGCCGAGGTGGTCGCAATAGCGGGGCGAGCTGAGCACCGCGAAATGGATCACCAGGGCCACGGTCATCACCGCCACCGCGGCCGAGAGGCCGAGGCGAAGCGGATTCGTCACCATCCAGATCTTGTGCATGTCGAGAACTCCTCCTGCTCCCGCCTACTGGAAGAAGCGCCAGTCGGGCGGAGCGGGCTGCCCGTAGACGAGCGGACGCCACAGCCAGACAAGGATGTGCGCGCCCATCGAGGCGAAGACCGAGAAGATCCATCCCTGCATGACCAGGCGGTGGATCTCGCGGGCCTCGGCCTCGGTGATACCATTGGACATAGTCGGTCCTCCGAGACGGCCTTGCGGCCACTGCAGCGACCATCCCTCGCTGCTGGGACAACCGGGCGCGGACAACCCGGAAGCGGGGCGGGAGCGGCAGTCATCACGCGCGCTCCAGAACCTGCGCCGCACGCTCGCGGCTGATCGAGGATTCGCCGGCATCGCGCGCGGCGGCCTCGATGCGCTCGCGCAGGCGCTTGGCAGCCGAGATGCGCAGCAGGAAGGGCTCGCTCTCGAGGCGGGCCTCGAGCAGCGCGACCGCCTCCTGCTCCCAGCGGAAGGGCAGCGGCACCGGGGTGGCGGCGATCGCGTCCATCTCGGTGCTCAGCGGCAGGATGTGAAACAGCGCATCAAACAGCGCGTTGCAGTACTCCTGCAGGAGATAGGTCGCCCCCGCATAGCCCATGAAGGGCGTTCCGGTGTGGCGGCGGATGCAGGCGCCGGGGAAGCTCGCCGGGATGTAGACGCATTTCGCCTTCGCCTCGGCCGCATACATGCGTTCGTTGTAGGAGCCGAAGAGAACAAGCGGCGGGGAGGAGCGGATCGCCTCGCGCACCGCCGCATTGTCCGGCTTGACACCGGGGCGGCGGGCGAAGGCGAAGGCGCAGGGAATGCCGAGCTCCTCCTCGAAGAGGCGTCGGATACCGCGCGTGTAGGTCTCGGTGGCGTGGACGCCGAAGCTGGCGCTGCCGAAGAAATCCTGCGTGACCGACCGCCACAGATCCCACAGCGGTTTGAGCGTGGTCTGCTTCTCGGCGGCGATGAAGGGTTCGGGATCGCAGCCCGTCAGCTCGCCCAGCTTGCGCAGAAAGTTGGTCGTTCCGAAGATGCCCATCGGCGCGCGCAGCCAGGGGCGCCCCAGGCTCTCGCACAGCAGCGCGCCGAACTCGCGATACATGCAGATGTTGACGTCGGCCTCGGCGAGCTTCGGGATCTCCTCGAGGTGGCTGCCGAGCGGAAAGACCATGTTCACCTCGCAGCCGATCCCCTCGATGAGGCGGCGCAGCTCGGCCAGGTCGGATGGCATGTTGAAGGTGCCGTAGATCGGCCCGATGATGTTGACGCGGGGTTTCTCCCCTTCCTTGCGGGTGCGCGGCTTGGTCTTGCCGCGCTTGGCCCCGTATTCCGCCCACAGCCAGTTCATGGCGCGGTCCGCGCACTGCCACTGGTCCTCATCGATGGTGCGCGGGATGAAGCGGTGCAGGTTCGACCCTTCGGGCGTGACACCGCCGCCGATCATCTCGGCGATGGAGCCGGTGACCACCACCGCGGGCAGGTCCTGATCCTGCGTGCCGGCGGCGCGCTTGAGCAGCGCCTCGGTCCCGTCCTTGCTCATCGCGTCCTCGTCAATGCCGGTGACGACGATGGGCAGCTCATGCGGCGGCAGAGCATCGGTGTAGTGCAGCACCGAGGTCACGGGCAGGTTTTCGCAGCCCACCGGCCCGTCGATGATGACGCGCATGCCGCGCACGGCGGTGAAGACGTAGACCGCCCCCCAGTAGCCGCCGGCCCGGTCGTGATCGAGCACCAGGGTCATGTGCCGATCGCCTCCTCCGCCTTCGCCCGCGCCGCGCGCAGCTTGCGCATCCGCTCGCGAAAGCCGGGATGATCCGGCGGCACCCCGCGCCAGCCATAGCCCGCGCGTTCCGGCGTGCCGACGCCGTCGAAGAAGGCGACCATGCGGTCGAAGCGCTCCCGGTTGCGCAGCTGGTTGGCGATGATCGCGGCGAGCGATGCCGCACCGGCGACGCCGAAGAGGGGCCGGGCACTGATCATGTTGGTGAAGTAGAGGGCGGGCAGCCCCATCTCCTTTGCCTTCTGCACCAGCGGCGTGGTGCCGACGGCAAGATCGGGCTTCGCCTCCTTCATCGCGGCGATGTCCTGCTCGAGGCTCGCCCGGTACTGCACGTGGCAGCCGCGGGCAGCGAGCCAGGCGCGGTCCGGCTCCGACCATTCGGTGTGCGGGCAAGCGGTGCCGACATAGGGCACCTCGGCCCCCGCCTCGATGAGCAGCCGAGCGACGAGCAGCTCGCTGCCCTCATAGCCGCTCACGGTGATCCGCCCGCGGATGGGCGCGGCGGCAAGGGCAGCGGCGATCGCCGGCAGCGCCTTCGCCTTTGCCGCATCGAGCAGCGCGGTCGGCACATGGGCGGCCGCCGCGATCGCCTCGAGCCAGGCCGCGGTGCCCTCCACCCCGACGGGGCCGCTGCCCACCACCGGCCGGCCAGCCGCGCGGAACTCCCGCACCGCGGCGGTGTAGAAGGGATGGACCGCCGCCACCACGACGCTGTCGAGCGCGCCGTAGAGGTCGCGCCACTCGCGCGGGGGAGTCTGCGGCGCAAGGCCGAGGCCGAGCGGGGCGATCAGCGCCGCAATCCCCGGCGGATCGCCGGGGAAGAGCTCGCCCAGCAGGGCCACGCGGCGTTCCTGCTCGCTCAGGTGGCGTGGGCGCGCGACGGGGCCGGCCTCCGCCTCCATGCGGGCGTAGCGGAGCATGGCACCGGCCAGGACATCCTTCGCCTCGGCATGGGTGGGCACGCCAAAGCCCGGCACGTCGATCCCGATGATGCGCACACCGTTGATCTGCTTGGGCAGCGCGTGCAGCGGCACGCCGGATGCCGTGGGCACGCAGAGGTTGGTGACCACGACCGCGTCAAAGTCCTTGGGATCGGCGATGCGGTGCACCGCCTCGCGGATGTCCTCGTAGAGCTTGCCGGTGACCAGGGTCTCGGAGTTGAAGGGCACATAGCCCACGGTGCGGCGCGCGCCGTAGAAATGGCTGGTGAAGGTCAGGCCATAGACGCAACAGGCGCTGCCCGAGAGGATGGTGGCCACCCGGCGCATGCGCAGGCCGACGCGCAGGCTGCCGAAGGCCGGGCACATGCTCTGCGGCTGGTCGTGCGGTCCGCGCGGATAGTCGGCGGCCAGGCGCTCCATCAGTTCGGCATTGCCGGCAGCGCGCGCTGCCTCGCGCAGCTTCTCCTGCCCGCCGTGGCAGCCCCCGCCCCGATCGGCTGGAGGATCGACCGCCATCGCTCACACCCCCTCGTAGATGACCTCGAGCGAGGGCTTCTCGATCCGGCCGGAGGCGCACATGTCCTCCGGTCTCGCCGGCTCGAGCACGACGTCGCGCCCCACCGCCTCTCCCTTGAAGAGGGAGAGCAGCTCTTCGTGGCTGAGCGGGGTCGGGCGCAGGGGCGGCGCCTGCGCCACGCGTTCGCCGAGGGCGGCAAAGAGCGGGCCCCAGGGGCCGTCGGGGCGCCCGATGATCTCGTAGGCCGCGCTCTTGCGGCGGATGTCCTCATGCGCCGGGATCGAGGCGAGCACCGGAATGCCCGCCTTCTCGGCGAAGGCCTGCGCCTCCCCGCTGCCGTCGTCCTTGTTGACCACCAGGCCGGCGATGCCGACATGGCCGCCGAGCTTGCGGAAATACTCGACCGCCGAGCAGACGTTGTTCGCAACATAGAGCGACTGCAGGTCGTTGGAGGCGACGACGATCACCTTCTGGCACATGTCGCGCGCGATCGGCAGGCCGAAGCCGCCGCAGACCACATCGCCCAGGAAGTCGAGCAGGACGTAGTCGAAGTCCCAGTCGTGGAAGCCGAGCTTCTCCAGCGTCTCGAAGCCGTGGATGATGCCGCGCCCGCCGCAGCCGCGGCCCACTTCGGGCCCCCCAAGCTCCATCGCGAAGACGCCATCGCGCTTGAAGCAGACATCGCCGATCGCCACCGCCTCGCCGGCGGCTTTCTTGCGGCTCGAGGTCTCGATGATGGTGGGGGTGGAGCGACCGCCGAAGAGGAGCGAGGTGGTGTCGCTCTTCGGATCGCAGCCGATCAGCAGCACGCGATGGCCCTGCTGGGCCATCATGTAGCTGAGGTTGGCAAGCGTGAAGGATTTGCCGATCCCGCCCTTGCCGTAGATCGCGATGATCTGCGTCTTCTTCCGCACCGGCCCGGTCGGAACCGGGTCGGGTTCGACGGCTGCCTCCGCGCGCAAGGCGCTGGTCATCGCGGCGGCGGCGGCAGGCTTCCCAGGCAGTGCGGTCATGCGACGTCTCTCCAGTCGAGGACCATCTTGAGGCAGGCAGGGTCGGTGAAGGCGGTGCGGTAGGCGTCGCCGACCTCGGTCGGGTTCGCCTCATGCGTGATCAGCCCGGCAAGAGAGAGCGCCCCGCGCGCAAGCAGCCCCTGCA
This sequence comes from Rhodovarius sp., assembly GCA_025057055.1. Classification (GTDB taxonomy): domain Bacteria; phylum Pseudomonadota; class Alphaproteobacteria; order Acetobacterales; family Acetobacteraceae; genus Rhodovarius. The sequence goes on along the minus strand of JANWYF010000074.1, from coordinate 3,899 downwards.
GCGCGGCCATATCCTCGGCGTTCCACTCGGCGGCGATGCGGATCCGCGCCTCCTTCATGAAGGCGGGCGGGAAGGCGAAGGAGAGTCGCTCGTGGTAGAAGCCCGCCAGAACGATCTCTCCCCCGCGGGCGAGGCGGCCGATCAAGGCATCGAGCAGCTGCGCATCGCCCGAGGCATCGATGATGCCGCGATAGTCGCGGCGCGGGTCGTCCTCTGGCTTCAGCACCGGATAGCCATCGGCACCCGCCATGCGCGCCGGATGGCTCTCCCAGACCGTGCAGGATCCGCCCTCGGCCAGGATCAGCCGCGCGAGCAGCCGACCGAGCACGCCGTGCCCGACGATGAGTTCGGGCAGCGGCCCGCCGGCCAGGGCGTGGCGGGCGGTGGCGGCGAGCGCGAGCAGCACCCCCTCGCGCCCGAGACCGGGGGGCAGGGGTGTCACTCTCTCTCCCGGCACCACGAGGCGCCGCGCCGCCCCGCCGAAGAGGCCGCGAACCGGGCCGAAGCAGCGCGCACCGGGGACGAAGACGAGCTCCCCCACGCGCCGGCCGGAAGCGGGGCCGGCTGCGCTGACCACGCCCACCGACTCATAGCCGGGCACCAGGGGATAGCCCATGCCCGGAAAGGGCGGCATGCGGCCGGACCAGAGCAGGCGTTCGGTGCCGGTGGAGATGCCGGACCAGCGGATTTCCACCACGACATCGGCCTCCGTCGGCTCGGCGAGCGGAAGGCGGCTCAGCTCGAGCTCCTCGGGTTGGCGAAGCAGCACCGCCAGGGTGTCCACGGCAGGTCCTTTCAGCCTCGTATCGTTGTCAATCTAAAATGACAACCAGCACTGTCAAGCAATATGGCGTGCTTGTCATCACGACCCCGCAACGGCATGGAGGACACGCGTCTGCACCGGCGTCGCCGTGGGCAGCAGCCGCACCCGCCCGAAGCCAGCCCGCCGCAGCATGGCGGCGAGCTCCTCAGGCCGACGCGCCCGGCCGCTGCCCATCGCGTGGAGGTAGAGGTTGAAATAGGCCGCCCCCATCGCCTCGGCCCCGGGCGTGCCTGCCATCGGCTCGCAGATCAGCAGCGCCCCACCGGGCTTGAGCGCTTGGCGCACGCGCAGCAGCAGAGCTTGCGCCGCCTCATCGTCGTGGTCGTGCACGACGCGGATGAGGGTGATCACATCCGCCCCCTGGGGCAGCGGATCGGCATGGAAATCCCCGGAGAAGACCCGCGCGCGCGCCGACAGCCCGGCCGCGGCGAGCCGTGCCTCGGCCAACGCGGTCACCGCCGGCAGATCGAACAGCCACAGCGCAAGCCCGGGATGCCGGCGGGCGGCTGCGATCAGGAAGGCGGCCAGACCGCCGCCGACATCCAGCAGCACGCGATGGCGGGAGAAGTCGTAGGCGGCGAGCACCTCCTCCGCCACCAGCGGCTGGGAGGCAGCCATCAGGTCGGAATAGGCCGCCGCCTCCTCGGGCGTCAGCCCAGCCCGGCGCGCCGGATCGGCATAGCCCCAGAAGCGCGCGAGCGCCCCCTGCCCCGGCGGACCCGTAATCAGCGCCACCGGATCGGCGAGATCGGCGTAGAACAGCGCGTGATGGCGCACCATCGCGGCCACCGCGCCGTTGCCGACCATCGGCCCGCCGAGCGGCCCGAGCCCATAGCCGCCCCGCCGCCGCTGCAGCAGGCCGACCGCGGTGGCCGCCTCGGCCAAGCGGCCTGCCGCCTCCTCGGAGAGGCCGAGCCGGCGCGCGAGTTCGGGCAACGGCAGCGGCCCTGCCGCCAGGACGCGGAACAGATCGAGCTCGACGCAAGCGCGCAGCACCTGCGCGTAGACGAAGCCTGCGGCCAGGTCGAAGAGCTGGCGGGCACGACGGCGGGCCAGGAAGCGCGTCGGCCAGAAGGCGCCGGCCCAGCGGCGGAAGGCGGGGCTCGCGGCCAGCCGGTCGCGCAGCCTGAGGACGAATTCCGGCGCGGGAATGGCGGGCGCCTCGGCCATCAGGCCACCTGGCTGTCCTGCAGGGCCGGCGCGCCGAGATGGGCCGGCAGCAGCCGCCGCGCCTGGCCGCGGATGATCGCCTCCAGCTCTTCGCGCCCGGCGCAGTCGGGGATCGCGGCGATCGCCGCCTCGGTCAGCGCCTGCAGCCGGGCGAGCGCCCCCGCGACCCCGAGCTCGCGCACCGCATTGGGCCGGCCGAGCGCGGCGTCCTGCCCGGCCGGCTTGCCGGTCACCCGCGCCTCGCCCAGCGCATCGGCCAGATCATCGGCGATCTGATAGGCCTCGCCCAGCCGCTCGCCCAGCGCGCGCCAGCGCTGCGGCTCCGCCCCCGCGGCGGCGGCCCCGGCGGCGGCCGCGCCGGCGAATAGCGCCCCGGTCTTGGCGCGGTGGTAATGCGCCACATCGACCGCCGCTTCGCATTCCCAGGCTTGGCCGGCGACGATCCCCTCTCCCGGCCCGACCGCCTGGGCGATGATGGCAAGGACCTGCGCGCCCCGCTGGCCCTGGCCGGGGCGGGCGGCTGCGCGGGCGATCACCTCGAAGGCCAGGACGATCAGCCCATCCCCGGCGAGCAGCGCCAGCGCCTCGCCGAACTGCGCATGCACCGAGGGCCGGCCGCGGCGCAGGGCGGCGTTGTCGAAGCAGGGCATGTCGTCATGAACGAGGCTGGCGCAGTGCAGCAGCTCGATCGCCGTGGCCGCGGCCAGCGCCAGATCGGAATCCGGCCGGCCGCAGGCGGCGGCGGTGGCGAGCGTCAGGCGCGGGCGGAGCCGTGCCCCCCCGGGGAAGACGGCATGGTGCATGGCACGGCGCAGCAGCGGCGGGGTGGCGGCGGCCTCTGGCAGGTCCAGGGCCGCGGCCAAGGCCTGTTCGATGCGCTGTCCGGCGTTCATGGGCGCCTCCGTTGTCGAGGCGAAACGTTACCGTCGCGGAATCAGCCTGTCATCCGAAATGGACAGTCCGCGGGGTAAAAAATCCGATAGGAAGCCTCAGGCAATGTCAGCCGCGCCTGACGGCCCTCACACCCCCAGCCAGCCGCGCACCCGCTCCGCCGCCGCCTCGAGTTCGGCCGTGCTGCCGGACCAGACCGTCCGCCCCCTCTCGAGGACGTGATGGCGGTCCGCCAGCCTCTTCAGCGCCGCCAGATTCTTGTCGATCAGCAGGATCGCCTGCCCCTCCGCCTTCAGCGCCGCCAAAGTCGCCCAGATCTCGGCCCGGATCGCCGGTGCCAGGCCCTCTGTCGCCTCATCGAGAATGAGCAGCCAGGGATTGGTCATCAGCGCCCGCCCGATCGCGAGCATCTGCTGTTCCCCGCCCGAGAGGGTGCGCGCGGGCTGGTCGCGCCTCTCGCGCAGCCGGGGGAAGAGCCGTTCGATCCGCTCGAGCGTCCAGGGATGGGCCCGCCGGAAGCGGTCGGCGGCGGTGGCGATCAGATTCTCCCGCACCGTGAGCGTGGGAAAGACCTGCCGCCCCTCCGGCACCAGCCCGATGCCGGCGCGCGCGATGCGCTCCGGCGCCCAGCCGGTGATCTCGACCCCGCGGAAGCGCACCCGCCCGCCGCGCGGCGGATTGAGGCCCATGATCGCGCGCACCGTCGTGGTCTTGCCCATCCCGTTGCGCCCGAGCAGGGTTGCCACCTCCCCCTCCCCCACCTTGAGGGAGACGTCGAAGAGCACGGTCGAGGCGCCATAGCCCGCAACCAGGCCCGAAACCTCAAGCATCGGGCAATTCCTCGGCCAGATAGGCCTCCTGCACCGCAGGATCGGCGCGGATCGCCTCCGGCCGGCCGGTCGCAATGGCACGGCCATAGACCAGCACCGTGATCCGATCGGCCAGAGCGAAGACCGCATCCATGTCATGCTCGACGAGCAGCATCGCCACCCGGCCCTTGAGGCTGCGCAGCGTG
>JANWYF010000021.1 GCA_025057055.1 Rhodovarius sp. | reverse complement strand
GCGAGGACTGGGCCCATACGGTGGTGGTCACGCATTGGGGCTTCATCATGGCCTGCACCGGCCTCTCCCTGGGCAACGGGGATTGGGTCGCCACCGACCCGCGCGAGCCCCCACCGGAAGAGGTGAGCTGGCGGCATCACTAGGCGGGATCAGGGGGGGCGGAGGCCGCTCCGCCATCCAGAAACGCCAGCAACCGCCGCCCGAGCTCCTCCACCGCCGCGGCATCGCGCTCCGGGTGGCACCAGGCGCCCGCCCAAGCCGCTGCGGCGATGCACGCGGCGCGGCCTTTCCTCTCGATATTCTGATCGACCGGCCGCTGCTTGGCACAGCGCGAGACGATTTACGCCGGCCAAGACCCTGTCTAGCCTCCGGTTCAGCGGCGCCGATGTCGCGCCGAGGGATCGGGGGGAGGCGAGTTGAATACAGCCGCCGCATTCCAGCTGCTCACCGGTTATCCGATCCTGCGCTGGCAGCAGCGGCTGCTCTCTCGGCTCCTCGCCGATGACATCCCCGACCGCCTCTCCCTGCCGACCGGGCTCGGCAAGACCTCCACCATCGCGCTGTGGCTGATAGCCCGCAGCGTACAGCCGCGTCTGCCGCGACGTCTGGTCTATATCGTCGACCGCCGGGTGGTGGTCGACCAAGCCTCGCGCGAGGCCGAAGCCTTGAGCGAGCGCCTGGGCCCGGAAGCGACGGATCCGCTGCTGCGTGCCCTGCGCCAGGGCCTGGGCCTCGCGCCGGGACAGCGGCTGGCGGTCTCCCCCTTGCGCGGCGGCCTGGCGGACAATGCGGCGTGGCGGGTCGATCCGGCAGCGCCCGCGATCATCGTCGGCACGGTGGACATGATCGGATCCCGGCTGCTCTTCGAGGGCTATGGGGTCGGGCGGCGCATGCGGCCGCTGCAGGCCGGCCTGCTCGGCTGCGACTGCCTGGTGATCCTGGACGAGGCGCATCTCGTCCCGCCTTTCGCCGCCCTGCTTCGCCGCATCGCGGCCGATCCCGCCCTGCGCGGCTCTGCCGGCGGGCATCCCCTGCGAAGCCTGCGCCTGCTCACCCTCTCGGCCACCGGCGGCGATGCGCCGGGGCAGTGTTTCGGCCTCTAAGCCGAGGACCGGAATGATGCTCTGGTCGCCCGACGTCTCGATGCCGCCAAAAGCCTGCGGATCGGTGCGCCGGTGGAGAGGAAAGACCTTCCGCGCCGGCTCGCCGAACTGGCCCTCAGCCGGGCGCAAGGGGGCGATCGGCCCGCACGGGTCATCGTCTTCTGCGACCAGCGGCGGCAGGCGCAGGAGGTGGAGAAGATCCTGGCCGAGAGCAGCCTGCCCGTGCATCTGCTGGTCGGCGAACGGCGCGGACATGAGCGTGCGGCTGCCGCCCGGGCGCTGGAAGAGGCAGGCTTCCTGGCCGGCTCCGGCCCGGCC
>JANWYF010000016.1 GCA_025057055.1 Rhodovarius sp. | reverse complement strand
ACAGCTTCACCCAGGCCGATGCCACGATCATCAACCGCTATGGCGGCACCGGCCTCGGCCTGGCCATCTGCCGCCGCATCACCGAGACCCTGGGCGGCGAGATTTCGGTGCAGAGCGCGCCGGGCCAGGGGAGCAGCTTCCGTGTGGTGCTGCCGGTGGCCGCCGCCGCTGCGGAGGAGGCCGAGGCGCCGCCCCCCGCCGGGGCCCATGTGGTGGTGCTGGCCCGCGACGCCGCGGCCCTGGCCGAACGGCTATCGGCCGATGGCTGGGTGTTTCGCCCTGCCGCCTCGCTGGCGGAGGCGGTGGCGCAGCTGCAATCCCTGCCCGCTGGCGAGCCGCGCCTGCTGGTCGCTGCACCTGAAGGCCTCGGCCTGGCGCCTGGGGAGCTTCTGCAGAGCTTGGCCGTGCTCGATCCCGCCGGCGCCTGGCGCTGCATCCTGCTCGCGTCCGATGCGCCGGTCGGCATGCCTGCGGCTACGCTGCGCCGCCACGCCTTCGCGCTGCTGCCCTCCGATGCGCCGGTGGAGGAGCTGCGCCGGAGCCTTGCGGTCGCGCTCGCGGTCGGGGCTGCGGTCGCCTCGGATGAGGAGGCCGCGGACGAGGCAAGCGCGGCCGAGGAAGAGCGGAAGGGGCCACCGGTCTCGGTCCTGGTGGCGGATGACAATCGGGTCAATCGCCGGGTCCTGCAGCGCATCCTGGAAAGTGCAGGCCATCGCGTCACGCTGGTCACCAACGGTGAGGAGGCGCTGGAGGCGCTCGAGGCCGGCCGCTTCGATCTGGTGCTGCTCGATCTCAACATGCCGGTGCTCGACGGGATCGAGACCGCGCGGATGTATCGCTTCCAGTCGCTGGGTCAGCGGCGGGTGCCGATACTCGCCCTGACCGCCGACGCGACGCCCGAGGCGCGGCAGCGGGCGCTGGAAGCGGGGATGGATGGCTGCCTGACCAAGCCGGTCACGCCGGAGGCCCTGCTCGCTGCGGTGCGCGCCCATGCGCTGACCGACGGGGCCGCCGCCGCAGCGGCCGAGGCCGGGCCGGTCGCGCCGATCGCCAGCCACCCGCGCTTCCGCCCCTCTGGCCTGCCGCCGCTCGATGAGGGGGCGCTGGCCGACCTTGAGGCCCTGGGCGGGCCCGAGTTCGTGGCCGGCGTGGTGGCCGATTTCCTGAGCGATGCCGAGCAGCTGATCCGGGAGCTCGGGGAAGCGGCGGCGCGCGGCGATTCCGCAACCTTCCGCGCCAGGGCCCATGCGCTGCGCAGCGCGGGCGCCAATGTCGGGGCGAGGACGCTGTGCGAGTTGTGCCGCACCGGGCAGGCGGTCAGCCCGGCGGAGCTGCGGCAGAACGGCCAGCAGCAGGTGGAGCGGCTGGCGGCTGAGCTGTCGCGGGTGCGTCAGGCCCTCTCGCGCCATCTGGGGGCCGCCGCCGCGCGGCGGGGCTGAGCCCGCACCGCGCGGCCGGAACCGTTCCCAGGACCGACCCGCCGATCACTCCGCCGCCCGGGCGATGCCCGGGCTGCCTGCTGCCTGCAGGCGCTTCTCCTGCGCCTGGGTCAGCCGCAGCATCTTGCGCAGGTCCATCTCCGAGACGCCGAGGGCGGTCTCGGCCCAGATGTCGACGACGTCCTTGAGCTCTTCCAGGGTGACGGGGTTGACCCGCCGCCGCGTCCGGTAGAGCGCCTGCATGGCGTTGTACTTGCGGTTGTGGCGGTCCATCCACTCGCGCACCGCAGCCTCGCCGGCGCCGTCATCGGCCAGCATGTCGACGATGCCCATGGCGTGCAGCTCTTCGGCGGAATAGATGCGGCCGGAGGTGATCATGCGCTCTGCCTCGACCGGGCCGATGCGGCGGGAGAGGAAGGAGTAGGCCCCCATGCCGGGGAAGAGGTTGAAAAGGATCTCGGGCAGGCCGAACTTGGCGCTGCGTTCGGCGATGATCACATCGCAGGCGAGCGCGCATTCGAAGCCCCCACCCAGCGCATCGCCCTGCACAAGGGCGATGCTGATGATCGGGGTCGGGAAGGGGCCGGCATTGCCGTGGATGGTCTGCACGCAGGTGTGGCCGTAGCGGCGCAGGGCTTCCAGGTCGCGGGCGCGGATTTTCTCGGCAAACAGGGCAAGGTCACCACCCAGGTTGAAGATGCCGGGCATGCGGCTGCCGAAGACATACCAGCGGGCCGGGGCTTCGCTGCCCTCCTGCTTGGCGCGCTGCAGCACCTCCCGCATCAGGGCCTGCTGGGCCAAGATGTCCTGCAGCAGCTCCATGGTGAAGCAGGCCTTGGGCCCCGGGCGCATGAACACCCAATAGCTGCCGCTGTCGCGTTCCAGCCGGGTCTCCAGCGTATCAAAACGCGCCGCCTCCAGCGCATCGGCCGGCGCGGCGAAGCTGCCGGGGGGGAGCTCGCGGCTGAGCGAGGCGGGCGGGAAGTAGGTCATGGGTCTCTCCTGGGTTGGGTTCGCTTCGCGGGCGCGCCTCGGCGCCAAGGCCTGCGCGCGCTGGTTGCAGCATAGCGGGGTTGCGGGGAGTGCGCGCCAGGGAATCAGCGGCTGGTGCCCGGTGTCACCGGCTGATCACATAAAGATATGCTTATGGCTTGGTTGTCAGCCCCGGCGCCCCATGTTACCCCGCGCACCGAGCCAACCGACGGAGCCACGGATGCCGCTTGCGCCCGAATATGTCGTCAAGGACCTCTCCCTCGCCGCCTGGGGCCGCAAGGAGATCGAGATGGCCGAGGATGAGATGCCCGGCCTGATGGCGCTGCGCGCTGAATACGGGGAACAGAAGCCGCTCAAGGGTGCGCGCATCGCGGGCTGCCTGCACATGACGATCCAGACCGCGGTGCTGATCGAGACGCTGCGTCACCTCGGCGCCGATGTGCGCTGGTCCTCCTGCAACATCTTCTCGACCCAGGACCATGCCGCGGCCGCCATCGCCGAAGCCGGGGTGCCGGTCTTCGCCAAGAAGGGCGAGACGCTCGAGGAATACTGGGAGTTCGTGAAGCGCACGCTGGAGTGGGGTGATGGCGGCACGCCCAACCTGCTGCTCGACGATGGGGGGGATCTCACCCTCTTCGTTCATCTCGGCCTGCGCGCCGAACAGGGCGATACTGCCTTCCTCGACAAGCCGGGCAGCGAGGAGGAGGGCATCCTCTTTGCCCTGATCCGCCGCTGCCTGGCCGAGAAGCCGGGCTGGTTCGCGCAGCTTGCCGCCAATATCCGCGGCGTGAGCGAGGAGACGACGACGGGCGTGCACCGCCTCTATCAGATGGCGAAGGAGGGGCGGCTGCTGTTTCCCGCGATCAACGTCAACGACTCTGTGACCAAGTCGAAGTTCGACAACCTCTATGGCTGCCGGGAGAGCCTGGTCGATGCGATCCGCCGCGCCACCGATGTGATGATGGCAGGCAAGGTCGCGGTGGTCTGCGGCTACGGCGATGTCGGCAAGGGCAGCGCCGCCAGCCTGCGCAGCGCCGGCTGCCGCGTGATGGTGACCGAGATCGACCCGATCTGCGCCCTGCAGGCGGCGATGGAGGGCTATCAGGTGGTGACGATGGAGGAGGCCGCGCCGGTGGCCGATATTTTCGTCACCGCCACCGGCAACATCGATGTCATCACCCTCGAGCACATGCGGGCGATGAAGCATCGCGCCATCGTCTGCAACATCGGCCACTTCGATTCCGAGATCCAGGTCGCCGCGCTGCGCAACTTCCGCTGGCACAATGTCAAGCCGCAGGTCGATGAGGTCGAGTTCCCCGACGGCAAGCGCATCATCCTCCTCTCGGAGGGGCGGCTCGTGAACCTGGGCAATGCGATGGGCCACCCCTCTTTCGTGATGTCGGCGAGCTTCACCAACCAGACCATCGCGCAGATCGAGCTGTGGACCAATCCGGGCAAATATGAGCGCAAGGTCTATGTCCTGCCCAAGCACCTCGATGAGAAGGTGGCCCGGCTGCATCTGGCGAAGGTGGGCGCCAAGCTGACCCGGCTGCGGCCCGAACAGGCGGCCTATATCGGCGTCTCGCCGGATGGCCCCTTCAAGCCCGACAGCTACCGCTACTGATCCAGGCGTGGCTGCCACCGTCGCCCTCTTTGCCACCGCGCTCTGCCTCGGCGGCATGGTCTTCTTCACCGCTGCCGTGGCCCCGCTGGTCTTTCGCGTCCTGCCGGCCGAGGCGGCAGGTCGCTTCATCCGCGCCATCTTCCCGGTTTTCTACCTCTATGTGCTGGCCACCAGCGGCGCGGCGGCGGTGGCCCTGATCCCGCTGTCGGGCACCGCAGCCGGGATGATGGCGGCGGTGGCGGGCCTGGCCTTCTGGCTGCGGCAGGTGCTGCTGCCGCGCATCAACACCCTCTCCGATCAGGCCCGCGCCGGGCAGGAGGAGGCAGCCCGCCGCTTCCGCCAGCTTCATCGCCTGTCGGTGCTGGCCAATCTGTTGCAGATGGCGACCGTGATGGCCGTTCTGGCCGGTTTCTGACGCTTCACGCCGCCCTCCCCTCGCGTTAGAGGAGAGCGAGGCGTCAAGATTCCGCAGGGAGGAACAGCATGGACCGCCGCCGCATCCTGGGGGCCGCCGCCGCCGCGCCGGTCGCCCTCGCCACGCCAGCCCTGGCCCAGACCGCCATGCCCGAGGTGCGTTGGCGCGTCCAATCCTCCTTCCCCCGCGTCTTCGATGTGCTCTACGGCACGCTGGAGCGGATCGCAGCCCGCGTCGCCCAGCTGACCGAAAATCGCTTCCGTCTGCAGGTCTTCCCGGCCGGAGAGATCGTGGGCGGCCTGCAGGTGCTGGATGCGGTCCAGGCCGGCACCATCGAGGCCGGCCATACCGCGAGCTACTACTACATCGGCAAGGACATCTCCTTCGCCCCCTTCACCGCCATGACCTTCGGGCTGAACTTCCGCCAGATGTCGGCGTGGTTCCGCCATGGCGGGGGCAACCAGCTCGCCAATGAGCTGTTCCGTGAATACAACATCTACGGCATCACCGCCGGTGATACCGGCGCCCAGATGGGCGGCTGGTTCCGCAACGAGATCCGTTCGCTGCAGGATCTGCAGGGTCTCAAGTTCCGCATCACCGGTCTGGCCGGCCAGCTGTTCACTCGTCTGGGCGCAGCGCCGACCCTGATCGCGCCGGCCGATATCTACCCGAGCCTGGAGCGCGGCGTGATCGACGCGACCGAGTTCGTGGGCCCCCATGATGACGAGCGCGCCAATTATGTCCGCGTGGCCCGCTTCTACTACGCGCCCGGCTTCTGGGAGCCGGGGGCGCGGCTGCACTTCATGGCCAATCTGCGGGCCTGGAATGCGCTGCCCGATCTCTATCGCCACGCGGTCGAGGTCGCTTGCGCCGAGGCCGATGCGGATATGACCAGCCGCTACGACCACCTCAACCCGCAGGCGCTGCGCCGGCTGATCGCTGCCGGGGCGCAGCTGCGCTTCTGGCCGCGGGAGATCCTGCAGGCCGCCTGGAACGCCAACGAGGCGCTGATCAACGACCTCTCCCAGCAGAACCCGCGCTTCCGCCGCATCATGGAGAGCTACCGCGCCTTCCGGGGCGAGATGTATCAGTGGCACCGCATCGTCGAGAACAGCTTCGACAACTTCGCCTTCGCTGCCGCCGCGCAGCAGTGATCTGAGGCCCGGCCCGCCTCCGCGGGCCGCATCGGCCGATCCGGCTCGGCTGGCGCCGCAGGCCCATGGCGGGGCGGCGCCGCTGCAGCAGCGAAAGGGCGGCGCCGCTGCCGGCGCCGGGCAGCCACTCTCTGCCCGAGCCGTGCAAGAGGCTGCCGGCGCGGCGATCGGCCCTGGCCGTGCTGCGCCCGGGAGAGAGAGGTTCCACCTCTCCACCGCGGCAGCCAGCTGGTGCCTCCGCACGGGGCGGCTGAAGGCCGGGGTTGCAGGGAAGGCATCCCACCGAGGCCCGGGCGCCGCGCTCCGATGCGGCCTGCGCGAGCGGGCGGCTGCCCCGACACGGCCTTGCCCGAGCCGGGGCGGTCCTATCGCCGCCAGACGGCGCCCGCATCATGCCGGCCCGGCTTGAGCGGGCGCGCCCGCATCACCCGCCAGCGGCCTATCGCCGGCGCCGCCTCGCTCGGCGGCCCCAGGGCATGTCTGCGGCGGTGCGAGCAGGTCAGGGGCATGCCCTTGCGACCAGCCGGCGGGCAGCAGGGCGCGGATGACTCCGCCGGCGCGGGGGATCGGGCCCAAGCCAGCGTCAACCCTGCAAAGGCCGCTGCCTCCTGGCGCCTGCACCCTGCGCCGCCGCCCCGCTGTCACGCAGCGCTGCGCAATCATAGCGGTGGAAGGTGATGCTCTGGGTGCCCTCCAGCCGCGGATGCCGCACCGGCAAGGTCCAGGCGCCGGAGGCTAGGCCGGGCAGCTCATGCGGCAGGATCATGACCGCCAGTTCCGGATGGCGCCGGCAGGCTTCGCGCAAGGCCTCGGGTGAAGGCGGGGGCGCGACGGGCTGGGTGTTGTCGAAAGGCGGGCGGTCCAGCGCGACGAAGGGGAAATCGCGCTGGCGCTGGCGGAAGGCCAGTGCCGTTTCCCGGTGAAAAGCCAGGCCAGCCGCCTGGGTGGAGGAGAAGTGATTGCCCCGCCGCGCCACGAACCACAGGATCTCCAGCCCTCCATCCCAGAGCACCGGCCCATCGGTGGCGAGGAAGCTTTCGACCTCCGCCGCCTCGAGCCGCTCCAGGAAGCGGTTCCAGTCGCTGCGGCGGTCGAGCACCGCGCAGGAGAAGAACAACAGGAAGATGCTCGCGATCAGCCAAGCCGCGCCGGGCCGGGGTGCATTCGCCTGCAGCAGGCGCAGGGCCAGGGCGCAGGCGCCCAGGCGCAGGACCAGCGAGGCGCAGATCATCAGGGCGAAGGTGGCATTACCCTGCATCAGCCCATGGGCTGCCAAGGCGGCCAGGACCAGGCCAGCGGCGAGGCTGATCGGCACGCTCACCCAGAGCAACAGATCCGGCAACCGGCTGCGGCTGCCCTTCCCGACATGCCAAAGCAGCCCGGCGAGGATGGCGAGCAGGGCCGGCAGCATCGCCTCCAGCAGATCGGCGAGGAGCATCAGCGCGACCAAGGCCAGCACATGGGCGGGGCGCAGGGGCGGCTGCGCCTGCTCTGCCGCTCTGGCGAGGGGGGCGAGCAGCTCCGCGATCAACACCGCATGGACGATGACGGCAGCCACCCAGGACCAGCGCCAAGCCTGCCCCGCGACCACCGCCTGGATGCCCGCCAGATCGCCGCCGAGGACAGCAAGCGCCATGCCCCCGACCGCGATCGCCAGCGCAGCGAGAACGAGGCGCCGCCGCGGCCCCCGGGCGAGCAGCGCCGCGATGCCACCGGCCAGGATCATCGCCGCGAAGCGCGCCCAGTCCTGCCACTGCCAGAGGGTGGGGAAATGGAACCCCGAGCGTGCCGCAAGGATGCCGAGCCATTCCTCATCCATCCGGCGCAGGAGTCCGACCTCCGGCACGGCACCCAGGCTGACGGCCAGCAGCAGAGCGCCTCCCGCCAAGGCCAGTGCGCCCACCAGGGCCCAACGCCCCCACAGCAGCAGCAGGCCGAGCAGGCCAAGGATCGGCATCGCCATGATGGGATGAAGGCTGCCCGCAGCGAGGGCCGCGACGAAGGCGAGGATCCATCGCCCCCGCAGGCCCAGGGCCAGGGCGAGGAGGCCCATGGCCTCGGCGAAGAGCCGCGGCGTGACGAAGGGCTCGCCATAGCCGAGCAGGCCGGCCGGCCCGTAGGCGGCGGGCAGCAGCGCGGCGCCGAGACAGCCGAGCCAGGCGCCCAGCGGCTGGGCGAAGAGGGCGCGCATCAGCAGCCACAGCCCCCCAAGCCACAGCACCTGCCCGGCGGCCAGCATGAGCGGATGCGCCGCCGCCCAGCCGAGCGCCTGCACCAGCGGCGCATACAGCGAGGTAAAGAGGCTGAAGCGGTCCTGGCTGCCGTAGAGGAAGAACAGATCCTGGGCAAAGCGGGAGGGCTCGGGCCGCGCCAGCGCGAGGGCGAGGTAGAAGATCGCATCGTGCCTGACGCCGCCGTAGGGCCGCGCGGCGAGCCACGCCGCCGCTGCCAGGCAGCCGATGGCCCAGAGTTCCACCCGCTGCCCGGCGATCCGCCGGGCCAGGTGCGGATCCGTCGGGTCCGCCCGCCTCACACCCGCTCCGGCACCAACCGGCCGCCTTCGGCCGTTTTCTCCTCGTGGTATTCGGCGTCCTGGTTGACCTTCCAGACGTCGTAGATGCGCCTGCCGGCCAGGATGTTCCGCGCCGTCAGCAGCGCGGTCATCATCGCGTGGTCCTGATTGTTGTACTTGTGCATCCCGTTGCGCCCGACCGGGTGCAGGCCGGGGGCATGAGCATCCAGCGCGGCGCGGATGGTCTCGACATGCCGCTGATAGTCGGCGTCGTAGACGGGATAGGCCTTGGGCTGGCGGATGACGGTGCCATCCAGGATGTCGTCGGCGGCGGCGAGGCCGAGCCGCACCAGCTCCTCGGCCGCCAGCCGCAGCAGGTCGGCATCGGCGGCGGTCCACAGCCCGTCACCCTCGAAGCAGAAATATTCGAGGCCGTAGCAGGTGAGGGCCGGGTCGGGGACCATGTCAGGCGACCAGGACTTGAAGTTCTGGATGCGCCCGACCTTCACGCCGGGGTCGTGGATGTAGATCCAGTTGTCGTCGAAGCGGCGCCGATCCTTGAGGATCAGCGCGACGGTCAGGAAGTCGCGGTAGCGCAGGCTTTCGGCCGCGGCCAGCGCCTCGGCCGGCAGGGCGGGGCGGATGGCCGGCACCAGGTCGCGCATCGGCATGGAGGAGATCACCTCCGCCGCGCGGAAGGCGACGGGAACGCCATCCGGACCTGCGGCCTCGACCAGCCAGCCGCCCTGGGGCAGCCGGGTCAGGCCCTGCACGCGGTGGCCCAGGCGCACTTCCCCCCCGGCCTCGGCGATGCGCCGGGCCACCGTCTCCCAGAGCATGCCGGGGCCGCGGCGGGGGTAGCGGAACTCATTGACCAGGGTCTTGATGATCTGCTCGCGCGGGGTGCCGCTGCGCTGGGGCTTGAGCGCGCGCCAGATCGCCTGGAACAGGTTCAGGCCCTTGATCCGCTGCGCCGCCCAGTCGGCCGAGATCTCGGAACAGGGCATGCCCCAGACCTTCTCGGTGTAGGTCTTGAAGAAGATCTCGAAGAGGCGGCGGCCGAAGCGCGCGGTCACCCAATCCTCGAAGCTTGTCACGGGCCGCGGCGGGAAGGCGGCCGCATAGGCATAAGAGAAGACACAGCGCAGCGCCTCGATGGGGCCCAGCTTGATCAGCGCATCGCCGGCCCGCAGCGGATAGTCGAACAGCTTGCCGCGATAGAAGATGCGCGACTTGCGCGGGCGGACCAGGAAGGGCTCGCCCAGCATCTCATCCCACAGCGCCTCGATCTCCTCCGACTTGGAGAAGAAGCGGTGCCCGCCGATGTCGAAGGCGAAGCCGCGATAGGTCTCGGTGCGGGAGATGCCGCCGACATGGCGCGGGTCTGCCTCCAGCACCAGCACCGGGCGCCGCTCGCGCGAGAGGACATAGGCAGCGGTCAGCCCGGCCGGTCCGGCACCGATGCAGAGCACCGTGCCGGGCTGCGCTCCGCCCTCTGCATCCCCCGCGAAGACCAAGCCGGCTCTCCCTTTTGTGAACGATGATAGGCGGAGCCATCGGGGCCGGTCCATGGGCCGGTCCGGCCCGTGCGGCCGGGGCTGGCGGCGTCAGCGCCGGGCCGGCGGGTCGCGGCTCAGCCCGCGGACGGCCAGGGCCTGTTCGTAGGCGGCCCAGCGTTCCGCCTGCTCCTCGCCCAGGCGGCGCAGGTAGTCCCAGGGGTAGATCCCGGTATCGTGCAGATCGTCGAAGACGATCCGCACCGCATAATGCCCGACCGGTTCCAGGCGGATGATGCCGACATGACGCCGCCCGGCCACGATCACCTTCTGTCCCGGACCGTGGCCCTGCACCTCGGCGCTCGGGCTTTCCACCCTGAGATACTCGGCTGGCAGGCTGTGCCGCGTGCCATCGGGCCAGGTGACCTCGAGCACCCGCACCTCCCGCCGGTAGCGCAGTTCGACCGGCGCAGCGGTCATGGCGAGAGCTTGCGCGCCTCCGAGGGCAGCATCACCGGAATACCGTCGCGGATCGGATAGGCGAGGCCGGCCTCGCGGCTGATCAGCTCGTTGCGGACGGGGTCATACTCGAGCGGGCCCTTGGTCACAGGGCAGACCAGGATCTCCAGCAGGCGCGGATCGGGCGGGAGGTGTTCCGTCATGGCCGCCATCTAGCGCCTTGCGCGATGCCGCGCCACGCCGTGCCGCCGCCTTGGCGAGCCCGAGGGAGGGGGGCTGCGGCGAGGCATCGCGCGCCAGCCGGCGGTCGGGGAGGGGGCGCGGCGCGGGAGAGCCCGGCCGGAGATGCCGGCGCGGACGGGAAGACTACACCACCACCCCGCCCACCGCCTCGGCCAGGAAAGGCTCGATGAGAGCGAGAAAGCCCTGAGGGTCTTCGCTGTGCACCCAGTGCCCGGTCGGCAGGGTGGCTAGGCGCGCAGCGGGGAAGAGGCGGCGGATGACCTCCTCATGCTCGGGCTGGATATAGGCGCTGCGGCTGCCGCGGATCACGAGCGTCGGCCCGGCATAGACCGCCCCCGGCGGGGGGTTGAAGGCTTCGATCTCCGCCATGCCGGCGGCGATGTGGTCGAGGCCGATGCGCCAGCGCGGCGCCCCGCCATCGGTTGGAAAGATCAGGTTCTGCACCAGGAAAGCGCGCACCCCCTCTTCCGGCACTGCCTCCTCGAGGGCGGCCATGGCGGCGCGGCGCGTCAGTCCCGGGCGCAGGTCGAGCCGCTGCATGGCCTCGACATAGGCGCGCGAGGGAGCGCGATAGGCCACCGGTGCGATGTCGGCCACCACCAGCCGCTCGACCAGGCCGGGGCGCGTCAGGGCCAGCATCATCGCGGTCTTGCCGCCCATCGAATGGCCGATCACCGCCGCCTGCGCGACGCCCGCAGCGGCCAGGGTCTCGGCCACATCGGCTGCCATCGATGCGTAATCCATGCCCGGGGCATGGGGCGAAGTGCCATGGTTGCGGGCATCGAGCGCGAGCACGCGCCATTCTCGGCCGAGCCGCCGCATCAGACCGCCCCAGTTCTGCGCCGCCCCCATCAGGCCATGCAGCAGCACGACCGGCCGGCCAGCACCGCTTTCTGTCACGTTCAAGATCATGCGCGTGCCGCCATCACCACACTCGCCACGATCAGCAGGCCACCTGCCACCAAGTCCCAGCCCAGGGGCTCCTGCAGCCAGAGATGCGCGAGCGCAAGGCCCAGCACCGGCACCAGCAGGAAGCCCACGCTCGCGGTCACTGCAGGCAGGCGCCGGCCGCTCTCGACCACGGCCCAGGTGCCGATCGGGGCTGCCACAAGCCCGATGAAGGCGGCATGCAGCCAGGATCCGGCGCCGATGCCGCCTGCGGGTTCGCGCCAGATGGCAGCCAGGGCCAGCAGCAGCGCCGCGAGCAGAAAGGACCAGGGCAGCAGCTCGACCATCGGCGCGCGTGGCGGGAAGCGGCGCAGGGCGATGATGGCGATGCTCCAGGACAGCGCCGAGCCGAGCAGCAGCGCATGGCCGACCAGCACGCCCGGCGCCGCCCAGTCGAAGGCCCAGGGTCCGGTCATGATGAGCACCCCGGCCAGAGCAACCCCGGCGGCTGCCCAGCGCCGGGGCGAGACTTTCTCTCCCAGCACCAGCATCGACAGCGGCACGAGCCAGATCAGCGTCACGTTGGAGAGGATGGCGGTGCGCGCGGCACCGACCAGCGGCAGGGCGAGATGCGCAAGCAGGAAGAAGCCCGCGAGCTGAAAGGTCCCAACCATCACGACCGCGCCGAGATCCCCCCGCCCGGGCAGGCGCAGCCGGCCGAGCGGCAGCAGCAGGAGAATCAGGGCCAGAGCGGCCAGTCCCGCGCGGGCGGTGGCGAACCACACCGGCGTCGCATCGTTGAGCGCATGCATCGACAGCGGCCAGACGCTGCCGAAGAGCAGCACCGCCAGCAGCAGCAGGCGCAGGCCCTCGCCCTCGCGGCTTGGCCCGCCGGTCACGCTGTGGCCCGGGCGCGGTGGGCCGGGACGGTCACGCGCCCTGGCCCACGCGCAGCACGATCTTGCCGATATGCGCGCTCGATTCCATCAGCCGATGCGCCTCGGCCGCGCGCTCGAGCGGCAGGACGGCGTGGATCACCGGGGCACAGCGCCCGGCATCGAGCAGCGGCCAGACCTTCTCGAGCAGCTGGGCAGCGATCGCTGCCTTCTCCGCCGTGCTGCGCGGTCGCATGGTGCTGCCGGTGACGGTCAGGCGCTTGAGCATGATGGGACGCAGATCGACCTCCTGCGCCTTCTCCCCGCCCAGGAAGGCGATGAAGACGAGCCGCCCGCCTGGAGCGAGCACGCGCAGATTGCGCGCGAGGTAGGGTGCCCCGACCATGTCGAGCACCACATCCACGCCGCGCCCGCCGGTGATGCGCTTGACCTCCTCGGCGAAGTCCTGTTCGCGGTAGTTGATGGCCTCCACCGCGCCCAGCCTGCGGCAGGCGGCGCACTTCTCGGCGCTGCCGGCGGTGGCGATGATCTGCGCGCCGAAGGCATGGCCCAGCATGATGGCGGTGGTGCCGATGCCCGAGCTGCCGCCGTGCACCAGCGCCCAGTCGCCCTCCTTGAGCCGGCCGAGGCCGAAGAGATTGGCCCAGACGGTGAAGAAGGTCTCGGGCAGGGCGGCGGCGCGCACCGCATCATAGCCGCGCGGCCAGCGCAGGCATTGGGTGGCCGGCACCGCCACATACTCGGCATAGGCCCCCCCATTGGTCAGCGCGCAGACCAGATCGCCCTTCTTCCAGGGGGCGGCATCGGGGCCGGCCTCCACCACCTCCCCGGCGCATTCGAGGCCTAGGATCGGGCTTGCGCCCGGTGGCGGAGGGTAGCGCCCCTCGCGCTGGATCACGTCCGGGCGGTTGACCCCGGCGGCCATGACGCGGATCAGCACCTCATCCGGGCGGGGGATGGGCAACGGACCGCGGGTCGGCACCAGCACCTCGGGCCCGCCGCCCTTGCCGTGGTCGATGAAGAGCATGTCAGCAGGCAGGGCCATGGAGCATCGCCTCTCGTCTCGGCCAGGGTTTGGCCCCGTGCCCGCCGCCCGGTCAAGCGTGGCTGCGCGCCTTGGGTGGCATGGTGCGGCAGCGCTTGCCCGGCGGCCGAGGCTGGCGGATGCTCCGCCCGCCCGGATGCTGCGCACCACTCGTCGCCTCTTGCCCTCGCTGCTGGCCGCTCCCGCCCTGGCCCAGGGCGCGGGAGAGCTGAGGCTCCTGGCGCTGCTGCCGGAACGCGGCCCGGCTGCGGTGGTGGGGGATGAGACCTGGCGCGGCCTGGAGCTTGCGGTGGCGGAGAGCCCGGCGGCGGGCCGGTTGCGGCTGCTGCGCGCCGATGCCGCCGAGCCGGCTGCAGCGGTGGCCGAGCTCCGGCGGGTGGCGGGCCTGGCTGGGGAGAGGCCGGCCGCGGTGTTCGGCTCGGTTGCCTCCTCCGTCGCGCTGGCGGCCAGCCAGGCCGCCGATGCCCTCGGCATCCTCTTTCTCGAACTCAACGCGACGGAGGAGGCGATCATCGAGCGCGGTCTGCGCCAGGTCTGGCGGCTGGGCCCGGGGGCATCCGCCTTCGCCGAGGTGCTGCTCGAGGGCCTCTCCGGCCCGATCGCGCAGGTGAGCGGCCTGCCCGCCGCGCTGCGGCGGTTTGCGATCCTCTCGGACGGCTCCCTCTCGGCCGAAAGCCTGGCCCAGGCGGCGGAGGCGCGGCTTGCGGCCGCCGGCATGCCGCCAGTTTTGCGCTTTTCCGCCCCCGCGGCCGAGATGCCCGGGGCGGTGCAGCGGCTGCGTGCGGTGGCGGCCGATACCGTGGTTCATGCTGGGGCCGAGCAGGACATCGCCGCGCTGTTCCGCGCCTTCCGCGAAGCGGGCTGGCGCCCGCCGCTGCTCGTCGGCCTCTCAGGCGGGCATGGCGTGGCCGATACGGCGCGCGCGGCCGGCGATGGCCATGACGGCACCTGGGTGGTGGAGGCGCCCCCGGTACCGGCCGGGCATCCGTTCCAGGAGGCCTATCGCCGCCGCTTCGGCGCCGCGCCGCGGTCGGCCCATTCCTTCGCCGCCTTCAGCCTGGGCTGGGCCGCCCTGGCGGCGCTGCTGGCACCCGACCCGCGCGAGGCGCTGGCGCAGCTCGACCTGCCCGTCGGGGCTTTGCCCAATGGCTGGGGGCTGCGCTTCGATCAGCGCCAGCAGAACCAGCGGGCCCGTCCGGTTCTGGCCCGCTGGGAGGGGGGCGCGCTCAGCTTGCCCTGATGCCGGCGGCGCGGATGATCGGCTCCCACTTCGCCATCTCGCTGGCGAGGAAGGCCGCCGTGCTCTCGGGCGTGGAGTTCTGCACCACCTCCATCGCGAGTTCGCGCAGCCGCGTGGCCACATGGGGCTGGGCGAGGGCGCGGTTGACCGCGGCATTGATCGCCTGCACCACCGGCATCGGCACCCCGGACGGGGTGAGGACCATGTGCCAAGTATAGGCCTCGTAGTCCGGCACCCCGCCTTCGATGAAGGTCGGGATGTCGGGCGCGAGGGAGGAACGCTGCCGGGTCGAGATGGCAAGGGCGCGCAGCTGGCCGGACTGCGCATAGGGCAGGGCGCTGGCCGCGACGTCGATGATGACCGGGATGCGCCCGGCGATGATCTCGGGCAGCGCGGCCGAGGAGCCGCGGAAGGCGACATGGTTCATGCGCAGCGGGCCCGAGGGCCCGCCGGCCATGTGCAGGAAGAGTTCGGTGGCCAGGTGCACCGCCCCGCCATTGCCGCTGCTCGCGTAATCGAAGCGGCCGGGATTGGCGCGGACCAGGGCGATGAACTCTTGCAGGGTGCGGGCCGGAAAGTCGCGGTTGACCAGCATGATCATCGGCACCTGCCCGACCAGCGCGACCGGGGTGAAATCCGCCACCGGATCGAAGGGCAGGCGGTCGAACATCGCCCGGGTCACGGCGTGGCCGACCGTGGTGTAGAGGATGGTGTGGCCATCCTTGGGCGCCTTGGCGACGGCGTCGGTGCCGATGACCACGCCGCTGCCGGTGCGGTTCTCGACCACGATGCGATGCGGCAGCTGGCGCGACATCTCCTCGGCCAGGAGGCGGGCGGGCACATCGGTCGGCCCGCCGGCGGCGAAGGGCACCACCATCCGCACCGGCTGCGTGGGCCAAGCGGGCTGGGCGCCGAGCGGTGCGGCGGCGGCGAACGGGGCAAGGCCGGCGGCGGCCAGCAGGGATCGGCGCTTCATGGACTGATCTCCCCCGGGATTGTCAGTTCTCTAGGAGTTTGGGCTGCAGGCCGCCCGGGTCAAGCGGCCAGGCGCCGGCCGGTCGCCGCGTCGAAGAGGTGCAGCGCCTCCGGCGGCAGCACCACCCTGAGCAGGCCATCCCCCGGCAGGGCATCGCTGCGCAGCCGCACCACCAGCCCCGCACCGTCGGCGAGCCGGCCGTGCACCACCGCCTCTCCGCCCAGCGGTTCGATCAGTTCCACCCGCAGGGCGAGCCCTCCTTCGCCGGGCCGCAGATGTTCCGGGCGGATGCCGAGCGTCACCGCCTGCCCGTCGGGCAGCGGCAGCCGGACATCCTCGGGCAGGGGCAGGGTCAGGCCATGGGCCGGCAGATGCACCGCCCGCCCGCCGCCCGCCGCCTGCGCCGGCAGGAAGTTCATGGAGGGGCTGCCGATGAAACCTGCGACATAGACATCGGCCGGGCGGGACCACACCTCCATCGGGGTGGCCACCTGCACCGCCCGCCCCTCATGCATCACCACCAGCCGATCGCCCAGCGTCATCGCCTCCACCTGGTCGTGGGTGACGAAGAGGCTGGTCACGCCGAGCTGGCGCTGCAGGCGCTTGATCTCGGCCCGCATGGTCACGCGCAGCTTGGCATCGAGGTTGGAGAGCGGCTCGTCGAAGAGGAAGAGCTTCGGGTTGCGCACGATGGCGCGCCCCATCGCCACCCGCTGGCGCTGCCCGCCCGACAGCTGCCGCGGCTTGCGCGACAGCAGCTGGCCGATCTCGAGCATCTCCGCCACCTCGCGCACGCGGCGCGCGATCTCCTCCCGCGGCAGGCCGCGGATCCTAAGGCCGTAGGCCATGTTGTCGAAGACGCTCATGTGCGGATAGAGCGCGTAGTTCTGGAACACCATGGCCACATCGCGCGCTGCCGGCTCGAGCGCGGTGACGTCCCGCCCGCCGATCAGCACCCGGCCGCTGGTCGCCGCCTCGAGCCCGGCCACGATGCGCAGCAGGGTGGATTTGCCGCAGCCCGAGGCGCCGACGATCACGATCATCTCGCCATCGGCCACGGCAAGGTCGATGCCGTGCAGCACCTGCGTGGCGCCGAAGCGCTTGGTGACGCCTTCGATGGAAAGGGTGGCCATCCTATTTCTCGGTCTCGGTGAGGCCCTTGACGAACCAGCGCTGCATCAGGACCACGACCGCGACGGGCGGCAGCAGCGCCAGCACGGCGGTGGCCATGATCACGTTCCATTCGTTCTGCGCATCGCCGGTGCCGATCATCTTGGTCAGGCCGACGACGATCGTCTCCAGGCTGCGGTCGTTCACGATCAGCAGCGGCCAGAGATACTGGTTCCAGCCGTAGATGAAGAGGATGACGAAGAGGGCTGCGATGTTGGTCACCGACAGCGGCAGCACCACGTCCTTGAAGAAGCGCAGGGGGCCGGCGCCGTCGATCTTCGCCGCCTCCACATATTCCGGCGGGATGGTGAGGAAGAACTGGCGGAACAGCAGCGTCGCGGTGGCCGAGGCGATCAGGGGCACGACCAGGCCGGCCATGGTGTTGATCAGTTCGAGCCGCACCATCACCTGAAAGGTCGGGATGATGCGGACCTCCACCGGCAGCATGAGGGTGACGAAGATCAGCCAGAAGGCGACCATGCGCAGGGGGAAGCGGAAGAAGACCACCGCGAAGGCGGAGACGAGGGAGATCGCGATCTTGCCGGCGGCGATCAAGAGCGCCATCAGCAGGGAGTTGGCGAGCATCAGCGCCGCCGGCGTCTGGGCGAAACGCCCGACACCTCCGCGCCAGGCGGCGGCGTAGTTCTCGGCCAGGTGCGGCCCCGGCAGCAGCGGCACATCGCCCCGGCCGATGGTCGCCACGTCATGGGTGCTGCCGACCAGCGTGATGTAGATCGGGAAGGCGAAGACCAGGACGCCGAGGCCGAGCCAGAGATGCGGCCAGGGAGAGCGCCGTTCGAGCATCATCAATAGTGCACCTTGCGCTCGATGAAGCGGAACTGCGCCATCGTCAGCACGATCACCATCACCATCAGAATGACGCTCTGCGCCGCGCTGGTGCCGAGGTTGAGGTTCATCACACCATCCGTATAGGCGCGGTAGATCAGCGTCTCGGTCGCCTTGCCCGGGCCGCCCTGGGTGATGGCGTGGATCACGCCGAAGGTGTCGAAGAAGGCGTAGGTCAGGTTGACCACGAGCAGGAAGAAGGCGGTGGGGGAGAGCAGCGGGAAGACCACGGTCCAGAAGCGGCGCATCGGCCGGGCGCCGTCGATCGCCGCCGCCTCCAACACGCTGCGCGGGATCGACTGGAGGCCGGCCAGGAAGAAGATGAAATTGTAGCTGACCTGCTTCCAGGCGCTGGCGATGATGACGAGCAGCATCGCCTGATCCCCCCTCAGCTTGTAATCCCAGGCGATGCCGAGCCCGTTCAGCATCCGGCCGAAGAGGCCGATATGGGGGTGGAACATGAACAGCCACAGCACGGCGGCCACTGCAGGCGCCACCGCATAGGGCCAGATCAGCAGCGTCTTGTAGGTGGCCGCACCCCGGATGTGCTTGTCCGCCTGCACCGCAAGGAAGAGCGCGACCGTCAGCGCCAGGCCTGCCACCGCGGTCGAGAAGAGGATGGTCCGCCAGAGCGCCTGCAGCCAGGTCGGGTCGGTCAGCACATCGGCGAAGTTCTCAAGGCCCACGAAATGGCGAGAGAGGCCGAAGGCATCCTCGCGCAGGAAGGACTGGTAGAGGGCCTGCACTGCCGGCCAGTAGAAGAAGATCAGGGTGACCGCGAGCTGCGGCGCGAGCAGGGCGAGCGGCAGCAGCCGCCCGCGGAAGAGGAAAGAGGCGGGAGCGGGGGCCGACATCTAGGCTGCCGCTCCCCGCATGGGCCACCCCGCCACAGCCCGGGCACCCGATGCCGGGGCCGCAGGGCCCCGACCGGATGGGGAGAGCGGCCGGCGCGCGGGATGGGGGCGGGCCGGCCGCTTCGGCGTCAGGGTGCTGCCCCTCACGCGCGGTTGGCGCGCTCGAAGTTGCGCAGCACCACGTTGCCGCGCGCCACGCTGTTGTCCATCGCCTGTTGGGCCGTCTGCTGGCCCTGCAGCGCGCGCTCCATCTCCTCCTGCATGATGACGCGGATCTCGACGAAGCCGCCCAGGCGGATGCCGCGGGTATTGCCCGTCATCTGCCCGCCGCCGCGCAGCAGCTGGCGGATCGGGATATCGGCACCCGGGTTCTGGTCGTAGAAGCCGCTCGCGCGCACCTGCTCGAAGGCGGTGCGCGTCAGCGGCAGGAAGCCCGTCTCGGTATGCCAGAAGGCGACGATGCGCGGCTGCGCGATGAAGGCGAAGAACTCCGCGATGCCGCGGAATTCCTCGGCCGAGCGGGTGGCGTTGGGCCCGCGGTTCATCGCCCAGAAGGCAGCCCCGCCGATGATCGAGTTGAACGGGGCACCCGGCACATCCTCGTAGTAGGGCAGCATGGCGAAGCCGATGTTGCTGACCCCGCCCGGCACCTCGCGCACGAAGCGCGCCCGCGCGCCGGAGGAGGCATGGATGATCGCCGCTTGGCCCGAGGCGAAGATGGCATCGCCCGCCCCGTCGCGCCCGCCCCAGCGGAAGGTGCCCTCCCGGCTCATCTCGATCAGCGTGTTGAGGTGGCGCACCTGCACCGGGTTGTTGACCCTGAGCTCCGCCCCGAGCCCCCCGAAGCCGTTGTCGAGCGTGGCGATCGGCTGGTTGTGGATCGCGCTGAACTGCTCGACCTGGGTCCAGGTCGGCCAGGCGGTGGTCATCGGCACCTCGATGCCGGCCGCCCGCAGGCGCTGGGCGGCGGCGCGCAGCGCGGCCCAGGTCGCCGGCGGCTGTTCGGGATCGAGGCCGGCGCGGCGGAAGGCCTCCTTGTTGTAGAACATGATGGCGGTGGAGGAGTTGAAGGGCATCGCCATCATCCGCCCATCGGCCAGGCTGTAGTAGCCGCGCACGGCGGGCAGATAGTCGTCGAAGTTGATCGAGATCCCGGTCTCGGCCAGCAGCTCATGCACCGGCTTGATCGCGCGGCCCGCCGCCATCATGGTGCCGGTGCCGACCTCGAACATCTGCACGATGTGCGGCGCGGTCCCGGCGCGGAAGGCGGCGATCGCGGCCACCATCGTCTCGGGGTAGGAGCCGCGGAAGCTCGAGACGATGCGGTAGCGGCGCTGACTTTCGTTGAACTGGTTGGCGATCCCTTCGAGGATCCCGCCCAGCGGCTGCGCCAGCCCATGCCAGAAGGAGATCTCCACCGGCCCGCCCTGCGCCAGGGCGGGGGCGGCGAGCGGGGCGGAAGCAAGGGCGGCGGCGGTCAGGCCCAGGGTGCGGCGCTTCATCGGAACTCTCCCCAGATGTGATTGGCCGCGGGCGGATACGCGCGCAGCATTGCCGCTCTATGCCAGATCGATGACGGCTCGGTGAAGGAGGTTACGCCGCGGTAAGCTGCTCATACAAGACCGGGTCGGTCGCGCCCTCCGTCCCGAAGACCAGGACGCGCGACTCCGGCCCCAGCCCCAGCGCGCCGTCTCGGCCAGCGAGCAGGGCGCCGACCAGCCCAGCGACCGCCGATTCCCCGGCCACGATGCCGAGCGCCCTGAGCGCGCGCATCGCCTCGACTGCCGCCGCATCCGGCACCGCCATGAAGGCATGGGCGGCGCGCTCCAGCTCCTGCCAGGCGAGCAGGCTGGGTTCCCCGCAGGCGAGGCCGGCCATCAGCGTGGGCAGTTCCCCCGGGATGCTGGTCGGCTTGCCCGCCTCGGCGCTGGCCAGCAGGCAGGCGGCCGCCTCGGGTTCCACCACCACGAGCTTGGCCGGAACGCGGCGGGCGCGCAGCTGGACCGAGACCGCCGCCGCCACGCCGCCCACCCCGCCCTGGATGAAGACATGGGTCGGCGGCTCGCCCAGCTGGTCGAGCGCCTCCTCCGCCATCAGGCGATAGCCCTGCATGACCTCCCGCGGGATTTCGGTATAGCCGGGGTAGCTGGTGTCGCTCACCACATGCCAGCCATGGGCCTCGGCCTGGCGGGCGGCCTCGCGCACCGCATCGTCGTAGTTGCCGGGCACCTCCCGCACCTCGGCGCCATAGGCCGCAATCGCCTCGCGCCGGCCTTGGCTCACCCCCTCATGGACGAAGATGACGCAGCGCGCGCCCAGCCGCTGCGCGCCCCAGGCCACGCTGCGGCCGTGATTTCCGTCGGTGGCGCAGGTGAGGGTGATGTCGAGCGGGCGGGGATGGGCGAGCAGCGATGCGGCCGTGGTGCGGATGCCGCGGCGGGCGAGTTCGGCCAGCACCACGCGCAGCACCGCATAGGCCCCGCCCAGCGCCTTGAAGGAACCGAGCCCGAAGCGCTCGGCCTCATCCTTGTAGGCGAGTCGCGCGAAGCCCTGCGGCGGCAGTTCGCGCAGCGGGGTCGGGGCATAGCCGGGCCAGGAGGTGATCTCCTCCTGTGCGCGCCGGAATCCGCCTTCGGGCAGCACCACCACGCCTGGGGTGCCCCAGCGCGGATTGACGAAGAGGCGATAGGAGTGCGGGCCGATCATGCCGCCATGTTGCGCGGCCTCGGCAGCGGCGGCAAAGGGCGCGGGGAGGGAGGCAGCCATGTTCATCACCATCCTCGGCGCGGGCGGGTTCCTTGGCCGCAAACTGGCAGCACGGCTGGCGGCGGAGGCCGCAATCGGCACATTGCCGGTCTCCGGGCTTCGGCTGTTCGACCTGAAAGCCCCGCCGGTCCCCGCCGCGCCCTTTCCGGTCGAGTCCCTGGCCGGGGATCTCTGCGATGCGGCCGCCCTGGCGCGTGCCATCCCGCCCGAGACGGAGGTGATCTTCCACCTCGCCGCGGTGGTCAGCGCGGCGGCGGAGGCCGACTTCGACCTCGGCATCCGGGTCAATCTCGAAGGCTGCCTCGCCCTGATC
>JANWYF010000010.1 GCA_025057055.1 Rhodovarius sp. | reverse complement strand
CCACGGCCTGTTCCTTGCCTGGCGGCGCAACGGTGTGCTGCTGACGGTGCGCGATCGCGGTCCTTTCTGGCTGCTCTATCCGTGGTCGGCCCGGCCCGGGCTCGACCTCCCGCTCTTTCATCGCCGCGCCGTCTGGCAACTCCGGCTGATCGAGGCGGCGTGAGAGCGATCGCCCGTCTCTTGGCCGACCTCTCGCGTGCCCGTCGGGCGCTGCTACTGGGACTGAGTCTGCTCTGCGTCCTGGTGGCGGCCGGGCTTGGCCTTGGGCTCGAGGGGCTGGTGCGGAGCCACCGCGCCGAGGCCGAGCGCCATCGCTGGAGCTTCTGGCAGGTCACGCAGGCGCAGATCGAGCTGCAGCGATTTTCCGCCACTCTGGCGCGCAGTGCCGCTGGCGATCCCTCAGCCTTGGCCGAGCTGCCCTTGCGGCTCGATCTGCTATGGGGGCGGATCCAGCAGCTCGAGATCCTCGAGAGCTGGGAGGATTCACCCGGCCTCTCGGCCCTGCTGGACCGTCTGCCCGAGATGCTCGGCGTTCTGCGCCTCATCGAGGAGGCGCTGCCACCGGCGCCCGGCCGGCTGCCGGAGCTGCTCGCGCGGCTCAGCAGGCTCGAGGAGCCGCTGGTCGAGGCGGGTCGGCTGCTCCATGCCATCCGCCAGGACCGCGAGCGCGCCCGCCAGCTCGAGGTGGCGCGGCATGTCGCCGCGTTTGCCGCCGGGTTCCTGTTGCTGGTCCTCGCCAATGCGGTGCTGGTGGCGCTGCTCTGGCGGCGTTCGCTGCAGGCGCAGGCCGCGCAGCGCCGGGCCGAGGAAGCCTCGGCCCACAGCCGTGCCGCGAGCCTGCTGCTGCGCACCGTGATCGATCACACCCCGGCGCTGATCTCGGCCTATGGGCCGGATTTGCGCTGCGTCTTCGTCAACCGGGCGGTGGTCGAATACACCGGCAGGCCGGAGCAGGAGCTGGTCGGCCGCCGCCCGACCGAGGCCGGCCTCTCGCCGGCGTTGGAGGCCGATCTCCAGGCGGTGCTGGCGCAGGGGCAGCCGATCGCCGCGCGGGAGAGGGAGTTCGTCCATGCCGATGGCTCGCGCCGGGTGCTGGTGGTGACCACCGCCCCGGTCGCGGCGGAGGCAGGGCTGCCGGTGAGGCTGCTGCGCATCGGCCTTGATGTGACCGAACGGCGGGAGGCGGAACGCCGTGCCCAGCATCTCATCGAGCACGACGGCCTGACCGGCCTTGTCAACCGCGCCCAGTTCGCCCGCGCGCTGGCGGCCGCGGCCGAACAGGCGGCCAGCCGTCCCTTCGCGCTGCACGTCATCGACCTCGACCAGTTCCGCCGGGTCAACGACAGCCATGGGCAGGCGGCGGGGGATACGGTGCTGCTCGCGGCGGCGGCCCGGCTGCGCGGGATCATCCGGGCGGGGGATTTGGCCGCGCGGCTGGGCGGGGACGAGTTCGCGGTGCTCCAGCGCATCGGCGATCCGGCCGATGCGGCGGCCCTCGCACAGCGGGTGGTGGCGGTGCTGGCGCAGCCCTACCAGGTCAACGGCGTCTCGGTCCGCTGCACGGCCAGCCTGGGGGCGGTGGCGGTGCATCAACCCGGCGATCCGCCGGAGGCGCTGTTCGCTCGGGCCGAGCTCGCCCTGCGCGAGGCGCGCCGGGCCGGGCGCGGGCGTTTCGCCCTCTTCCGCCCCGAGATGGAGGATGAGGCCGCCGCTCGCCGCGCCCTGCAGGTTGACCTGGTGCAGGCTCTGGCCGAAGGCGGGCTGCACATCGTCTTTCAGCCCAAATTCCGCCTGCCCGGCCGCCGCCTTGCGGGGGTGGAGGCGCTGCTGCGCTGGACCCATCCGCGCCATGGCCCGCTCTCGCCCGCGCTGTTCGTCCCCCTGGCCGAGGAGGCCGGGCTCGCGCTGCCGCTGGCGCGCTTCGTGCTGCGCGCGGCCGCCCGCCAGGCGGCGGAATGGCGCGCCGCGGGGCTAGAGCTGCCGGTGGCGGTCAATCTCTCGGCCGAGCTGGTGGCGGAGGGCCACGTGCTCGCCCTGGTGCGCGAGGCGCTGGAGGAGGCCGACCTGCCGGCCGAGCTGCTCGAGATCGAGGTGACCGAGAGCACCTTCATCGGCGATTCCGCCGCCGCGCGGAAGATGTTCGCAAGCCTCGGCTCCCTCGGCGTGTCCATCGCCCTGGACGATTTCGGCACGGGCTTCTCCTCGCTCGCTTATCTGCAGGACCTGCCGGTCGACGTGATCAAGGTGGACCGCAGCTTCGTGGCGGCGATCGAGCGGGGCGGGGCGGCACCGCGCATCGTCGAGACGGTGGTGCGCCTGGCCCACAGCCTGGGCGCTCAGGTGGTGGCCGAGGGGGTGGAGACCGAGGAGCAGCTCCGCCAGCTGCATGCGCTCGGCTGCGACATGGTGCAGGGCTTTCTCCTGGCGCGGCCGATGCCGGCCGAGGCGGTGCTGGCGCTGGCCCGCGCGGCGGCGGCCGCATGAACGGGTTGACACCCTGGGGGTCTGCCCGTATCCGCCCCATGCCTTCAGCGGGCATCCGCAGGGGGGTCATGGCATGGGTCAGCAGGACGGCTTCGACCGCCGCCTCCGGGACGCCCGTCTCCGCCATGGGTTGGAGAGGGAACAGGGGCGGGGCCAGCTGCCGGCCGGCCCATGGGGCGTGGGGTTCCGCGCCGGGGTGGAGGTGGTCTCGGCCCTCATGGTCGGCGTGGGTCTCGGCCTGCTGCTTGACCGTTGGCTGGGCACCTGGCCGTGGCTCTTCCTGGTGATGTTCCTGGTGGGCAGCGCCGCCGGGGTGTTGAACGTCTATCGGCTGTTCAACCCGCGGAAGCGTGATCGGGGCTGAGCGGCAGACAGGGGTTGCAGGTGGCGGCGGAAGGCAAGACGATCGACGCGTTGAGCCAGTTCGAGCTGACGCCCGCGCTGGGTGTCCTCGGCGCGGCGGTGAACTTCACCCAATCCAACCTGCATATGTTGATCGCGGCGGCGATCATTCTCGCGCTCATGACTTGGGGGATGCGGCCGCGCGCGGTGGTGCCCGGGCGGCTGCAATCCCTGGCCGAAGCGAGCTACGAGTTCATCTACCGGATGGTGACCGACCAGGTGGGAGAGGAAGGCAAGCGCTTCTTCCCCTTCGTCTTCACCCTGTTCATGTTCATCCTGGTCGGCAACATGCTGGGGCTTCTGCCCTACGCCTTCACCTTCACGAGCCATATCGCCGTCACCTTCGCCCTGGCGGCGATCGTCTTCGTGCTGATCACGGTCGTTGCGCTGATGATCCACGGGCGCAAGTTCTTCGGCTACTTCTTCCCGGAAGGCGCGCCGGTCTGGCTTGCCCCGATCATCGTCCCGGTCGAGATCGTCTCTTACCTGTCGCGGCCGGTCAGCCTCTCGATCCGCCTCTTCGCCAACATGGTGGCCGGCCACGTGATGCTGAAGGTCTTCGCCACTTTCGTTGTCATGCTGGCGGGCCTCGGGGCGGTCGGGCCGTTCCTGTCGGTCATGCCGCTGGCGCTCAACGTGGCGCTGGTCGGGTTTGAGGTGCTGGTGGCGTTCCTGCAGGCCTATGTGTTCGCCATCCTCACCTGCATCTATCTGCACGACGCGGTGCACCTGCACTGAGCGGCGCGCGGATCCCCCCCACAGCTCCTAGGAAGGAAGGAAGCCACAGATGGAAGTTGCAGCCGCCAAGGCGCTCGGCGCCGGCCTCGCCGTGATCGCGCTGTTCGGTGTCGGTCTCGGGATCGGCAACATCTTCTCCTCGCTGATCAACAGCGTGGCGCGCAACCCGGCGGCCCGCGATGCGGTCTTCCCGATCGGCATCCTGGGTTTCGCCCTGACCGAGGCGGTGGCGCTCTTCGCCCTGCTGATCGCCTTCCTCATCCTCTTCGCCTGAGGGCGCCTGCGGCCGGCCGCACCCGGCCGCATTCCGGAGCCGGAGAGTGAAAGGAGGGCGGGCGCATGCCCCAGCTCGACTTTGACAACCCCCTGCTGCTCGCGCAGGTGGTGTGGCTGCTGATCATCTTCGGCGGCCTCTACCTCCTGCTCGCGGGCAAGGTTCTGCCCAAGGTGGGCGAGGTGCTGGAAGCCCGCGCCGCCCGCATCGCCGCCGATCTGGAGGCCGCGCAGGCCGCCAAGGCGGCAGCCGATGCCGCGATGGCGGAAATGCGCGCCGCCATCGAGAAGGCGCGGGCTGAAGCGCAGGCGGCTGTGGCGGCGGCGCTCGAGGCGGCGGACGCCGAGGCCCAGGCGCGCAGCGAGGCGCTGAATGCCCGGCTGGCCGCCCAGATCGCCGCCGCGGAGGCGCGGATCGAGGCCGCGCGCAACGCCGCCATGGGCGCGCTGCGCGATGTGGCGACGGAGACCGCGACCGCCCTGGTCGCCCGCCTGACCGGCAGCGCCGATCCCGCCCGGGTCCAGGCCGCCGTCGACCGCGCCCTGGCTGCGAGAGGGAGCGCCTGATGCTGTCCGATCCCACATTCTGGGTCGCCGCGAGCTTCATCATCTTCGTCGCCGCCTTCGGCCGGCTGGCTTGGCTGCGCATCACCGCGCTGCTCGATGCGCGCAGCCGTCGCATCGCCGAAGAGCTGGCCGAAGCCGCCCGCCTGCGGGAGGAGGCGGAGGCCATGCTGCGCGCGGCCGAGGCCGAGCGCGCCCAGGCCCTGGCCGATGCGCAACGGATGATCGAGCGCGCCAAGGCGGAGACCGAACGCCTCGCCGCCCAGGCAGCGGCCGAGGCAGAGGCCACCGCCGCCCGGCGGGAGCGGCTCGCTATGGAGCGCATCGCCGCTGCCGAAGCGGCCGCCCTGGCGGAAGTCCGCGCCGCCGCGGCGGAAGTGGCCGCGGCCGCGGCCCGCGCGGTGATCGCCGAAAGCTTCAGCGCCGAAGCCGATGCGGCGATGATCGACCGCTCGATCGAGGAGTTGCCGCGCGCCCTGCGCGCCGCCTGAAGGGGAAGACGCGCTGCCGGGGCCTACGGGCCCCGCGGTGCCGCCGCCGGCACTCGCCGCTGCCGGAGGCCTCTCCTCGGACGGCCAGGGATGCCTCCTGCTTGGCCGGCGGGAGCCGCCCGCGGCCCGTCCGGCCGCGTGCTCGGCGCAGCTCAAGCCCGGCACGCCCTGGCCTGCCGCCTCCCTGTACGACAGGCCCCGCCGTCCGCGTAGCGAGGGCAGCGGGTCAGGCGTCCTCCCCGAGCGCGCGGCGGCGCAGATCCTGCAGCCGTTGCTGCCCGCCGCGCAGCTTGGGATGGATCGCGAGCACCGCCTCGAAGCTGCGCAGAGCGGCGAGGTGGTTGCCGGCCTCCGCCTGCCAGCGCGAGAGGTGATCGAGCGCGATCCAATGCCGCGGTTCCAGCCGCAGCACATGCTGCAGATCGGCCAGGGCGGCGGCCAGCTGGCCCGCCGCGTGATGGGCGAGCGCGCGGCCCAGCCAAGCCTCGGGCAAGTTCGGGGCCAGGGTGATGGCGGCGTCGAAATCCTCAAGCGCATCCTCGGGCTGGCCGGCGGCCAGATTGCGCTGGCCGCGCGCCAGCAGCAGCGCGACCGCCGGTGTCGCGCGCGCGCTGAAGAGCTGCAGGATGCGCCGCTCCACGAGCAGCGCCCCTTCCTCATCCGGCGCGTCGCGCAGGGCGGCGAAGGCGCGGTCGAGTTCGGTCTGGTGCGCGGCGGGGGGGCGTTGCCCCGCCGGTTGCGCGGCAGCCGGCGGGAGGAAGGCCAGCAGGGCCAGCGGAAGCAGCAGCAGAAGCATGGCGGACCAGCATGTGCGCCGCCCCGCCCGGCGGGCAAGAGCTATTGCCGACCGATCCGCAGCCCAGCGCGCTGGACGATGTCGCGGAAGAGGGCAACCTGGTCGGCGACGAACTGGCGCGTCGACTCCACCGTGCTGCCCGGCCGGGGGTCGAGGCCGGCAATCTCCAGCCGCTGCACGGTCTGGGGTTCGCGCAGCACCTCGTTCAGCGCGGCATTGATGTGGCGGGCAAGGCCCGGATCCATGCCGCGCGGGGCCGCCACCGTGTTCCAGGTGCGGATCTCATAGCCGGGCAGCCCCGATTCCGCGACCGTCGGGATATCGGGGAAGAGGGGGTGGCGTTCGGAGCCGGTCACCGCCAAGGCGCGGGTGAGGTTGGCGCGCATGGTCGGCGCGGCGGAGGCCAAGACCTCCATCGCGAAATCGATCTCGGCCTTGGTCAGCGCCTCGGCCACCTGGCTGCCGCCGCGATAGGGGACATACTCGGCCTGGAAGCCGCCGGCTGCGACCCGCAGATATTCGCCGGCCAGATGCCCGATGCCGCCGGCACCGGAACTGCCCCAGGAGAGCCGTCCGGGATGGGCCCGGGCGAAGGCGATCAGCTCCTGCAGGGTGCGGAAGCGAGAATTGGCGGGCACCCCGACCACCAGCGGCGCATCTCCCAGCACGGCGAGGTGGGTGAACCCGTCGACCGGGTCATAGGGCGTCTGGTGCGGCAGTGCGGCGGGATTGGTCCCGTGGGAGGAGGCGCTGGCAAGCAGCCACGTATAGCCGTCGGGCGGGCGCTGGCGCACCCATTCACTGCCGATCGAACCGCCGGCACCGGCGCGGTTTTCGACGATGATCCGGGCCTGGGGCCCAAGCCGCGGCGCCACCCGATCGGCGATGATGCGCGCGATGATGTCCGTGCTGCCCCCGGGCAGGAAGGGAGAGACGAAGACGATCGGCCGGTCGGGCCAGCCCGCCGGCTGGGCCAGGGCAGGCGCCGCCAGGGCCGGCAGCGCGAGGATGGAACGGCGCAGGATCATGGCGTTTCCCCGGACGCTTCTTCCCCCCCGCCCGATAGTGCGGATCAGCCCGCCGCGCCAGAGGTGAGGCACTCCATCGCCGCCTCCACCCCGCCCGGCCGATAGGGCACGCCGTTGAGCTTCAGCGCCATCTCCACCCCGGCGAGGGTGCCAAGGATCATCGGCTCGTTGAGATCACCGAGATGCCCGATCCGGAACACCCGGCCGGCGAGGCGGGAGAGGCCACCGCCGAGCGAGATATGGAAGCGCTGCCGGCAGGTCGCGCGCAGGGCGTCGGCGTCATGCCCCTCCGGCATCAGGATCGCACTCACGCTGTCCGAGACGCGTTCGGGGTTGCGGCAGAAGAGCTCGGGCCCCCGGCCATTGCCCGACCAGTGGGCGATGGCCGCGCGCACCGCGCGGGCAAGGCGGCTATGGCGCGCCCAGACATTCTCAAGCCCCTCTTCCTCGAGCAGGCGAAGGGATTCCTGCAGGCCGTAGAAGAGCCCGGTCGGGATGGTGCCGATGAAGCTCTTGTGCCGGCGCGTCAGCATCTCCGACCAGTCGAAGTAGTGCCGGGGCAGGCGGGAGCGGCGATGCGCCTCCATCGCCTTGGGGCTGACCGCGTTGAAGGCAAAGCCGGTCGGCAGCATCAGCCCCTTCTGGCTGCCGCCCACCACCACATCCACGCCCCAGCGGTCCATCTCGAAGGGGAGGGAGGCGAGGGAGGAGATGGTATCGGCCAGCAGCAGGGCGGGATGGCGGGCGGCATCCATCGCCGCGCGCACCTCGGCCAAGGGCAGGACGGTGCCGGTCGCGGTCTCGTTGTGCACGGCGCAGACCGCCTTGATCCGGTGCGACCGGTCCGCGGCGAGGGCGGCTTCGATGTCGGCGATCCGCGCCCCCTCGCGCCAGTCGGCCGGCACGGTCTCGATCGCAAGCCCGAGCGCACGGCCCATCTTCGCCCAGGAGTCGGAGAAATGCCCGGTCTCGATCACCAGCAGCGCATCGCCCGGGCTGAAGAGATTGGCCATCGAGGCCTCCCAGGCGCCGTGGCCTGAGGCGGTGTAGAAGAAGATGTGGTGTTCGGTGCGCAACACCCGCTTCAGCCCGGCCACGCAGCGCTCATAGACGGCGAAGAAGGCGTCATCGTTGAAGTCGATGGAGGGATGGGCGCAGGCGTGCAGGACGGAGTCGGGGATGTTGGTGGGGCCAGGATTGGCGAAGAACATCCGGCCGCGGGGTTCGGGCATGGGAAGCATCCTCGGGGCAAGGGCGGGAAGCGCGGCTCGGGCCGGCCTCAGCCGTAGGTGCTGATCTCGATCAGATTGCCGTCGGGGTCGCGGCAATAGACGCTCTCGATCGGGCCGAGAGCGCCGGCCTTCTCCACCGGGCCGGCTTCGATGGCAACCCCCAGCCGGTGCAGATGGGCCACGATCTGTTCGGCGCTGACCGTCACGATGAAGCAGAGGTCCTGGCTGCCCGGGGCGGTCACGCGCCCGGTCGGCCATTCCGTGACCGGATGGTCATGCGGGCGCA
The DNA here is from genome assembly GCA_025057055.1 of Rhodovarius sp. Lineage (GTDB taxonomy): Bacteria > Pseudomonadota > Alphaproteobacteria > Acetobacterales > Acetobacteraceae > Rhodovarius. The sequence goes on along the minus strand of JANWYF010000010.1, from coordinate 29,124 downwards.
GATTGATCTTCTGCCCGCCGAAGCGCAGCGCCGTGCGCTGGTCGCGGCCGAAGATCTCGCGCTCCATGCCCAGCACCCGCTCATACCAGGCGGCGGTGATCTCGACGTCGCGGCAGTTGATCACGAGGTGGTCGAGCCGGTCGACGGCGAAGCGCATGGTTCACCCCCCCGCGGCGCGGCGCAGCCGGGCCGTGACTTCGATCTCTATGCGCATCGCCTCGTTCTGCAAACCGGCATGAATCAGGGTGGAAGCCGGCCGCGCCCGGCCGAGATAGCGGCGGAAGACGGGCCAGCAGGCCTCCCAATCCTCCCGCCGCGGGACGATGGTGAGCACCCGCACTACGTCATCGAGGCTCGCGCCTGCTTCGGCGAGAGCGGCGGCGATGTTGCGGAAGCACTGTTCGGCCTGGGCCACCACGTCATCGGCGATGGTCATGGTGGCGTAATCGTAGCCCGTGGTGCCGGAGACGAAGACGTAATCCCCATCGACCACGGCGCGGGAATAGCCGATCTGCTCCTCGAAGAGCGAGCCCGAGGAGATGAGGCGCCGCCCGCTCATGCCATCCCCGCCTGGCGGCCGCAGACCGCCGGGTGAGGCGAGGCCCGGCGCCGCGCCCCGGCCGGAGAACGGTCAGGCAAGACGAGGAGCGGCCGCGCCGGTCCGCCGCGCAGGCCCGGCCCGGCGCCCGGCGGCCACTCGCCAGCCGCTGCGCGGGCCAGGAGAGAGGGGTGCGGCGCGGGCATCTCTCACTCCAGCCCGTCGTAGAAATCGTTGCCCTTGTCGTCGATGACGATGAAGGCCGGGAAGTTCTCGACCCGGATCTTCCACACCGCTTCCATGCCGAGTTCGGGATATTCCAGCACCTCGACATGCTTGATGCAATCCTGGGCCAGCCGCGCTGCCGGCCCGCCCACGCTGCCCAGGTAGAAGCCGCCGTATTTCTTGCACGCCTCGCGCACCGCCCGCGAGCGGTTGCCCTTGGCGAGCATCACCAGGCTGCCGCCGGCGGCCTGGAAGGCCTCGACATAGCTGTCCATCCGGCCGGCGGTGGTCGGGCCGAAGCTCCCCGTGGCGTAGCCCTGCGGTGTCTTGGCAGGCCCCGCGTAATAGACCGGGTGGTTCTTGATGTAGTCCGGCAGCCCCTCCCCGCGTTCCAGCCGCTCCATCAGCTTCGCATGCGCGATATCCCGGGCCACGACCATGGTGCCGGTCAGGGACAGCCGCGTCTTGACCGGATAGCGGGAGAGAATGGCGCGGATCTGATCCATCGGCTGGTCGAGGTCGATGTGCACCACCTCCCCGCCCAGGCTCTCCTCGTCGTGATCCGGCAGGAAACGCGCCGGGTCACGCTCCAGCTCCTCGAGGAAGACGCCCTCCGCCGTGATCTTGGCCTTGATCTGGCGATCCGCCGAACAGGAGACGCCAATGCCGATCGGCAGCGAGGCGCCATGGCGGCTCATGCGGATCACGCGCACGTCATGGCAGAAGTATTTGCCGCCGAACTGCGCGCCAATGCCGAGATTCTGCGTCAGCTTGTGGATCTCCGCCTCAAGCTCCGGATCCCGGATGGCATGGCCCGAACGGTCCCCGCGCGTGGGCAGCGAATCGAGATAGCGGGTGGAGGCGAGCTTGACCGCCTTGAGCGTCGCCTCGGCGCTGGTGCCGCCGATCACCACCGCCAGGTGATAGGGCGGGCAGGCGGAGGTGCCGAGCGTCTTGATCTTCTCCTCGAGGAAGGCGAGCAGCTTCGCCTTGCTCAGCAGCGCCCGCGTCTGCTGGTAGAGGAAGGTCTTGTTGGCCGAACCCCCGCCCTTGAGCACGAAGAGCAGGTGGAACTCCTCGGCGTGATCCTCCCCCGGGGCGGCCATGATGTCGAACTGGACCGGCAGGTTGTTGCCGGTGTTGACCTCCTCGAAGGTGGAGAGGGGGGCCATCATCGAGTAGCGCAGGTTGGTCTCGGTATAGGCGCGATGGACGCCGAAGGAGAGCGCCTCCTCCTCATCGCCCTCGACCCAGACGCGCTGGCCCTTCTTGCCGAAGATGATGGCGGTGCCGGTATCCTGGCACATCGGCAGGACGAAGCCGGCCGCGATATTGGCGTTCTTGAGCAGCTCGAGCGCCACGAAGCGGTCGTTCGGCGTCGCCTCCGGATCATCCAGGATGGCCCGCAGCTGGGCGAGATGCCCAGGCCGCAGCAGATGGGAGGCATCCTTGCAGGCGGCGAGCGCGAGCTCCTCCAGCACCGCGGGCGGGACCTGCAGCACCCGCTTGCCGCCGACTTCGATCGTGCTCACCCCCTCGATCGGCAGGCGGCGGTAGGGGGTGTCGTCGGGACCGAGGGGGAACATCGGCCGGTAGAGGAAACCGGCAGGGCGGGTGTCGAGGGGCATGGGGCTGGCCTTCCCGTCAATATCTTGGCTCCTCCCTAGCCGAGGCGCCGCGCCGCGTCAGCCCGGCAGGTCCATATCGGGCGAGAGGCGGTCGGGGTCGGTGTGCAGCGCAAGCAGCGCGCCGCCGCCGGCTGGAGCAGGCCCATCACCTGTCCCGTCCCGCAACCTCCTGGGCAGAAGGGCGCCGGCCCGCCGATGCTTCCGGCGCCACCGACGCCGTCCGGCCGTCAATCCCGCTTCCGCCTGAAGGCTTCCAGGCTGACCACCTGCGGGGTCTCCGCGGTGCGCTCCGCAGCCGGGGCGGGGGTGGGCGCGGGCTGCTGCTCCTCGGCCGGGGCAGCCGGGGCTGTGGCAGCCTCCGCGGCCAGGCCGGTCGCGGCGGCGTCCTCGGGCTCGAAGCGCAGGCCGAAGCGCACCGCGGGGTCGTGGAAGGCGGTCAGCGCTGCGAAGGGGACGGTCAGCCGCGCCGGCACGCCGCCGAAGCTCAGGCTGACCGAGAAGCTGCCGGCGCTGCGGTCGACCGCCAGGTCCCAAAAGCGGTGCTGCAGGACGATCGTGATCTCCTGCGGATAGCGCGCACGGAGATGGCCGGGCATGACCACGCCCGGATGGTCGGTGCGGAAGCTCAGGTAGAAGTGGTGCTCGCCCGGCAGGCCGTGTCGGGCCACATGCTCCAGCGCATCGACCACCACGCCGCGCAGCGCGCGTTCCGTCCAGCGCTCATAGGGCAGAAGGCTCTCAGGCGGGCTCTCGCTCATGGCTGGGCAGCATAGCCGAGCGCGAGGGCTGCCGGAAACCGGCCCCTCCGCTGCCGCGAGCCGGGCCGGCCGCGGCCGGTCGTGCCGCTCAGCTCAGGTCTCGACCCGCAGGTTGCGGGCGCGGATCAGGCTCGACCACTTCTCGGCCTCGCGGCGGACAAAGGCCTCGGCCTCGGCCACGCCTGTGCCCTCCACCAGGAAGCCCACCTCGGCCGCGCGGGCCGTCACGTCAGGCTGGTTCAGCGCCTGCACGGCCACGCGGTTGAGGCGCTGCACGATGTGATCGGGCGTGCGCGCCGGCACCCACCAATTGACCCAGGAATAGGCCTCATAGCCCGGCACCACCGTCGCGCTCATCAGCGGCACATCGGGCAGGGCGGGCACCGGGCGGGCGGTGGTAACGGCGAGTGCGCGCAGCGCCCCCTGCCGGATCTGGCCCAGCGCGGCGGCCAGATCGGCGAACATCATGTCGACCGTGCCGGCCAGGATGTCGGTCAGCGCCGGTGCCGTGCCGCGATAGGGGACCATGCGCAGCCGCGCGCCGGTCGCCTGCATGTAGAGCTCGGTCGCCATGTGGTGCGGCGTGCCCTGGCCGGCGGTGGCGGCGGTGTAGCGATCGGGGTTGGCGCGCACCAGCCGATCCCATTCCTGGATGGTGCGGGCCGGAAAATCGTGGCGCACCACCACCGCAAGCGGCGTGGTGGCGAGCCAGGTGACCGCGCGGAAATCCTCCACCCGGAAGCCCGCCTGCTCGTTCATGTAGGGCTGCAGCACATGGGAGATGACGGCAAGCAGGATGGTATGCCCATCCGGTGCGGCCTGGGCGGCGGCGCGGGCACCGATGACGCCGCCGGCACCCGCGCGGTTCTCCACCACCATGGGCTGGCCGAGCAGCGTCTGGACGTGGCTCGCCATGGCGCGGGCCAGGATGTCGGGACTGCCGCCGGGCGGGAAGCCGTTGATCAGCCGCACCGGGCCGGTGGGCGTCCATTCCTGGGCGGTGGCAGGCAGGGCAGCGAGCAGCCCCGGGGCTGCGAGCAGCGAACGGCGTGGGATGGCGGACATGAAACCCCCGTGGCGAAGCGTGGCTGGGCGGAAGAGTTGCGCCGCAGAAGGGTCCGGGCAAGCCTTCGCAGGGGCAGAGGGCTGCCCCTCCGCACCGCCGGGCGCCGCAACTCTGGGCAGTTGCGCAGGCTGGGCTGCCACGGCGAGCACATCGCCCTTCCGGGCCCGGGGCTTGGCGGCCGGCCCATCCGGGGGCGGGCGGCGGCAGCCGCACGGGACAACCGGCCGGCAGCCCTCCCGCGGTTCCCTCAGCAGGGGCCGCCTGGGCGGGCTGGGCCCCGGGGCGGCAGCGCGGCGGGGGCGATGGCTCCGCGCCAGGGAAGCGGCGGCGGCATGCGGGGGCGGCGGCCGCGCGCTGCAGCGCCTCGGCCGCTTGGCCTTGGCTGGCCTGGCTTGCACCCGCCTGGCCGCGACAGCCCCGCGGGTGATTTGCGGTAGCGGTTTTCTGCTCTATCTCGGCAGCCGGATGCGGCAGCGCGCCTCGGCGCGGGCAAGGCTCAAGGGAAGGCCATGGCAGAACAGAAGACCGAGATCGAGTTCGTCGAGGTGAAGGCGCAGGACATCCTGGCGGAGCGCCAGGCGATGTGGAACTCCTTCATCGCCTTCACCAAGGTCGCGATCGCCGCGACCGCCACGGTGCTGATCCTGCTCTATCTGATCTGGGGCTGAAGCCGCGATCCCGGGGAGGCTTCGGGCGCAGGCGGCGGCGAAGCGGGTGTGCGGGACTGGGCCGTCGCGCCCCGCCCCCCAGGGCTTGCCCAGGCGGCGGCGGAGGCTCCCGCTGGCCTCGGCCGGGCGCTTCCGTCGCTTCGCCGCCGGGCATGGCGCGGCCTGAACGGAGGGGGCGCCGGCCTGCGCGGCACCTCGCCCACCCTCCCGGCAAGGCGCATCGGCTGCCCCGATCGGCCGCCATGCAGGCTGCGGCCGTCGCAGCCGGCGCCCCTTCGCCTCTGCGCCGATGCCCGCGCGCCCGGGGCGGGGGCAAGGCCGCCGCGGGCCCGCAGGGGCCCGGCTTACGCCGCGTAGCGGGCCAGCGCTGCCTCATCCCACCGCAGGCCGAGACCCGGGCGGTCCGGCACCAGCGCGCAGCCATCGCGCAGCGCGATCGTCTCGGCGAGCAGCGGCGCGGCGAGGTCGAGATGCTCGAGCCAGTGGCGGGTGGGCACGACCGGCAGGCATTGTGCGCTCGCCTCGATGAAGATGTGGCTTGACATCGGGATGCGATGCGCCGCCGCGATCGCCGCCGCGCGCAGGAAGCCGGTGATGCCGCCCATCTTCATCACATCGGGCATGCACAGCCGCACCGCCCGGGCGGCCAGGCTGCGCGCCATCCCGGCCGGGCCCCACCAGTTCTCGCCCCCCTGGACCGGGATGGCCAGGCGCTGCGACAGCTCGGCGAGGCCCTCGTCATCGGTGGCGTGCAGCGGTTCCTCGATCCAGCGCACATCCTGCCGCTGCAGGGCCAGGCCGCGGCGAAGGGCCTCAGGCCGGGAGAGGGCCTGGTTGTAGTCCACCATGATCTCGACATCCGGCCCGACGGCCGCGCGCACCGCGCGGACCGTGTCCAGATCCTCCTCAAGCCGCGGATGGCCGAGCTTGAACTTCACGGCCCGCGCGCCCCAGGCGGCGACGGCGGCGGCCGCCTCGGCCTCCAGCATGGCCGGGCCCCAGCCGCGCAGGCTGGCATAGGCGGGCAGCGGATCGGTGGTGCCGCCGAGCAGCACCGCGAGCGGCACTCCTGCCGCCTGGCCCAGCGCATCCCACATCGCCATATCGAGCACGGCGATCGCCATGGTCACGAGGCCCTCGGTGCCGAGCAGGCGCAAGCGCTCCTGCTGTTCCTGCCACAGCGGCTGCGGCGCGCAGGGCCGGCCGACCAGCCCCTCGGCCAGATTGTGGGCCAGGGCGGCCAGCGGCAGCAGGGCGGCCGGCGTATAGGCGAAGACATAGGCGCTGCCGCGCGGCCCCTCTGCCGTCTGCAGCTCGGCGATCACGAGCGGGGCGCGGGTGATGCGGCCCAGGCTGTTGCACAGCGGCGGATCGAGCGGCGCATCGACGGCACGGATGCGGAAGCTGCGGATGGTCAGCGGCGGGACGGCGGTCATGGGGGCAGACTAGGGCCGATCCGCCGCGGCCGGAATCGGCCGGGCCGGGGCGTCATGGTCGCTGCCCTCCGCGCGCCCGGCTCTCATCGGGTGCCCCTCTCCCGCCTCCCTCGGGCCGTGCCTGGAAGGCTGCCGGCCGGCTGTGCCCGCCGCCCCCTTCCTGCGCGCACGGTTCAGACGCGCAAGGCCCGCAGCGCTGCGCGCGGCGCCACCCCGGCCTCCGCGGCCAGTTCCGCGAGCCTCTCGGGCGACACCTCCCGGCCATGGGCATGCTCGAAGAGGCCGGTCATCGCCCAGATCGCATCCAGCCCCGCATGGGCCGCGCCGGCGAGGTCGGTATGCGGCGTATCCCCCACCGCCACCACCCGATGCCGCGGCAGATCGCCGAGCAGCGCCAGGGTCGGGCCATAGACCGCCGGATCGGGCTTGCCGATCTCCAGCACCTCGCCGCCCATCTCCCGATAGACATCCGCCAGCGCCCCGGCGCAGAGGATGCGCTCGCCGCCCACCATCACATGCCGGTCGGGATTGACGCAGAGCATGGGCAGGCCGGCGGCGCGGCAGGCGGCCAGCTCCTCGCGATAGGGTTCGACCGATCTCGGCCCACGCTCCGGATCGGGGCCGGTGTTGAGGAGGAAGCGCGCCGCCCGGATATCGCGCACGAGTTCGGCCGCGCCCTCCTCGACGACGGAGAGGTCGCGCTCCGGCCCGATGTGGTAGGCGGGGCCGCGGAAGCGCGGATCGGCGCCGGATTTGAGCAGCATCCAGGTCGCCTCGCCGCTGCTCATGATGCCGTCATAGAGGGCGCGATCGAGCCCCATGCCATCGAGCATGCGCCGGATGAACCAGGCCCGCCTCGGCGCGTTGGTCAGGAAGGCGATGCGCTTGCCGGCCGCCCGCATGGCCGCCAGCGCCTCCGGCACGCCCGGATAGGGGCGGCGGCCGTCATGCACCACGCCCCACAGGTCGAGCACATAGCCGTCATAGTCGCCGAAGGTCTCGGCGATCGATTCCAGGATCCTCACGCCTCTACCCCCACCGCATCGGCAACCTGGGCGAAACCTTCCCGCGCGAGCAGCGCCGCGAGGCCGGCGAGCAGCCGCGGCACCAGGGCAGGCCCGGCATAGATGAGGCCGGTGTAGAGCTGCAGCAGGCTCGCGCCGGCCTTGATCTTGGCCAGTGCCTGCTCGGGCGTGGCGATGCCCCCCACGCCGATGAAGACCAGCCGCCCGCGGGCATGGCGATAGGCGCGGCGCAGCATCTCGGTGCTGCGGGCAAACAGCGGTTGGCCCGACAGGCCGCCCGCCTCCCCGGCATGGCGGGAGGAGAGGGGCGGCCGCGCCAGGGTGGTGTTGGAGATCACCACCCCCGCCGCCCCGCCCGCGATGCAGACATCGAGAATGCCAGGCAGGGCTTCCTCCGGCAGGTCGGGGGCGAGCTTGACCAGCACCGGCACGCGGCGTTCGGCCGGCAGGGCGGCCAGGATCGCGGCCAGCCGGGCCTCTGCCTGCAGGTCGCGCAGGCCGGGCGTGTTCGGGGAGGAGATGTTGATCGTCACATAATCGACGAGAGGCGCCAGCGCGGCATAGAGCGCGGCGTAATCCCGTTCGGGATCCGCCCCCTCCTTGTTGATCCCGATATTGGCCCCGAACACCCCGGGCAGCGGTCGCGGCAGGTCGCGCAGCCGGGCCAGGAAGCTCTCGATGCCCGCATTGTTGAAGCCCATGCGGTTGATCACCGCCCGATCCTCGGCCAGGCGGAAGAGGCGCGGGCGCGGATTGCCGGGCTGCGGCCGGGGGGTGACGGTCCCGGCCTCGATGAAGCCGAAGCCCAGGGCGAAGAGGGGCAGCACCGCCTCGGCGTCCTTGTCGAAGCCGGCAGCGAGCCCCAGGGGATTGGCGAAGGAGAGGCCGAATACCCGGGTGGCCAGCACCGGATGGGCATCGGCCCGGGCGCGGCCGGCAAGCCCCGCCCGCAGCGCGGCCAGCGCCAGGTGGTGGGCGGTTTCGGCATCGAACAGCCGCAACAGCGGTGTGAGGGCTGAGGCGAGGGCAGGCGTCATCCGCCGCGCGGCATGCCAGAGCCCTGCCCGCCTGGGAAGCCAGCGCCGCGCGGGCATGCTATGGGCTGAGGGTGCAAGGTCCGCTCTTCCTGATGGCGGCCCTGATGCTGTTCGGCCTGGTCGATGCCAACAGCAAGGGCCTCGCGCAGCAGTTCAGCGCCGCGCAGGCGCTGCTCATTCGCCATGTCGCGCTGCTGCTGCTGCTTGCTGCCGCGCGCGCCCTCTGGCACGGGGCCGGGGGGACGCTCTATTCGCGCCATCCCTGGCTGCATGCTGCCCGCGCCTTCTCGATGCTGGGCTCTGGCATGTGCTTCTTCGTCGCCTTCCGCCATCTGCCGCTGGCCGACGGCTATCTCGTCTACTTCACGGCCCCCTTCCTGACGCTGCTTCTGGCCCGCCTCTTCCTGCGGGAGGAGGTGCCGGCGCGCGCCTGGCTCTGGGTCGGTGTCGGCTTCAGCGGGGTGTTGGCCGCGCTCTGGCCGCAGCTCGGTGAGGGAGAGGGGGCGAGTCTGACCGGCTTCGCCGCCGCCGCGCTGGGCACGCTGTTTTACGCCATCACCATCACCATCAACCGCGGCCTCAGGATGGAGACCGGGATCGCCCGCCTGATCCTCTGGCCCGGGGTGGTCGGCATCCTGGCCTCCGCCCCCTTCGCCGGCTGGCATTGGGTCGCGCCCGATGCGCTGCAGTGGCTGCGCCTGATTGCCAATGGGGTGATGGCCGGGGCGGCCGCGGTGCTCATGGCGCTGGCCTTCCGCCATGCCCCGGCGGCGCGGCTTGCACCTTTCGAGTTCATCGCCCTGCCCTGGGCGGTGACGCTGGATCTGCTGCTGTTCGGCCGCCCGCCGGAGCCGGCGGTGATCGCCGGCGGGGTGGTGGTGGTGCTGGCCTGCGTGATGAGCGAACGCGCCGTGCGCCGGGCCGGCGGCCGGGGCTGATCAGGGCCAGCCCTCGGGGAAGACGTGCAGCCCATCCGGCCCGACCGGCAGCGGCAGCACCCGCACCACCGCCGAGAGCGGCAGCACGCCATAGAGGTGGGGAAAGAGGCCGGGGCGGCTGCCCGAAGCCGGCTCGTAGCGCAGCGCGGGGCCGAGCGCGGCGGCCTCGACCTCGACCATCAGCAGCTCGGGCTCGCCGCGGCGGTGCCGGGCGGCGGTCGCGCGCAGCTGCGCAGCGGTCGAGAAGTGCAGGAAGCCATCGCGCCGGTCGTCCTCGCTGCCGGCGTCATGGCCGGCGGCCCGGGCTGCCTCCCAGTCGGTGCGGCGGACCAGGGTGTAGATGAAGCGCTCCTCCATGCCCCCTCTGTCACGCCGCCAGGCGGTAGAGCGCAAGCCCGCCTATCTCGGCCACCGGCTGGCGGCCGATGGCCCAGGCCGGCAGCTCCGAGAGGCGGTGGAAATGGGTCGCCCCCTGCGCGAGATCGGGCAGGCTGCCCGCCAAGGCGCGGGCGGCGATGCGCCGGCACATGGCGAGCACCGGGTCGTCCTCGGCCGGGCGCGGCGTGCGGCGCAGCGCCGGGAACTGGAAGGGGGCCAGGCAGACGAGCGCCACCATCCCCGCCAGGTCGGGCGCCCTGCGCTCGGCGCTGAAGCGCGCGCGGGCCGTCGGACAGGCCAGGGCGGCGCGCGCCCGGTTCAGGATCAGCGCGGCCAGCGCCTCGATGCCCCGCGCCGGGCAGCCGCCCGCCTCGGCATGAAGGGTGCGGGCCAGGATCTCGGCCGGGCTCATCGCAGCATGCCCTCGATCTTGGCCTCGATGCGGGCCAGCTGCTCGCTCATCCGCCGTTCCATCTCGCGGATCAGGGAGAGCGGCACATAGGTGCGCGCCACCTCGAGCTTGAAGGCGGCGAGCTCGTCGCGGGTGCGGCTCAGCCCGTCGCCGGTGCGCTGATCGCCGTGCTCGATGCGGCGGTCGAGCTCGCGCCGGATGCCGTGCAGCACGTAGAACAGCCATGCCGCGAGCGGGCTTTGTAGCACCAGCATGGCGAGGGCGGGGGAGAAATCCTCGGCATTCATGCTATATGTCCTTCCGGCTGGAACGCGTGGAGCGATGTGGAACGAGCCCTATCTCGAGACCTGTTGCCGTTCGGCGCTGCATCGCCTGTGGCTGGTGGGCGATGTCGGGCGGCCGCCTGGCCTGGCTGACGAGCCGTGCCTGCGCCGGCTTGCCGGCATGGGCTTCGTGGAGCTGCGGGCCGATGGGCGCTATGGCGCGACCGCGGCAGGGCTGGAGCGCCATGCCACGGAGATCATGCGCCGCCCCGCCAGGGCGGCGGGCGCGGGGGCAGCGGCACCAGCGGCAGCCGCACCGGCTCGCTGAGGACGAGGCTGGCCACCGCATCCAGGGCATCGTCACGGGCGTTGCGGTCGTCGGGGCGCCAGGCTGCCATCTCCCGCGCGAAGGGACCGGCCAGCACCTCGGCATGGGCATAGAGGCGCCGGGCGGCGAGCAGCGGATCGAGCGCGCCCAGGATCCGCTCCTGCTTCGGGCGGTGGTTGGCATGTTCGCGCACCGCGGCCGCCACGCCTTCGGCCGCCAGCACCCGGCGCAGCAGGGCCGGCAGGAAGCGGCCGATGCCGTTGGTCTCGACAAAGACCGCGGGCAGATGCAGCGCGCGCAGCACCGCCGCCACCGCGCGGCACTGCTGGGTCGCCGCATCCTCGGCCGCCATGTCATCGGCGGTCAGCCAGAGGACGCGCTGCAGGTAGAAGCGCCCCTCGGCATCGGCATAGGCGCAGGCGAGGACCGATCCATCGCCGCGGTCGGGTCGGCCGAAGGCCGGATCCCAGAAGGCCGCACCCGAGACCATGCGCCGGCCGAGCAGGAAGAGCTGCGCCCGGCCCTGCGCTTCGCGGTAGGCCGGCTCCTCCCGGTAGGCGATGATGAGCGCGGGATCGAGCCGGGCCGCCGCATCCTGGATCGGCTCGAGCTGCATCTGCCGCGCGAAGGCGAGCGGCCCGACGCGCTCGCGCAGCGCGGCGATCGTCTGCGCATCGAAGCGTTCTGGCCAGGCCGATCGGCCGTGCCGATCCAGCAGCGGCAGGCGGAGCCGCCGGCAGCCCTTGAGCAGCGGCTCCACCCCCGGGCGGTAGAGGCTCTCGGCGCAGTGCGGCGTGCCGACGAAGAGCAGGGTCCCGCCCGGGACCAGCACGAACTCGGCCTCGGCCAGGCGGGTGCGCAGCTCCTCGCGCTTGGCCGGCGTGTCGCAGTTGCCCGGCACCTCGACATCGTCGCAGACGATGAGGTCGGCGCGCGCGCCGGTGATGTTGCCGCCGATCCCCTGGGCGAGCATCGAGGGATCGCGCAGCACCCGCCGGCGTGCGACGGTGAAGCGGTCGGCCGCCCAGGCCTCCGCCCCGGCGGGCAGGAGATGGGCGCAGAGCGGATGGCGTTCGATGATGCGCCGCACCTGCGCCACCATGCGCTGGGCCAGGGAATGTTCAGCCGCCAGGACCAGGATGCGGGCCTCCGGCTCGCGCGCCAGCCACCAGGCGCAGAACAGCCCGACCAGGCTCGATTTGCCGGCACCGCGAAAGGCCATCAGCAGCAGGCGCCGATGCCCCTGCGCATGCCTCTCCGCCAGCCAGCGCGCCATCCTGCGGTGGTGCGGCGGCATCGCCTGGCCCTGCAGCTCGTTCCAGAGCCAGACGAACTCCGGGAAATCAGCCGCCGGCGGGATCGTCATCGGCGCCGTCCTCGCCCGAGGCGGCTTCGGCCAGCGCAGCCCGGGCGCGCCTGAGCGCATCGAGCAGCGCCGACGGCTCCGCCCCCTCGCCCTGGGCGGCGGCCAGGCGGAGCAGCGCCTCGAGATGGGCCAGCCCGGCCCGACCGGCATCGTGGCGGGCGCGGAAGAGCTTCGCCGCCTCGATCTCCTGATAGGCGGCGTTGCCGGTCAGGAAGTCGCGGTAGTCGCGGGCGATGCGGGCGAGCAGCTCCTCGGTGTCGAGGCCGAGCTTCTGCAGGTTGCGCTTGGGCATGGCCGGCGCTCTTCCCTCTCGCCTCACAGCCGCGGCTTGACGGCGCGCACAAACAACGTCCCCGCCCCGACATTGATCGTGCCGGAAGAGACGTTGTGCGCCGTCACTCGCACCTGGTTGGTCCCGGCCGTGCCGCCAACCGATGCGTGGAAGATCACGCCGCCGTTCTGGAAGCCGCTAGTCTTGGCGAAGCCTGCGCTCACGAAGTCGCCCTGCCGGACGCCGGGGAGCGTCACGTCTCGCGTCGCCGTGGCGCCAGGCCCCAGCGAAGGAACGACCCAGTCCGGGTCCTGCACCGTATACTCGCGCACCCCCCACCGCCTCGGACCGCCATAGATCAGCCGCGGCGCATGCGTAGCCGGGGCAAAGATGCGCAGCGCGGTCAGCGTGGCACCCGAGGTGCCGCCACGCACGCCCAGCACGGCGAACTTGGCCGAAGGGTGCAGCGTGACCCGTTGCAGTCGGTTCAGCGGCAGCCCAGCCGTCAGCGTGTCCAGGTTGACGTTACCTTCCCACCAGAAAGAGGGACTCCCGGCGAACACCGCGTTCATGTTGGAGAAGAGGATCGGCGCCGACGCCCCCAGCACCTGCTCATTCGCGTCGAACTGCATGACGATGGGGCGCAGCGAGGTGCCCTCTGCAGCGATCACGAACTCCTTGCACTCGCTGGCGTCCACCACGAACGCCAAGGCGCGGGAGGTCGGCAGCCCCACACTGTCCGAGTTCAGGGTGATCAGCGACAACCCGGCGAAGCAGAAGCCATTGAGGTCAGTCGGCGGACCGTTCGGGTTGGACGATAGCACCGCCATCTCGTCGAAACCGATGCCATCCGCTGCGTCCACGGTCTGGCGGAACGCCCTGGCCCGCACATTCGCCGCCTCGGCGACCAGCCGTGGCGCGTGGTGCACCGCCGCCGCCTGATGGTAGCAGACCACGCTGCCACCAGCCCGAGTGGCGCCCGGCGCGTAGTCGATTGTCGCACCTGTGAAGCCGTAAGTGCCGTTGTAGCCAACCTCATACACGCAGTCGTTAGACCCGCCGACATGGCGTGCCACCACCGGGCTGCACTGCTCCATCCGGATGCCACGGGCGATGATGCAGCGCGCATCCCCGCACTCGACCAGGAACGGGATGGCGTCCACCGTGCCCGGCGTGCCCTGACGCTGAAGCTCGAACGCCGGTCCGAGGAAGACATGCGCGTTGTGGCGGTTGTAGGCGCCGGGGGCGGCGGAGAAGCGCACGCCGAAGCGGCTCATGGTGGGGTGGACCGAGGAGGCATTGGCGAAATGCCCGCCGACATAGACCACCGAGTTGTTCCACCCAGCAGCGGTGGCGCAGCGCACGTCGAGGCCGATGCAGTTGTTCACGATGCGGCCCAAGTGCAGCGTGCTGTCCTCGAAGCCGCGTGCGTCGCCTAGGGTCTGGACGCCGATAGTGAACCCCTCTGCTTGGCGAATCTCGACAAGGCAGGCGTCCAGATTGACCAGACGGATGCCGATGTCGTCCTCATTCTGCCAGTCGGATTGAGTCGCGCGCTGGACTCGCAGCCCCAGATAGCGGCGTGTGGCGGTGCGATAGGTGCTGCCATTGCCAATGGTCAGGGCGACCCCGGTCGGCCCAGCGTAGAGGATCACGCCGGACATGACGAGCCCCGCGGCTTCCCCGGGCAGGGTGAGCGGCATGGTGGTGCGCCAGGTGCCCTCTCCGATGACCAGCAACCGGCCAGAGGCAGCGGCGGCGCTCATCGCCGCCTGCAGGGCGGGTCCGTCATCGGCCACGCCGTCACCCACCGCGCCGAAATCGCGCACCGAAAGGCTTTCGGCCAGCTTGTCCTCGACGCTGCGCGGCACCGCGCCCGGGAAGGCCGAGGTCACCAGCCCGCCCTGCGGCAGCAGCGCGATCCCGCCCGTTGCGTTGAAGCCGAGCACGCGGTTGGCCCGGGCGGCGGCGGGGGGCAGGCGCAGCTCGGCGCTCTCTGAGGGGTCGAGGCGGATCGCGCCCGCGATCTCATCGCGCAGCTCCTGCAGCGCGGCCACCTGGTAGTCGAGCTCGTCATTCAACACCCGCGCGCGCAGCACGCCGTTGTCCTGGAAGTCGCTGGTGCGCGCGAGGCGCAGGCGGCGCAACAGGGTCAGGCGGCGGCCGGCCGGCGGCGGGGTGTCGAAGACGACCTGGCCCCCCTCGCTGCGCCCGGCCCCTTGCACCGAGAAGCCGCTGGCCACCGGCAGCCCATCCAGGCGCACCTGCAGATCGGCGGCGCTGAAGATCGGGAAGGGGAAGGTGAAGGCGTTCTGCACGCCATCCGTCGCGTAGTGGATGCGCGGCGCGATATCGCCGATGCGGATGTGCTCGGCCATGGGGGTCCCTTTCAATCGAGCAGGCTGCGCAGGGCGGTGCCGAAGGCCTGTCCGGCGCGCAGGAAGCCGGTGAAACTGGCATCCGGGTTGAGCAGCGAGGCACGCCCGGCGGCGAGGCGGGCGCGGAAGATGCGGTCGTCATCGGCGCGGGCGGCGGCGGCCTCGGCGGCCAGTCCCGCGGTGAGTGCCGCCCCTGACCCGTCATCGGGCGAGAGGCCGGAGGCGGCGAGACGGGCGCGGGTGGTGGCCACGGTGCGCGCGAGCATGGCGGCGCGGGCACGCGCCTCGGCCTGCTGCTGGGCGGCGAGCTGTTCCTGGCGGGCGCGTTCGGCCTCGCGCTGCTGCTCGGCCTGGGCGCGCTGCATGGCGGCCTGGGCCTGCGCCTGCCGGGCCTGGGCGATGAGACCGGCGCCGGCGCCGATCAAGGTGGCGATGGAAGCGAGCGCAGCCATCAGTCGGTCATCCTCATCTCGGTGGTGACGGAGAGCAGCGTCATCGGCAGCGGGGCGTGCCCCTCGATCCGCCACAGCGGCTGCATGGCATCGCGCCGCCAGCCGAGTGCGCGCAGGCGGACATCGCCCGAGAACCGGATCGGCGGCGCGTCGAGCAGCGCCGTATCGAGGCGGCGGAAGGGCACCTGCTCCGGCCCGCGGCCGAGATCGACCGCGAAATCGGCGGTCTCGAGCAGGCGGAAGGTGGCCGAGACGAGGCGGATCGGTGCGGCGCGGGTGCCGATGCCGGTCAGCAGTTCGGGCGGCAGCGGCTCGATGACATGGGTAAAGCGCAGGCCGGCCTGCACCCGGCGCGCCCCCTCGGGCAGGCGGATCCGTCCCTCGGCGACGCGCTGGTCCTGCTGCGGTGCGCCATCGGCCAGGATGCCGACCATCCGCCCCTCGAGATGCTCGAGGCCCGACCACTCATCCTGCGGGGCCGCTGCCTCGCCCTCCAGCGCGGCATCGAGGTAGAGGGCGGGGTCGAAACGCTCCAGCCGATGCGTTCCCCAGCGTTCGACCACCGCATAGACGGTCCCGTCGAGTTCGGCGAGGGAGCGGAAGGCGCCTTCGGTGTGCTGGGCGGTCCAGGCGGTCACCTGTTCGGCGCGGAAGAGGGTGAGGGTGGCAAGGCTGCCATCCTCCATCGCCACGTGCAGCAGCCGCGCGCGCTGGTCGTAGGCCATCGCCACCGGCTCGCGCACCAGGTGGGAGGCGAGCATGGCCAGATCATGCGCCTGGTAGATCTGCTGCACGTCGGTATAGGCGAACTCGTGCACCGCGCGCCCGTGGCGGGCGACGAAGATCGTGCTGCCGTCCACATCCACCGGCTGGATCATGCGCTTGACCGGGCTGCCCACCCGGGTCTGCCGCGTCAGCTGGATCGAGGCCGGGGTGAGCGGATCGCCGCTGACCATCCACTCGCCGCCCGAGGTGAAGACCTGCAGATGCCGGCCCGAGAAGACCGCGCGGATCGCATTGACCTGGTCCGAGACCAGGCCGAAGGAGATCGCCTCATCGTCGAGCCCCTGGCCGGTGTCGAAGTTGAACAGGTCTCCGCTGCGCGAGAGGAAGAGGCGGTTGGGCAGATCGCGCGTGCCGCCGATCACCAGACGGTCCTGGTGGAAGCAGATGCTGACCGGCCAGCCGCGGACCGAGGAGATTGCCCCCTCCTCCCAATCGCGCGTCGGCTCCGTCGAGGGCAGCGGATCGAGCACCTGGGCGATCGCCTGGGTGGGAGAGAGGCGGGCGGCGATATCCACCCGCTTGCCCGCCACCCGCCAGCGCGCGCCCACATGCCCCTCCTCGAAGACCGGGGCCGAGGCGGTGAGGGTGATGGTCCCCGTGGTGGCGGAGGGGGTGAGCGTCACCTCCGGCGGGGCGAAGCGGTGGGTCGGCACCTCGCTCCAGTTCCAGCCGCCGATCGTCCAGCTGGTATGGCCGCTGCGGGTGATCGCAAGCGGCGCGAGGTCGGGATGCGCGATCAGCAGCGTATCCGCGCTCTGGGTGTAGGCGAGCTGGGGCAGCATCTCCTCGCTCCAGGGCGCAGGCAGCTCGGCGGCCAGCGCATCGGCCAGGAAGACCTGCAGCCGCTGGTGCGAAAGCGCGAGCAGATAGGTCTGCTCGGTGTTGAACTCGAAAGGGATCAGGCGCGTCGGCCCGGGCAGCATGGCCAGATGGCGCAGCCCCGGCCGGCGCGTGATGCCGCCCGTCGGCTGGATGAAGACGTTGCGCAGCCGCCGCGCGCCATTGGCATAGGCGCGCAGATCGGCGCGGCCGAGCAGCTCGGGGGCGAGTTCGCCGGCGGCGAAGCTGCTCTTCAGCGTGCGCAGTTGCGTCATGCTCAGCCTCGCGCCGCAACCAGGGGGAAGTGGCGCAGCGCGCGCGGGCTTGCCTGCGCGCTGTCGGCGTGGCGGGCGGCCCGCAGCGCGGCCTCGGCCTGCTGGAACAGCAGCTGGGCACGCCCCGTCGCCTCGGTCAGCGGCAGGCAGAACTCGGCGGCCAGCCGCGCGACCAGCGCCTGGGCGAAGAAGGGCGGGAAGGCGGATTCATCGGGGCGGAAGATGTAGGTCAGCACGACCTGCGGCGCATCGCAGTGCAGGCGGTCTTCCAGGATGCGGTAGCGCAGCCCCTCCCCGCTGCCGGGGCTGCCGGCAGAGAGCGCGCGCAGAAAACCCGCCGGCAGCTGGAAGGCGTAGGCGAAATCGGCCCTGGGCAGGGCGGCGAGGCGCGGCAGGCTCTCCTGCGCGGTGGCGAAGGACCAGGGATGGAGGGAGAGCAGCGCATCGCGCGTGGCGGGGTAGAGGTTGGCCGCCACTTCCGCCTCGGCCGTGCCGTCGTCGAGCGAGGCGATGGGCCGGGCGCCGATCTTGAGCAGGGCGCGCGAGCAGAGCGCGAGCGCAGTCAGGGCCATGGCGATGTTCCGGTGCGGTTCTGACGGAAGCGGAGGGGCGGCGCCTGGCTGGGGCGCCGCCCCCTTGGGCGGATCGGATCGGCCGGGTGCTTGCGCCTACTCCTTGCAGCGCATGCGCACCGCCCCCTGCGGGTCGATCAGCACCGCGCCCTGGCTCATCATGCTGTTGACGAACCAGGCCGCGCGGTCGCCGTGCCAGGTGATGTCGGTCACCACCTCGGAGGCGACGGCGTGGCCGACCGCCGTGCGGTGGTAGAAGTAGCAGTAGCGCAGGTTGCCGACCTTGGTCAGGCCGGAGTGCGGGATCCACAGCGCCCCCAGCCACTTCTTGGCCTGGGTGCCGCCCTTCCAGGGCAGCTCCTCGGGCCCCGCGTAATCGGCGTGGGCGAACTCGGGGATGGTCAAGAGCTCGCTCCACTGCTTCCAGCCCACCACCGCGAAGCGCTGGCCGTCGTCGGGCACGTCGGCCTGGCCCAGTTTCTCGAAGGCGAGCAGCACCTTGTTGCGGGTCAGGCCGTCATTGTCGGTCTGGCCGGCCTGATCGCCCACCGCCTCGTTGTCGGTGGTGTCGAGGGCGGCGATGATCAGCTCGTCGGTCTTGCGGCCGAGGGCATAGGCGCCGGCATTGGCGATCACCGCCCGCTCGTCGTGGTTGATCTTGAGCTCATCCATGCGGTCGATCCAGTCGCCCGCGTAGTGGTCCTGCAGGAAGCACTCGACCGGGGCGTGGTCGATGTTCATCACCGGCACGATGCCGTTGCGCAGCTTGGCGGCGGCGGAGCCGCGGCCGATCCGCTGGAAGACGGTGGAGGCGCCGCGCACGCCGGTCTTGCTGCGCACGGTGGGCCTGAGCTTGCTGCCCTGGCGCTGGTAGGCCTCGTGCACCTCGGCCGCGTACTGCTTGATGAAGGCCTGATCGATCGTCGACATCCTCGAAGCTCTCCGGATTGCGAGGGGTGGGGGCGCGGGCGCGGTTCTCCCTGCGGGCCGCGCGCCGCGCTGGGGGGCCCGGGCGCCGCTGGCGGGTGGGGCGCGGGCGACGGGGCCGCCCGCCGGCCGGGGGGGGAGGAGGCGGGCCGCCGGCCGGCGGGCGCGCGGGGCGAGCAGGCGATGGGCCGCTCCAGCCCCGCCCGGCGCGCGATGCGGGGGGAGGCGCGCGCCGGAAGCCGCTCTCTCAGCCGCCGACCAGGCGGCGGAAGCCTTCGGTGACGCGGCGGACGAACTCCGGCTCGCGCGAGCGCCAGTAGCGCGGATCGCGCATCATCCGCCTAAGCTCCTCCTCGCTTTCGGGGGGCGGGATCTCGGCCTCGCGCGCGATCGCGGGCTCGCTGCCCTGCATCATGCGCTCCATCGCGAGCACCCCCTCATAGGTGGTGGAGAGCGCCTCGAAGACCGCGGCGGGCAGGTTCTGCCGGCCCCAGGCCGAGATCTGGCGGGCGATGCGGCGGAAGCGCTCCTCGCCGCCGAAATGCTGCTTCAGACGTTCGATCTGCCGCTCCGCCTCGAACTGCTGCGCCGCCTCGACGATCAAGGGCAGCAACCGTTCAGCCGCGAGGTCGTAGACGAGCTGCACCTGGGCGCGGGAGAAGCCGGCGCGATGCAAGCGCTCATTGACCTCGGGGTCGATCCCGAGCCCCTCGGGCGGCGTGATGTCGTAGCCATCCGGGCTGTCCGGGATGTCGAGCAGCTCGCGCCAGCGGCGCTTTTCTTCCTCGTCCGCATCCTCGGCCGGCCGAGCGAGGCGCTGGGAGAGACGCCGTTCCAGCTCGCGATAGGATTTGAGCAGGGCATCGACGCGCAGCTCGCCGCGTTCGGCATCCCAGAACTTCTCGGGCACATCCTCCGGGCGCGGCCGGCGCGGCGTCTCGAGGGCGGTCTCGAGCAGATTCTCGGTCATCTCTCGCATCACTCCTGGGGGGCGGGGGGGATCAGGATCTCGGCCGGCGCACCGAGGGTGCGGGCGAGCCAGCGGGCGGCGGAGGCGGCATCGACCTGGGCCGCGGCGGCCCCGCCGATGCGCGCGACCGCATCGAGGAAGAGCAGGGTGTTGGCGGCATCGGCGCGCCCCTGCACCCGGGCGAGCGGGCTTTCGTAGCAGAGCCGCACGCCCTCGCGCTCGAGCAGCAGCGGCGGCACCTCACCGCGGCGGGCGAGGATCGAGAGGCAGCGCGCGATCAGCGGCGTCAGCAGCTCGCTCTGCAGCCGGCCATAGGTGGCGCCGAGCAGGCGCGCGGTCTCGGCGCTGCGCTCGAGCACCTCGGTTGCGGTCATCTTCCCCGAGGGCGGCGGGGCGAGGCGATCGGCGAGCAGCGCGGCGCGGATGCGCCGGCGCAGGTCATCGAGCAGGATCTGCGAGACGTCGAAGCTGCCCGGCGCGGCGAGCGGGGTCAGGCCCGCGCTGCCCGGCGCCTTGGGGATGATCGCGCCGGGCTTGAGCTCGATGGTGGCCGGATTGAGCACGCCGTCATCCTCGGCCATCCAGATCCCGGTGCAGGCGATCGAGGCGTTCTGCAGGATCAGCTCGACCACACGGTTGGCGGTGCGGATGTCGGGCAGCGCCTTGATCACCGGCCCGCGGCCGTAGACCTCGCCCGGTGCCTTGAGCCAGCGGAAGGCGATGAAGGGGCTTTCGGCGAAGCTGCCTTCGGCGAGGAGCAGCGGCTCCTGCCCGGCGGGGGCGAGCAGGGCGGCGTAGCGGGTGCTGGCGCCCGCCGGCCAGACCGCCTCCACCACGCGCTGGCGTGCGGTCGGATCGGCCGAGAGTGCGGGCGGCAGCACCGCCCGCGGGAAACGTCGGGTGATCTCCTCGGCAGAGAGGCGCAGCTCGCGATAGATGGTGGTCAGGCGGCCTGCGGCATCCTCCTCAAGCACGGCCGAGAGGATGGGCACCGCGGCGAAGCGCAGCGCGGAGGCTTCGCCGAGCGGCGCCTCCTCGATGAGGATCACGCCGGTGCCGGTGATGACCAGATCGAGGAAGGCCTGGTGCATCTCGACCGCGAAGTTGGAGCGGTCAAGCTCGCGCTGGAGGATGCGGGCGGTGCCCTCGAGGGCGAAGGCGATGGCCTGGGCCTCCGCGCTCTCGGCCAGTCCTTCGGCCGGGGCGAGGCCGAACCAGCGCGACCAGGGCGGGGTGAGTTCGGCGAGCAGGGAGGCGGCGAGCTGCTCCGCGGCGTCGGCGGCGGTGGCGTCGAAGAGCTGGGCGCGCTGGCCAGCACCGGGCAGGGCGTAGCTGTAGGCTTCGGTCCACAGCGCCTCATGCGGGCGGCGGCGGGCCAGCGCCCGTTCCATGCGGGAGAGGATGTCGGCCGGGCTCATCGCCTCATTCCCCGAGCAGGCTCTTGCGCGCCAGTCCGACCGGCAGTGCGGCGAGGACGCCGCGTTCGCTGGTGGCAATGGTGCCGAGACGGCTGCGCGCGAGCCGCAGCCGGGCCTCGCTGCGCGCCGCCTCGGCGATGCGGGCGGGCTCGGGGGCCGGCGGGGCGGGGGGAGGCGGCGGCGGGTCGATGCGCACCGGCTTTGGCGCGCTGAACAGGCTGCCCATGGGCCCTGCACTCCTCGATGTGATGGCGCGAAAAAGGCCGGTCCCCTCGGCGGGAGGGGCCGGCCTGGCGGTGGGCGTGCTTCGCCCGTTGACGGGGCCCGGATATACAGGATCAAAGTCCGATGTCAAGAACATTTTCCGCGCACGTCGCATGAGCCGGCGCGCCAACCCCCGCGGGGTGAGGGCGAGGGGCGCACCGGCACCGAGCACCGCCCGGCAGACCGAGACGCAGGTGAGCGGCAGCGGCAGCGCGAAGGGCGCGGGCGGGCCGGGGCGGAAGGGGCCGATCGGCAGCAGCCCGGCACGAAGGTAGAAGCCGGGGAGGTCGAAGTCGGGGGCGACCTCGAGCCGGGCCAGCAGCAGCCGGCCCCAGAGGGGATCCAGCACCAGCCAGCCTTGTGCATCGTGCAGGGCGGCAAAGCAGTGGCGGAAACCGGGGGCCAGCAGGCGCTGCCAGGGCAGATGGCCGGCGCCCGAGAAGACGATCCAGACCGCCTGCCCCTTGGCGCTGCGCAGATGGGCCGGGCGCATCAGGCGGCAGGCCCCCCGGCGACAATGCCCTTGACCCGCAGCGGCCATTCCAGGCGCGACAGCGCCTCCTGCCACAGGCGATGGGCGGTGCGCTCCTCGGGGTAGCGGGGGTTGGGGGGGATGCCGCGCTCACCAAAACGGCGCAGCACCCTGGCATGTTCGAGGTCGATGCGGCGCTGGCGGTAGAGGCGGTCGAGGCAGCGCAGCACGTCGTCGGGTTCGCAGGGGCGGGGGATGCGGCCGACGCCGGCCAGGATGCGGGCGCCCTCCTGGCGTGCGATGAGGGCTGCCATGGTCCAGAACCAGGCTTCCTCGGCGCTGGCGAAGGGCTCGGTGCGGGGGGCGTGGCGCAGGACGGGGTGGCGCTGGGGGCGGGGGGCTGCGGGCATCTCTCTCTCCTGGCTTGGTCCGCGGCGCGAACAAAACCAGAACTAAACCGGAGGTTGTGGCGCGGCAAGAGGGATTGTGCGTTTTTTCCTGTTGCGTGAAGAACCTAGACCTAGGATAAAGCCGGCCATGCGACATGACGACGTCTGGCGGGCCATCGACGCCATCGCGGCGGAGAACGGCCTCTCGCCCTCGGGGCTGGCGCGCCGCGCGGGACTCGACCCGACCGCCTTCAACCCCTCCAAGCGCACCGGGCCCGACGGCCGCGCGCGCTGGCCCTCGACCGAGAGCGTGGCCAAGGTGCTGGCCGCCACCGGAACACCGATCGAGACGTTTGCCGCCCTCGTCTCGGGCCAGGCCCCGGGGGGGCGAGGCCGCAACAGCGGCCAGGGCCGGCGCATCCCGCTGATCGGCCTGGCCCAGGCGGGGGGCGAGGGGTTCTTCGACGACGGCGGATTTCCGGTGGGCGGCGGCTGGGATGAGATCACCCTGCCCGACATCACCGACCCCAACGCCTATGCGCTCGAGATCTCAGGCGATTCCATGGAGCCCGTCTTCCGCGACGGGGATATCGTCATCGTCTCCCCGGCCGCGCCGGTCCGCCGCGGCGATCGCGTGGTGGTGCGCACCCGGCAGGGGGAGGTGATGGCCAAGCAGCTGCTGCGCCAATCGGCCCGGCGGATCGAGCTGCAAAGCCTCAATCCAGCCCATCCCAACTACAGCTTCGACCTCGCCGATCTCGCCTGGATGCACCGCATCCTCTGGGCCAGCCAGTGACAAAGGGTCTGGCCGCGGCAGACCGGGCGCGATATGAGCGAGGACGGGTGACCCATTCCCGCGCCCGGAGCCCCCATGCCCGACGAACAACGCCCCGCCGCGACCGAAACCGAGGAGCAGCAGCGGCCTCTCTCGCGGACCTCGGCGCTCCGCTACGGCATCGACCTCGTCTCGCTCGACATCATTTACGGCTGGGCCTATGACCCGGCCGACCCGAAGCGCCGCGTCGAGCTCGAGCTGCTGATGGATGATCAGGTCGTCTGCCGCGTGGCAGCCGATCGCTTCCGCCAGGATCTGCTCGATGCCGGGATCGGCGATGGCTGCGCGGGCTTTGTGATCCGCCCGCCGCGGGCCTTCATGGCCGGCGTGGCGGCGCGCGTCAGGTTGCGCGATGCCGCCACCGGCCTCGATCTGCCCGAGGCCTCAACGCTGCTGGTTGACCCCGAAGCCGATTTCGACGCGACCGCCGGCGCCTTCATCAACCGCCTGGTCGACAATGCCTGCCGCCGGGCGCGCGATCTCTTCGACCTCTCGGCAATCACCGAGAGCTTGGTTGCCGCCCTGCGCCGTGTCGAAGATGCCCGCCTTGCCATGGGCGAGCCGGAATCCCCGGTCGAGGCCGCGATGCTGCGGCTGCTCGGCGGGCTCGAGCCGATCCGGCTGCCGGAGTTCGACAATCCCGAAGTCTCGGTGATCATTCCGGTCCACAACAAATTCGCCCTCACCCACGCCTGTCTGGCGAGCATCCTCAACCATCTGCCGGAGCGAAGCTTCGAGGTGATCATCGTCGATGACGCCTCAACCGATGAGACGCTGCTCGCCCCGGTGGCCTTCAGCGGCTGCGTGCGGGTGCTGCGCAACAGCCGCAACCTGGGCTTTGTCGGCAGCTGCAACGCAGGCGCGGCGGCGGCGCGGGGGCGCTACCTGTTCTTCCTCAACAACGACACGCTGATGCGCCCGGGCTGGCTCGATGCGTTGGTGGAGAGCTTCGAATACGACCCTCGCATCGGCGTCGCAGGGTCGCGCCTGCTCTTCCCCGACGGCAAGCTGCAGGAGGTGGGCGGGATCATCTGGCGCCTGGGCGATGGCTGGAACTGGGGGCGCAACCAGGACCCGGACGACCCGCGCTTCCTCTATATGCGCGATGCCGACTACGTCTCCGGCGCCGCGCTGATGATCGAACGCGCCCTGTTCGAGAAGCTGGGCGGCTTCGATATGCGCTATGCGCCAGCCTATTACGAGGATACGGACCTCTGCTTCCGGGTGCGCGAAGCAGGCCGGCGGGTGGTGGTGCAGCCCGCCTCCTCGATCATCCACCTCGAGGGGCAGTCCAACGGCACCGACGTCAACGGACCCGGCCTCAAGCGCTACCAGAAGATCAACCACCGCAAATTCTATGAACGCTGGCGCGACGTGCTGGCCAGCCACCGCATGAACGGCGAGATGCCGGAGCTCGAGGCCGAGCGGACGGTGCGGCAGCGCGCCCTGTTCATCGACGACTCGGTGCCCACGCCGGATAAGGATGCGGGCTCCAACGCGGCGGTCACCCACATGAAGCTGCTGCAGCGCCTGGGCTTCAAGGTCAGCTTCGTGCCCGCCGACAATATGGCCAAGATCGAACCCTACACCAGCGCCCTGCAGAAGCGCGGGATCGAGTGCCTCTACCACCCCTATGTCCAGTCCATGGAGTGGCTGCTGCGCCGCTCCGGAATGAGCCCTGATCTCGTCTACATCCACCGCTTCGGCAACGCCTCGCGCTATCTCGGCATGGTGCGCCGGCATTGGCCGAGGAGCCGTATCGTCTACTGCGTGGCCGATCTGCATTTCCTGCGCGAGGAGCGCGAGGCCGCCCTGCGCGGCGATGCGGAGGCCGCGGCCGCCGCCGCACGGCTCAAGCGCGAGGAGCTCTCGCTGATCGCCGCGGCCGATTGCTGCATCGTCCACAGCCCGGCGGAAGCCGAGCTGCTGGCCCGGCTGGTGCCCGACGCCCAGGTCGAGGTCGTGCCTTGGCCGGTGACGCCGCGGCCGGTGCAGAAGCCCTTCGCCGAGCGCTCCGGCACCGCCTTCATCGGCAGCTTCCAGCACCCGCCCAACATCGACGCCGTGCTGTGGCTGGGCAGCGAAATCCGGCCCCTGCTCGGCGATCTTCGGGTCGCCATCTACGGCAGCCACGTCACGCCTGCGGTGCAGGCGGAACATCGCGGCAATATCGAGGTGCGAGGCCATGTCCCGGGGCTCGCCGATGCGCTGCATCGTCATCGCTCGACCGTCGCGCCGCTGCGTTATGGTGCCGGGATCAAGGGCAAGGTGCTGGAGAGCTTCGCCCATGGCCTGCCCTGCGTGATGACGCCGATCGCCGCCGAGGGCCTCCATCTTCCTGCCCCGCTCACCTGGCTGGTTGCCGAGGATGCCGCCGGCATCGCCGAGCGGCTGCGCCGGCTCGAGGAGGATGAGGCGCTGAACGCCGAGCTCTCGGCCGCAGGGCTCGCCTTCATCCGGGAACGCTTCGGCGAGGAGACGACCGGCGCGGCGATGCGGGCGGCGCTGACCAAGGCGGGCTTCCTTCTCTAGGCGGCGGAGACCTCTCCGCCGCAGCGCCTTGGCGGGGCCTGCCCGGGGCGTGACCAGGCGCCTCCGCCATGCCAGGCCCCAGGCGCCCTCGCTGCGTTCGCCCGCGCGGGGTCAGGCTTCGGCGCGCTGTCCACCTTGCTGCGGCACCCCGCACGCCCGGCTGACCGCCGGGTCCTTTCACGGCCTCACCCTCCCCGCGGAGGCGAGGGCTCGGCCAGCAGGCGCCGCGGGGCAGCCGCGCGGACGGGCGGTGCCGCCACCGTCGGCCCGTGCACCCGGCACCGCCGATGGGGCGGTGGCCGTGCCGTGCGGATGGCGGCTGCGGGGGGTGGCGCAACAGCTGCCTCAGGCCACGGCGGGCTGGGCTCCTTCCTCGGCTCTGATCTGCGCGAGCGCGGGCTCCAGGGCGGCCCTGGCCTCCTGCCAGGCGGCCAGCGCCGCCTCCAGCTTGGCCGGATCCGCCGCCGCCTGCGCCAGCCCTTCGCTGGCCAGCGCCAGTGCCTCGGCTCCGATTCGCCGCAGGGCGGCAGCCAGACCGCGGGCGCGTTCGGCCAGCTGCTCTCCCTCCAGCGGCGGAGAGCCAGCGATCGCCGCGATGCCGGAGCGGATCTGCTCGAGCAGGGCGAGGCGCGCCTCCGGGCCCAGCTCCTCGCGCAGGCGCGCCAGGGCGGGCTGGTCGAGCACGGGCGGTGCAAGCGCCCCGCCGCCGCGCTTGCGGCTGAAGCGGGCGATGGCGGCCAGAAGCTCCTCTCGGGTGACAGGCTTGGCCAGATGCCCATCCATCCCGGCTGCCTCGCAGGCTGCGATCTGCTCCGGCAGGGCGGAGGCGGTGAGCGCCACGATGGGCAGATGCTCTCCCTCCGCCTCGGCCGCCCGGATGCGCCGTGCCGTCTCCAGCCCGTCGAGCAGCGGCATATGCACATCGAGCAGCAGCAGGTCGGGCTTCTCGGTGGCAAGCAGATCGAGGACCTCGCGCCCGTGGCTGGCGAGCGTCACGCGGTGGCCCTCCTGCTCGAGCAGCATGCGCATCAGCATCCGGTTGACCGCGACATCGTCGGCCACCAGCACATGCGCACCCTCCGCTGCGGGCGAAGATGCGGCCGGGGCGGGCGAGGGGGGAGCCGTCGCTTCCCGCACCGCGCTGGCTTCCGCCTCCTGCGCAGGCTCCAGCGGCAATTCTACCTGGAACAAGGCCCCCCCCAGCCCGCCATCGATGCAGCGCACACTGCCGCCCATCGCCGCGACGAGCTGGGCGGTGATGGAAAGGCCAAGGCCGGTGCCGCCCTCACCCCCCGGCGCGGTCGCGAGTTGGCTGAAGTCCCGGAACAGCAGGTGACGGCGGTCGGCTGGAATGCCGGGGCCGTTGTCCTCGACCTCGATCAGCCAGCGCCCCCCATCGGCCGAGAGGCGCAGGCGCAGCTCCACCTGCCCCTCCGCCGGGGCGAATTTGGTCGCGTTGGAGAGCAGATTGAGCATGATCTGCCGCAGCCGCAGCGCGTCTCCGCGCACCATGGCGGGCAGCTTGGGATCGAGATGGAGAGCGAGGCGGATCCTCTTGCGCGCGCATTCAGGCTCGACCAGCCTGGTGCAGATCTCTGCGACCTCGGCCAGCCTGACCGCATCCCGCCGCAGCTCGAGCCGCCCCGCCTCGGCCTTGGAGAGGTCGAGCAGCGTGTTGACCATGTCGCGCAGATGCGTCGCCGCCTCGTGGATCAGGCGCAGCTGCTCGCGCTGGCCCTCCTCGAGCCGACGGTCGGCGAGGAGGAGCTCGGCGAAGCCGAGCACGGCGTTGAGCGGCGTGCGCAGCTCATGCGACATGCGGGCCAGGAACATGCTCTTCTCGGCCGCCGCCTTCTGCGCCGCATCCCGCGCCTGCGCGAGCTCAGCCATGGTGGCCTTGAGCGCGGTGATGTCGGTGCGGATGCCCACGGTCCCGCCGTCGCGCGTCGGCCGTTCGGTGATCAGCACCCAGCGCCCATCGGGCAGCAGACGCTCCAAGGCCATCACGCCGCTGCGGCGCTTCTGGCGCAGATCGGCGATGAAGGCCTCGATGTCGCCCTCGAGCTGCGGATACTGGCCGCGCTTGGCACCTTCGCGGATGATGTCGTCGAAATGCGCGCCCTCGTAGATGAAGGGGGCGGAGACCGCATACATCTTGCGGTAGCTCTCGTTGCAGATGACCAGCCGGTCCGCCGCGTCGAACATGACGAAGCCGTCGGACATGCTGTTCAGCGCATCTTCGAGCATCGCCCGCCAGCGCTGACGCTCCGCCTCGGCGCGGTCGCGCACATGCACCCAGAACAGCAGCGCCGCGAGCAGGGCAATGAGCAGCACGCCGATGGCACCGGAGCTGACCGCGGCGCGTTGGCGGTCTTCCAGCCAGCCGGCCATGGCGATGCTGCGGTCGAGCTCGGCATGAATGGCGATGTGGCGATAGAGCGTGGCGCGCTCGGCATGGAAGACCGCGGCGGGATCGCTCGCCACCTCGGGGAGCGGCCGGCCGAGCAGGCCCTCATCCAGCGGCAGCGTTCCGAGCACGCCAAGCCGCGTGTGATGGAGGAAGACGCGTTGGCCCGGCGGCTGCCCGCCGGAGCCGAGCAGGATGCCGATCGAGAAGACCGGCATCTCGGCGACGGCGATCACCGGCCCCAGGCCGCGCATCTCGAGCCGGCGCATCAGCAGCACCGACCATTCCCCGCTGGCCGGGTTGCGCCAGGGGCGCGAGAGGGTGAGGCCGCCGGCAGCTTGCCCGGGTTCGGGCGCTGCCTCGCTCAGTTCCATGGGCAGCGGCCTGCGGCGAGAGGCAGCGAGCGCGGTCACGATCGGGGTGCCGTCGGGGCGGGCGATGATGAGATCGCGGAAGACGAAGTTCTGGCTGTTGAGCTGGCGGAGGAGTTCCGTCGCCCCCCGCTCATCGAGGCCGGCGGGACCGAGGAAAGGCGCCATCATCGCAGGTAGGCCGGCCAGCAGCGCATCCACCTGGACGAAGGTGCGGTTGATGGCGCCCTCGATGCTGCTGGCGGCGCGCTCGATGCTCTCCTGTGCCTGCCGCGCCAGGGCATCATGCGACCGCTGCACGGCGAAGACATTGAGGGCGATCTGCACGATCAGCAGCGAAAGCACGCCCAGGATCAAGCTGACGCGCAGCACGCGGCTGCTGCTCATGGCGCGGTCAGCTCCAGCCCGGTCAGCGGTGCCAGGGTTGCATTCCAGGCATCGGCGCAGCCTGGGCCGCAGCGATCCAGCCAACGCGGCAGCACCACCTCCCGCAGCAGCCGGCTGCGCCGGGCCTCGTCATCGGCGCTGACCGGCACGAGGCGCATCCGCCCGGCCCGACCGGCCGGGCAGCCCGCCTGTCCCGCATTGCATTGCAGCCCCTCTTCGGTCTCGCGCTCGGCGGCGCGCCAGATTTCCGCCTCGAGCTCCGCCAGGCCGCGCCGCAGCGCGTCGCGCACATCGGCCGGCAGGGCCCGCCAGGTCGGCCGGTGCACGGCGAAGGCCGAGAGGCCCCAGGAGATCGCCATCATGTGCACATGGCTCGTCACCTCGTGCAGCCCGATGGCAAAGCCCGAGAGCGTGCCGGTGATCGCGCAATCCACGAGGCCGCCGCGGATCGCCGGGACGATCTGGGCGAAGGGGATGATGATCGGCCGTGCGCCCAGCGCCTCCATCAAGTCGGCCTGCGCGACCGATGAGGT
>JANWYF010000169.1 GCA_025057055.1 Rhodovarius sp. | reverse complement strand
GACCTTGCGACACTCAACCTGCTGGATGCCTTCAAGCCGCCGGCCTGGGCGGCGGAGGGCGATCCCACCTATCTGCTCGGCACCGATGATCAGGGGCGCGATGTGCTCTCGGCCATCATGTATGGCGCGCGCATTTCCCTGCTGGTCGGCTTCAGTGCGGTGCTCTTCGCCACCCTGGTCGGGGTCAGTCTCGGTCTGCTCGCCGGCTATCTCGGCGGGGCGGTGGATGCGGTGCTGATGCGGATTGCCGACATCCAGCTGACCTTCCCCTCGATCCTGGTTGCGCTGCTGGTCGATGGCGTCATCCGCGCCATCCTGCCGCGCGAGAGCCATGACGACATCGCGCTGTTCGTCGTCATCTTCGCGATCGGCATCTCCAACTGGCCGCAGTTCGCCCGCACCGTGCGCGGCTCCACCCTGGTTGAGCGCAACAAGGAATATGTCCTGGCCGCGCGCGTCATCGGCCTTTCGCAGGGGGCGATCATGCTGCGCCATGTGCTGCCCAATGTGATGGGCCCGGTGCTGGTGATCGCGACCCTCAACCTGGGCTTTGCCATCCTGGCCGAGGCGACGCTCTCCTTCCTTGGCGTCGGCGTGCCGCCCACCCAGCCCTCGCTCGGCACCCTGATCCGAATCGGCAATGATTTCCTCTTCTCCGGCGAGTGGTGGATCACGATCTTCCCTGGGCTTGCGCTGATCATCATGGTGCTGTCGGTCAATCTGCTGGGGGATTGGCTGCGCGATGCGCTGAACCCGAAGCTCAGATGACCGATCCCGCACCGCTGCTCGAAGTGCGCCACCTGCGGGTGGAGTTCCCGACCCGTCGCGGCCGGCTGGTCGCGCTGGATGATGTCTCCTTCTCGATCGCGCCCGGTGAGGTGCTGGGGGTGGTCGGGGAATCGGGGGCCGGCAAATCCATGACCGGGGCGGCCATCATCGGCCTGCTGGAGCCGCCCGGGCGCATCACCGGCGGAGAGATCCTGCTCGAGGGCAGGCGCATCGATAACCTGCCGCACGAGGAGCTGCGCCGCATCCGCGGACGCAAGATCGGAGCGATCTTCCAGGATCCGCTGACCACCCTCAATCCGCTCTACACCATCGGCCGGCAGCTCGTGGAGACGATGACCACCCACCTGCCGATCGGCCCGGCGGAGGCGCGCGAACGCGCGATCGGCTGGCTCGAGCAGGTCGGCATTCCCGCCGCGCGCGAACGGATCGATTCCTATCCGCACCAGTTCTCGGGCGGGATGCGCCAGCGGGTGGTGATCGCGCTCGCGCTCTGCGCCGAACCGCGCCTTGTCATCGCCGACGAGCCGACGACCGCCCTCGATGTCTCGATCCAGGCGCAGGTGATTGCCTTGCTCAAGCGACTGGCGCGGGAGAAGGGGACGGCGATGATGCTGATCACCCACGACATGGGCGTCATCGCCGAAACGGCGGACCGCGTGGCGGTCATGTATGCCGGCCGCATCGTCGAAATCGGTCCGGTGCGGGAGGTGGTGAAGAACCCGCGCCATCCCTACTCGGCCGGGCTGATGGCCTCGATCCCGCCGCTCGATCGCCGGGTGGAGCGGCTGGCGGCGATCGAGGGGGCGATGCCGCGCCTGTCCGCCATCCCGCCGGGCTGCGCCTATCATCCGCGCTGCCCGCGCATCCTCTCGCGCTGTGCGGTGGAGCGGCCGGAACTCATGGAGGCTGGGGGCACCATGGCGGCCTGCTGGCTCTATCACCGCCATGACTGAGCCCGCCCCGCTGGTCGAGGTGCGCGACCTCGCGCGCTATTTCGACGTCTCCCGCCCCATCGTGCAGCGACTGCTCGCGCGCGAGGGCCGGCGCATCCTGCGCGCGGTCGACGGCGTCTCCTTTGCGATCGCGCGCGGCAGCACCCTCTCCCTGGTCGGGGAGTCGGGCTGCGGCAAGTCGACCGTGGCGCGGCTCGTGGTCGGGCTCTATGCGCCGACCCGCGGTGAGGTGCGCTTCGACGGGCAGGAACTCTCCGCCGCCAGGCGCGACCCCCGGCAGCGGCGGCGGATGCAGATGATCTTCCAGGACCCTTATGCCAGCCTCAATCCGCGCTGGCGGGTGCGCGATATCATCGCCGAACCGCTCGATGCCTTCGGGCTTCTGCCGGATGCCGCGGCGCGTCGCGACAAGGTGGCCGAACTCTTGACCCAGGTCGGCCTCTCCCCTGCCGATGGGGAGAAATACCCGCACGAGTTCTCGGGCGGGCAGCGCCAGCGCATCTCGATCGCGCGCGCCCTCTCTTCCAACCCCGAGTTCCTGGTCTGTGACGAGCCGACGAGTGCGCTCGATGTCTCGGTGCAGGCGCAGATCCTGAACCTGATGAAGGCGCTGCAGGCGGAGCTCGGTCTGACCTTCCTCTTCATCTCGCACAACCTTGCGGTGGTGCGGCAGATGAGCGATCGGGTGGGGGTGATGTATCTCGGCCGGATCGTCGAGCTCGCCCCGGCCGAGACGCTCTTCACCGCGCCGCGGCATCCCTACACGCGCGCGCTGATGGAGGCGATCCCGGATCTCGCCATGACCGGGCGCCAGCGCACGCCAGTGGGCGGGGAGGTGCCCTCTCCGATCAGCCCGCCGCCGGGCTGCGCCTTCCACCCGCGCTGCCCGCTCGCCAACGGTCGCTGCCGTGCCGAACGGCCGGAATTGCGGCCCTATGGGGAGACGGCGGTGGCCTGCCATGCGGTGGAGGAGGGGCGCGCGGGCTGAGGGCAGGCGCCGCGCGCCGGCTGAGGGCCCGCGCCGCCGCTAGAGCGGATTGTTCTCCGGCGGGGCCAGCGCCTCGAGCAGCGCGGCGCGCAACGGCGCAAGCTTGCGCTCGTTCTCCACCTTCAGGCCGAAGACGTCCTTGACGTAGAAGACGTCCACCGCCCGCACGCCATAGGTCGTGATGTGGGCCGAGGCGATCTGCAACCCCTGGGCCGAGATGGCGGCGGTGACGTCGTGCAGCAGCCCCGGGCGGTCGCGGGCGTTGACCTCGATGACGGTGTGGGTGTTGGAGGCGTGGTTGTCCACCACCACGCGCGGCGGCACCGTCACCGCGCGCAGCCGCGCCGGTTCGCGCCGCACCTTGCGGATCTCCTCCGCGAGCTTGAGGCGCCCGTCGAGGGCCTGTTCGATCAGCACGGCGAGCTTGGCCAGCCGGTGCGGCGCATCGAGCGGCCCGCCGCCCGAATCCTGCACCCAGAAGGTATCGAGCGCCATGCCGTTGGTCAGGGTATGGATGCGAGCATCGACGATCGATGCCCCGCCCACCGCCAGCGCCCCGGCGATGCGGGCGAACAGCCCGGGATGGTCGATCGCATAGACCGTGATCTCGGTGACGAAGCGGGAGCGGATGACCAGGCTGCGCACCGTCAGCGGCGCCTTGGCCGCCTCGGCCTCGCGGATGATCGAGGCGTGGCGCGCATGGGTCTCAGCATCGAAGGAGAGCCAATAGCCAGGATAGCCGAGGGCGAGGAAGGCATCGATATCCGCCGTGCTCCAGCCCTGGGCCCGCAGCGCGGCGGCGGCTGCCTCGCGCGCGCGGGCGACGCGCACGTCGCGTTCGGGCACGGTGAGGCCGCCCGCCAGCACTTCGGAGACGCGCCAGTAGACTTCCCGCAGCAGGGTGGCCTTCCATCCGTTCCAGACCTTGGGCCCGACCGCGCGC
The DNA here is from genome assembly GCA_025057055.1 of Rhodovarius sp. Lineage (GTDB taxonomy): Bacteria > Pseudomonadota > Alphaproteobacteria > Acetobacterales > Acetobacteraceae > Rhodovarius. The sequence continues at coordinate 10,438 of JANWYF010000169.1, read as the reverse complement.
ATATCCGCCACCGTCAGCACCAGCAGCAGGCGCAGGCGTTCGGGCGACTGCACCGTGTCGCTGATGTCGAGGATGGTCTTGGGATCTTCGATGTCGCGCTTGAAGGCGGTCTGGCTGATCAGCAGGTGATGCAGGACGAGCCAGGAGACGGTCTCGGTCTCCTCGGCCGACAGGCCGAGGCGTGGACAGATCTCCTGCGCAAGCCGCGCCCCGATCTCGCTGTGGTCGCCGCCGCGGCCCTTGGCGATGTCGTGCAGCAGGGTCGCGACATAGAGCGCGCGGCGCGACTGCAGCTGCCCGACCAGTTCGGAGGCGACCGGCGCCTCCTGCGCCAGCTTGCCGGCCTCGAGCTCCTGCAGCACCGCCACCGCCTGGATCGTGTGCTCATCGACCGTGAAGACGTGGTAGGTGTCGAACTGCATCAGCCCGACGATGCGCGCCCATTCGGGCATGTAGCGCGAGAGGAAGCCGGTCTCGTTGAGCAGCCCGATCCAGCGGGCGGCGCAGCGGCCCATCAGCAGATCGAGGAAGATCTCCGCCGCCTCGGGATCTCCGCGCAGCTTCTCGGCGTGGCGGGCGTGGCGGATCATCGCCCGGATGGCGAGCGGATGGATCTCGAGCGCCCGGTCGCGCGCGGCGCGCACGATGCGCAGCATCAGGATCGGCTCGCGGGAGAAGTCGCGGTCGGGCGGGGCGGCGACCAGCTTGCCGTCGGCGAAGGCCAGCCCCTGCCGCGCCAGTTCGGCATCTCCCTCCTGCCGCCGTGCCGGCGGGCCGAGCGCGGCGCGCTCGATGGCGGGCTCGAGCACCCGGGCGAGCCGCAGCACATCGCGCGAGGTGAGGAAGAGGTGCTTCATGAAGCGCTCCGCCCCGTCCTGCACGCCATGGCGGGCATAGCCCATGCGCGCGGCGAGCACCGGCTGCAGGTCGAAGGTCAGGCGCTCCTCCGCCCGCCCGGTGACGTAGTGCAGGTGGAAACGGATCGTCCACAGGAAATCCCAGGCCCGGCGGATCGCCCGCGCCTCGGCTGCGGTCAGCAGCCCTCCGCCGGGGCTGTTCGGGCCGACGAGGTCAGTCATCCGCTCCACGCCGAAGGCATATTTCGCGAGCCAGTACAGGGTCTGCAAATCGCGCAGCCCGCCGCGGCCCTCCTTGACGTGGGGTTCCACCATGAAGGGGGTGACCCCGTAGCGCTGGTGCCGGGCCGCCCGCTCCTCGCGCTTGGCCGCCAGGAAGGGGGCCAGCCCGTCGCGCTTGCGCAGGCGCTGGAACTCGGCCTGCAGGCGGTCCCAGGCGGCGGCATCACCGGCCATGAAGCGCCCATCCAGGAGGGCGGTGCGCACCGTCGTATCCTTCCGCGCGGCGGCCAGACAGTCGCGCGGGCTGCGCGTGGCATGCCCGACCTTGAGGCCGAGATCCCACAACAGATAGAGCATGAACTCGACCACCTGTTCGGCGCGCGGGGTCGGCCTGCCCGGCGTCAGGAAGAGCAGGTCGATATCCGAATAGGGCGCGAGCACCCCGCGGCCGTAGCCGCCGGTGGCGATGAGGGCGAAGGGGGCCGCCGCATCGCGCGGCCCAGCTGGCACCATGGCCAGGGCATAGGCGTGGATCGCCAGGACGATCCCATCCATCCCGGCGGCGAGCCGCTTGGCCGCAGCCAGCCCGTAAATCTCGCGCGCCTCGAAGGCGCGCTGCACTTCCGCCTGGACATGCCCGACCGCCTGGCGCAGCAGGGCGAGCGCCGTCTCGCGCGGAACGGGGCCGGCCGGCAGCAGCCGGCTGCGCAATTCCGCCGCCTTGGCGGCGGGCTCATCAGGGCTGACCTCGGCCGGGAGGTCCTGGGCCACCACGTCTTTCATCACGAGCCTATTACACAAGGAAACCCGGCCGGCGGATAGGCGATTTCGCGCATGCAGCACGGCCCCTCGCGCGAAGCTTGCAGCCTTCTCACCTCGCCTCCATCTGCCGGGGCATGGTCATCCTGCGTCCCTGCCGCAAGCGCAAGGCCATCGGCCTGTCCCTCATCGGAGTGGGGGTGGTCGGCCTGATCCTGCCGGTGCTGAACGGCAGCCTGCCGCTTGCCCTCGGCCTGTTCATGCTGCGGCACCAATATGTCTGGGCGCAGCGTGCCCTGGCCCCCCTGGCGCGGCGCTGGCCCGAGGCGCTGGCGCGGGCGGAGGGGATGGAGGAACGGGCGCTGGCCTGGTTCGGGCGTCAGGCCTCTCGGCTCTCCTTCAGCAGGGCCCGCAGCCGGTAGAGCTCTTCCTGCGCCTGCCTGGGCGTCAGCGCGTCGGGATCCAACGCCTCCAGCGCCGCAAGGACCGGGTGCACAGGGGGCGGGGCGGGGCGGGGGTGGAAGAGCGGCAGCTCATCTGCCAGCACCCCTCTTCCCTCGCGCGCGCGTTGCTCGAGGGCGCGCAGCACCGTCTCCGCCCGGGCCAGGACCGGGCGCGGAAGGCCGGCCAGACGCGCGACATGAATACCCCAGGACCGCTCGGCCGCGCCGGGTCCCACGCTGTGCAGGAAGACGACCTCGCCCTTCCACTCCCGCACCCGCATGGTGGCGAGCTGCAGCTCCGGTAGCTTGCCGGCCAGGGCGGTCAGCTCGTGGAAATGGGTGGCAAAGAGGGTGCGGCAGCGCAGCCGGTCGTGCAGCGCCTCGAGCACCGCCCAGGCGATGGCCAGCCCATCCCAGGTGGCGGTGCCGCGTCCGACCTCGTCGAGGATGACGAAGCTCCTCGGCCCCGCCTGGTTCAGGATCGCCGCCGTCTCGGTCATCTCGACCATGAAGGTCGACCGCCCGCCGGCCAGATCGTCGCTCGCACCGACGCGGCTGAACAGCCGGTCGACGACGCCGATCTCGGCCGCCTCGGCAGGGACGAACAGCCCGGCCTGGGCGAGGATGACGATCAGCGCGTTTTGCCTGAGGAAGGTCGATTTGCCCGCCATGTTGGGCCCGGTCAGCAGGCAGACCCGCCTGCCCGGGGAGAGGTCGCAATCATTGGGCACGAAGGCCGGGCCGCGGGCGCGCGCCAGCGCGGCCTCGACCACGGGATGGCGGCCGGCCTCGATGCGGAAGGTCGCATCCTCGCTGATGCGGGGGCGGCACCAGCGCTGGGTCGCCAGTTCCGCCGCCGCCGCATGGACGTCGAGTTCGGCCATGGCGCGCGCCAGGGCGGTGATGCCGGCCGCCGCCTTGAGGCAGAGGCGGCGCAGATGGCCGACGATCAGCGCTTCGCGTCTGGCCGCCCCCTCCGCCGCCTCGGCCAGCCGGCGGTCGAGTTCGGCCAGTGCGCCGCAGGTGAAGCGATGGGCGTTGGCCATGCTCTGGCGGTGGATGGGCTGCCATTCCGCGGCCAGGGCCGGGGGGCTGCGCAGCAGCCGCTCTCCGGCTGCGGCCGGCACCTCGGCGAGGTAGCCGAGCTGCTGATGATGGCGGATCTTGAGCGCGGCGATCCCCCAGGCCTGGGCCAGGTCCCGCTGCATGGCGGCGATCGCCCCGCGCGCATCCTCGCGCAGGCGGCGCAGCGCATCGAGCTCCCCGTCATAGCCGGCCGCCACCACCCCGCCATCCTCGAAGCGGGCGGGCAGCTCCTCGGCAAGCGCGCGGGCGAGCTCCAACCGAGGCGAATCGGCCGGCGTTAGGGCCTCCATCGCCGCGGCGAGCAGCGGCGGCAGGGGGGCGGCCTCGGCCAGGGCGAGGGCCATGCGCTCGGCCCGTTCCAGCGCATCGCGCAGCGCCGCGAGATCGCGCGGGGCGAACCGGTCGAGGCTGAGCCGCGCCAGCGCCCGCGCGGCATCCGGTGCTCCCTTGAGCGCCGCGCGCAGCCGCGCCCGCAGTTCGGACCGGCCCAGAAGATGGGCCACCGCATCATGCCGGTCACGGATGGCCGCGGCATCGGCCAGCGGAGCTGCGATCCGCGCCGCCAGCTCGCGCGCGCCGGCCGCGGTCAGGGTGCGGTCGATGGCCGCAAGCAGGGTATGGCGCGGATCGCCGCGTTCGGAACGGGTGAGCTCCAGGCTGCGCCGGGTGGCGGCATCCATCATGAGCACCCCGGCCTTGCCGCGCGGCACCGGCCGCATCAGATGCGGCAGCCGCCCGCCCTGGGTTGAGCGCACATAGTCGAGTGCCATCGCGGCAGCGCTGATTTCGGCCTCGCTGAAGCTGCCGAAGCCTGCCGGGTCGGCCACGCCGAAGGCCTCGCAGAGGATCCTGGCCGGCGCCCGTGGCGGCGTTGCGGTCTGGGCGGCGGGCCAGAGGCCGGGGGTGGCGATGATCTCGGCCGGATCGAGCCGGGCGATCAGGGCAGGGATGTCGGGGTCGGCCTCCGTCTCGAAGGCGCCGGAGGTGACGTCGAGCCAGGCCGCTCCGCCGGGGACGAGCGCGACCAGCCAGGCCGGGCGGCCGGCTTCGAGCAGCGCATCCTCCGTCACCGTGCCGGGCGTGATCAGGCGCACCACCTCGCGCCGGATGGCGGGCGCGCGGCGGGCCTTGGCTTCCTCGGGCGTTTCCATCTGCTCGCAGACCGCGACGCGAAAGCCGCGCCGGATCAGCCGCGCCAGATAGGCCTCGTGGCTGGCGACCGGCACGCCGCACATCGGGATCGGCCGGCCCTGGTGTTCGCCGCGGTGCGAGAGGGCGATCGCCAGCACCTCCGCCGCCACCTCGGCATCCTCGAAGAAGAGCTCGTAGAAATCGCCCATCCGGAAGAAGAGCAGCGCATCGGGGTACGCGGCCTTGGCCGCGAACCACTGCTGCATGGCTGGGGTCGCACCGTGCGGGTCTGGCATCGCGCCCCTTCTACCAGCCCTTCGCGGGCGCGAAACGCCGGGCTATCCGGGAAGCGGAGGCGAGGCGATGATGCTTCGCCTCAGGATCCGGGATAGCGCGAAAGACCAGCCGATGGACGACAGCCGCCAGGATATGCCGCCAGCCAGCCAGCGCGACGGGCGCACCGCCCGCGTCACCGCCGAGGAGGCGCTGGCCCTGCATGCCGAAGGCCGACCCGGCAAGCTCGAGATCCGCCTGACCAAGCCGCTGGTCACCGCGCGCGATCTCAGCCTCGCCTACTCGCCCGGCGTGGCCGAACCCTGTCTGCACATCGCGCGGGATCCCGCCACCGCCTACGACTACACGAGCAAGGGCAACTTCGTGGCCGTGATCTCCAACGGCACGGCGGTGCTGGGCTTGGGCAATCTCGGCGCGCTCGCCTCCAAGCCGGTGATGGAGGGCAAGGTCGCGCTGTTCAAGCGCTTCGCCGATGTCGACGGCATCGACATCTGCATCGACACCGAGGACGTGGACGAGTTCGTCAACTGCGTCCGCCTGCTCGGCCCCTCCTTCGGCGGCATCAACCTCGAGGACATCAAGGCGCCCGAGTGCTTCGTCATCGAAAGCCGCCTGCGGGAGGCGATGGACATCCCGATCTTCCATGACGACCAGCACGGCACCGCCATTGTCGCCGCCGCCGGGCTGATCAACGCCTGCTATCTGACGGGGCGGGAGCTGGCCACCACGCGCCTTGTCATCAACGGGGCGGGCGCGGCGGCCATCGCCTGCGCCGAACTCGTCAAGGCGATGGGCATGCGGCCGGAGAATGTGATCCTCTGCGACACCAAGGGCGTGGTCTATCGCGGCCGCAAGGAGGGGATGAACCAGTGGAAGTCCGCCCATGCGGTGGAGACGAAGGCGCGCAGCCTGGCCCAGGCCTTGGAGGGGGCGGATGTCTTCTTCGGCCTCTCGGTCAAGGGGGCGCTGACCCAGGACATGGTGCGCGCCATGGCGCCGCGGCCGATCATCTTCGCCATGGCCAATCCCGACCCCGAGATCACGCCCGAGGAGGCGCGGGCGGCGCGGGAGGATGCGATCATCGCCACCGGGCGCAGCGATTATCCGAACCAGGTCAACAATGTCCTGGGCTTTCCCTTCATCTTCCGAGGGGCGCTCGATGTGCGCGCCCGCACCATCAACGACGCGATGAAGATCGCGGCGGCCGAGGCGCTGGCCATGCTCGCGCGCGAGGAAGTGCCGGAGGAGGTGGCACGCAGCGGGGCGGGGCAGCGTCTCGTCTTCGGGCCCGACTACATCATCCCGAACGCCTTCGACCCGCGGCTGATCTCGCGCGTGCCGCCGGCGGTGGCCAAGGCGGCGATGGACAGCGGGGTTGCGCGCCGGCCGCTGCCCGATCTGGCCGCCTATGCCCGCTCCCTCGCCGGCCGGCTCGACCCGGCGGCCAATGCGTTGCAGGCGATCCATGCCGCGGTGCGCGCCAATCCGCGCCGCGTCGTCTTCGCCGAGGGGGAGGAGGAGAAGGTGATCCGCGCTGCGGTCTCCTTCGCCCATGCCGGCTATGGCACGCCCATCCTGGTCGGGCGGGAGGAGCGGATCCACGCCACCGTCGCCGCCCTGGGCATTGTGCTGCCGCCGCAGGTTGAGGTGATCAACGCCCGGCTGTCGGAGAAGACCCGCACCTATGCCGAATGGCTCTACGCCAAGCGCCAGCGCGATGGCTTCCTCTTCCGCGACTGCCAGCGGCTGGTCAACCAGGACCGCAACGTCTTCGCCGCCTGCATGGTCGCGCATGGCGATGCCGATGCGCTGGTCACCGGGGAGACGCGCAGCACCTCCGTCGCGCTCGAGAATGTGCGCATGGCGCTGGACCCCGAACGGGGCAAGGTGCTCTTCGGCCTGACCATGCTGGTCGCGCGCCGGTCCGGCACCGTGCTGGTGGCCGATACCGCCATCCACGAACGCCCGGATGCCGAGACACTGGCCAAGATCGCGCGCGGGGCGGCGGCGGCGGCGCGGCGGCTCGGGCTTGAGCCGCGCGTCGCCTTCCTCTCCTTCTCCACCTTCGGCGACCCCAAGGGGGTGATCCCGGGCAGTGTGCGCGATGCGGTCAAGCTGCTCGACACCCACGGCGCGGATTTCGAATACGACGGGGAAATGGCGGCCGATGTGGCGCTGGACCCGAAGCTGCGGGCTGCGCTCTATCCCTTCTGCCGGCTGACCGGGCCGGCCAATGTGCTGGTCATGCCGGGGCTGCATGCCGCGCATATCCTGACCAAGGCGGTGCCGCACCTGACCAGCGCCACCACCATCGGGCCGGTGCTGATGGGGCTCGAGAAGCCGGCGCAGATCGTGCCGATGCAGCTCGGCGTCAACCAGCTGCTCGACATGGCCTGTCTGGCCGCCTACCAGTCCCTGCCGCGGGCCGAGCGGGGGTGATGGCGGGACGGCGCGGCGGATCACACGACGCGGCGCTCCACCGGGCGGCGGCGCCGCCGCCCCCTGGCCGTCCGGCGCCCGCGCAGGCGCTCGAGCTTTTCCTGGACATGCTGGCCGCCGAGCGCAACGCGGCGCGCAACACCTTGCTCGCCTACCGCTCCGACCTCGCGGCCTTCCTTGACCGCCACGGCATCGATGCGGGGGTGGAGGAGCTGCGCGGGCATCTCGCCTCGCTCGCCGCTGCCGGCCTCTCCCCGCGCAGCCAGGCGCGCAAGCTCTCCGCGCTCCGGCAGTTCTTCCGCTTCCTGCTGCGCGAGGGGCTGCGCGCCGATGATCCGACCGAGCTGCTCGATTCCCCCCGCCTGCCGCCGCCCCTGCCCAAGGCGCTGACCGAAGCCGAGGTGGAGGCGCTGATCGCCGGCGCATCCCGCCTGCCGCCCGCCCGCGCGCGCCTCGCCGTTGCGGCGATCGAGCTGCTCTATTCCTCGGGCCTGCGCGTGTCGGAGCTGATCACGCTGCCGGCCGGCGCTCTCCGCCCCGGCGCGCCGCTGCTTGCGGTGCGCGGCAAGGGCGGCAAGGAGCGGCTGGTGCCGGTCTCGAACCGTGCCCGCGCGGCGGTCGAGGCGGCGCGCGTCGATGCGGACCGGCGCGGCCGCGGGCGGGCGCGGGCGGCGCGCTACCTGTTTCCCTCCCGCGGGAAGGCGGGGCACTTCACCCGCCAGGGCCTCGCACTCCTGCTCAAGGAGGCGGCGCTGGCGGCAGGGCTCGATCCGCGCCGCGTCTCGCCGCATGTGCTGCGCCATTCCTTCGCCACCCATCTGCTCGGGCGCGGGGCGGATCTGCGCAGCCTGCAGCTGCTGCTTGGCCATGCCGACATCGCGACCACCCAGATCTACACCCGCGTGCTGGAGGAGCGCCTCCGCGCGGTGCTGGAGGCGCATCATCCCCTGGCCGGCGGGCGGTGAAGGGGCAGGGCTTCTGGCCGGTCGCGCTGGCCGGTGCGGCCGCCACCCTGATCGGCATCGGGCTGGCCCGCTTCGCCTTCGTCCCGCTCTTTCCCGCCCTGGTGGTCGCCGGCTGGGTGAGCGGCGAGGGGGCGGCAGCCCTCGGCGCCGTCACACTCGCGGCCTATCTCGCGGGGGCGCTGACCGGCCAGGCCCTGGCGCGGCGGGTCGGGGTGCCGCGCGCGCTGGATGCCGGGGCGCTGCTGGTGGCGGCCTCCTTCCTGGCCTGTGCCTGGCCGGCTGGCTTTCCTTGGCTGCTGTTCTGGCGTGCCATGGCCGGCCTGGCCGGGGGCTGGCTGATGGCGCTGGCTGGGCCGGCCGTGCAGGCGGCGGTCGCACCCGGCCGACAGGGCTTGGCGGCGGGGCTGGTGGTGGCCGGGGTGGCGGCCGGCATCACCCTGGGTGCGCTCGGCATGCCCTGGCTGCTGGCCGCCGGCCCGGGGCCGGCTTGGCTTGGACTGGCGGCGATGGCGCTGCTCGTCTGGGCGTTGGCCCGGCCGCGTTGGCCCAGGGTGGCCCCGCCAGCGGCCGGGATCGCCGCGGGCTGGGCGGCGCCGCTCACCGCCTATGCCCTTTCGGCGGTCGGGATGGTCGCGCCGATGGTCTATCTCTCGGATCTCGCCGTGCGCGGGCACGGGCTGGTGCTGGCCGCTGGTGCCCTCTCCTGGGCGGTCTTCGGCCTTGGCGGCCTGGCCGGCACGCTGCTCGGCGGTCCGGCGGCGGATCGGCTCGGCGGGCGGCGCGCGGCACGGCTGTGGTTGGCCGCCCAGGTGTTGGGCCTGGCCTGCCTGCTGGCGCCGGGGGGCGTGCTGCTCTGGCCCGGTGCTTTCCTGTCGGGCTTTGCCGGGATCGGGGTGACGGCGGTGCTGCTCGCCCTGTTGCGGGCCGGATATGGGCAGCGGGCGGGGCCGCTCTGGGCCCGGGCCACCGCCGCCTATGGCGTGGCGCAGGCTGCCGCCGGCTTCGCCCTGGCCGGGCTGTTCGCGGCGGCCGGAGAGGCCCATGCCGCCGTCTTCCTGCCTGCCCTGATCGCTTCCCTGCTCGCCCTGGCCGCCGCGGGGCGAAGCTGAGGGGGCCGCGGTTTGCGCCCGGGCCGATCTGCCTCTAGAGGGCCGCGCATGACGGCACCGATGCCGGGCCGCGCCCCGCGGCGGCCCCTCGACCCCGCCATGGCCCGCAGCCGAGCCCCCGGGGCGGGCCGCCGCAGGCAGGAGCAGACCCGGGCATGACGCTGCATTCCATGACCGGCTTCGGCCGCGCCGGCGGCACCCTGCCGGACGGCACCCCCTTCCTGTGGGAGGTCAAGAGCGTCAATGCCCGCGGCCTGGAGCTGCGGCTGCGCCTGCCCCCGGGCTGGGATGCGCTGGAGGGGCCGCTGCGCGAGGCGGCGGCACGCCGGCTGCGCCGCGGCAGCCTGCAGGCGGTGCTGATCCTGCGGCGCGAGAGGCGGGCCGAACCGCGGCTCGATCCGGCGATGCTCGAGCGGATGCTCGCGCTCGCGCTCGAGGTGGCCGCGCGCATTCCGGGCGGTGCCCCGCCGCGGGCCGAGGCGCTGCTCGCCCTGCCCGGTGTGCTGCGCAGCGAAGTGCCCGAGCCTGATCCGGAGGAGCAGGCGGCCGAGCAAGCGGCGCTGATCGCCGGCTTCGAGGAGGCGCTGAGCGGCCTGATCGAGGCGCGCGCCGGCGAGGGGGCGCGGCTGTCGGTCATCCTCTCCGGCCTGCTGGACGAGATGGCGGCTCTGCTCGCCGAGGCGGAGCGCGCCGCGGCGGCCCAGCCGGCCGAACAGCGCGCCCGACTGCTCGACAGCCTCGCCCAGCTGCTCGAGCCCGGCCGGATCCCGCAGGAACGCCTGGCCCAGGAGGTCGCGCTGCTCGTCAGCCGCTGCGACGTGCGCGAGGAGCTCGACCGACTGGACGCCCACATCGCGGCCGCCCGCGGCCTGCTGGCCGAAGGCGCGGGGGCGGGGCGCAAGCTCGACTTCCTGGTCCAGGAGCTGGTGCGGGAGGCCAATACGCTCTGCAGCAAATCGGCCAGCATCGCGCTGACCCGAATCGGCCTTGCACTCAAGCATGCGATCGAGCGCTTCCGGGAGCAGGCGGCCAATGTCGAATGAGACGATCATCCCCCGCCGCGGCGTCTGCCTCGTCGTCTGCGCCGCCTCGGGGGTCGGTAAATCCTCGGTCTGCCGCGCCCTGATCGAGAG
>JANWYF010000026.1 GCA_025057055.1 Rhodovarius sp. | reverse complement strand
CCGTCGGCTCGCTGTAGGTGCCGGGCGCAACGCTGCCCCCGGAAAGCCAGAAGCCGCTCATGGAAATCCTCCTGCCGCTAGGTCAGGAGCACCATGGGCAAGCCTTCTTAGTCCTTGGTGAATCCGGGAAGGGGCGCCTGTCCGCTCTCAGCGGAAGCGTTCGGCCAGCGCTGCCTGCTCGGCCGGGCTCATATGCAGGCCGAGCTTGGAGCGCCGCCAGAGGACATCCTCCGCCGTCATCGCCCATTCCCGCTCGCGCATCCATTCGAGCTCGCGCTCGGTCAGACCGGCGCCGAGCGGCGCCCCGAGGTCAGCGGGGCCGCGCGCATCGGCCAGCAGCAGCGGCAGCTCCCCGCCATGGCGGCGGATCAGCCGCGGCAGATGCTCGACCCAGGGGTAGCGGCGCGCCATTTCCTCGGCAAAGGCCGACCGCGACAGGCCGCCGAGATCCCCCCCCGGCAGCACGGCTGTGGCGGTCCAGGGCGTGCCGGGCCGCCCGAGCGCGGCGCCGATCATGCCGGCTGCCTCCTCGGCCAGGCGGCGAAAAGTGGTGATCTTGCCGCCCAGCACCGACAGCAGCGGCGCCCCCGCGCGGTCGAGCGCCAGCACATAATCCCGCGTCACCGCCGAGGGATCCTCGCTCCCGTCATCGAAGAGCGGGCGGACGCCGGAGAAGCGCCAGACGATCTGCCCCGGCTCCACCGGCCGGGCGAATTGCCGGCTCACCGCAGCGCAGAGATAGGCCTCCTCCTCCGCTGTGCAGCGGGCCTCGGCGGCATCGCCCGCGTGCGGGACGTCGGTGGTGCCGACCAGCGTGTATCTCTCCTCATAGGGGATGACGAAGACCACCCGCCGGTCGTCATTCTGCAGGATATAGGCCTGATCGCCCGCATAGAGGGCAGGCAGCACGATGTGGCTGCCCCGCACCAGCCGCAGCCGGCCCGCGGCGGAGGCGCCGGCGCGCTGCAGCACCTGCTCGACCCAGGGGCCGGCCGCATTGACCAGGGCGCGGGCGCGGACCCGACTGCCGTCCGAGAGGCTCACCTCCCACATCTTCGCCCCGCGCCGGGCCGAGACGAAGGCGGTGCGGGTGCGCACCAGCGCCCCGCGCGCTGCGGCATCGCGGGCCAGCAGCACGACCAGGCGCGAATCCTCGACCCAGGCATCGGAATAGGCGAAGGCATGCGTAATCCTGGGGGCAAGCGGCGCCCCATAGGGGTGGCCGGCGGTGCAAAACCCCTCGGCCGGCGGCAGGGTGGTCCGCCGTGCCAGGTGATCGTAGAGGAAGAGCCCGAGCCTGATCAGCCAGCGCGGCCGCATCTCGGGCCGATGCGGCAGGACGAAGCGCAGCGGCCAGATGATGTGGGGGGCAGAGCGGAGCAGCACCTCGCGCTCGGCCAGGGCCTCGCGCACCAGGCGGAACTCGCGATGCTCCAGATAGCGCAGGCCGCCGTGGATGAGCTTGGAGGAGGCGGAGGAGGTGGCCTGCGCCAGATCCCCCCGCTCGATGAGCATGACGCGATGGCCCCGCCCGGCGCAGTCGCGCGCAATGCCCGCACCGTTCACGCCGCCGCCCACCACCAGGATGTCGGTCTCGATCTCGGCCCCGCTTGTGCCCACAGTCCCCGTCCCGGTCATGGCGCGCCCCTGTGCGGGAGATGGGGGCGCCCGTCCAGGGCGCCAGCCTTGCGCGCAAGAGGGGCAGGCGTAGGCTGCCCGGCACGACCGAAAGGGGGGGGGGAGGAGAGGCGATGCAGATCAGACTGGACGGGCGGGCGGCGCTGATCACCGGCGGCTCCAAGGGGCTTGGCCTGGCCATGGCGCTTGCCTTCGCCGAGGCGGGCGGTCATGTCGCGCTGGTCGCGCGCGGGGCGGAGGCGCTGGAGGCTGCCGCGGCCCGGCTGCGCGCCGCCGCCCCCCAGGCCAGGGTGGTGACCGTGGCGGCCGACATCCGCACGAAGGAGGGCTGCGCGGCCGCCTTCGCCGCGGCCGAACGGGGCCTCGGCCAGGTCGACATCCTCGTTAACAATGCCGGGACCAGCCAACGCGGGCCCTTCCTCGAGGTCAGCGACGCGCTGTGGCAGGATGACCTCGACCTCAAGCTCTTCGCGGCGATCCGCCTCTGCCGCCTCGTCCTGCCGGGGATGAAGGAACGGCGCTGGGGGCGCATCATCAATGTGCTCAACATCGGCGCCAAGGCGCCGCTTGCCGGCAGCACGCCGACCAGCGTCACCCGCGCCGCCGGCATGGCGCTGACCAAGGCGCTGGCCAACGAGTTCGCGCCCTACAACATCCTGGTCAATGCGCTGCTGGTTGGCATCATCGAGAGCGACCAGTGGGTGCGCCGGCACGCCGCCGATCCGCGCGGCCTCTCCTGGGAGGAGTGGAAGGCGGAGCAGGGGCGGTCGGTGCCGCTCGGGCGCCTCGGCCGGCCGGAGGAGTTCGCGGCCCAGGCCCTTCTGCTCGCCAGCGAGATGGGCGGCTATATCACCGGCACCGCCATCAACATCGACGGCGGGCGGAGCCCGGTGGTCTGATCCTCTGCGGGCAGAGCGGTGCAGCATTGCCTCTGGCGCATGCCGGCCACAGATACTCCCCTCAGCAGGAGGCCTTGCGCATGATCCGCCCGACCCGCCGCCATGCTCTTCTTCTGGCCGCAGCGCCGCTCGCCGCCCCGGCCCTGGCCCAGCCCGCCTGGCCCACCCGGCCGATCCGCGCCATCATCTCCTTCCCGCCCGGCGGGGCGATCGATACCGTGACGCGGCTGATCGCCCCGATCATGAGCGAGGTGCTGGGCCAGCCCATCGTGCCCGAAAACCGCGCGGGTGCGACCGGCACCATCGCGGCCGCTGCGGTCGCCGCTGCCGCTCCAGACGGCTATACGCTGCTCTTCGACGCCTCGACCCACGCCTCGGCGCCGCATCTGGTGCGCAACCTCACTTTCGACTACGCGACGGCCTTCGCGCCGATCACGCAGCTCACCTCGGTGCCGCTGATCATCGTCGCCCACCCGTCGGTGCCGGCCAATACGATCGCGGAGTTCCTGGAGCTCGGCCGGGCGCGGGCGGCGGCGCGCCAGCCGCTGGTCTATGCCTCCTCGGGCAATGGCTCGGCTGGGCATTACGCGGCCGTGCTCTTCTTGCAGCGCGCGGGGTGGGAGGCGACGCATGTTCCCTTCCGCGGCGGCGGGCCGGCGGTACAGGCGCTGCTCGCAGGCACAGTGCAGTTCCATTTCGGGACCGCTGCCACCTCCACCGCCCTGGTGCAGGAGGGGCGCCTGAAGGGCTATGCGGTGACCACCCTGACCCGCATGCCGGCACTGCCCCAGCTGCCCACTTTGCATGAGAGCGGGATGCCCGGATACGAATGGACCGAATGGGGTGCCATCTTCGCCCCGGCGGGCACGCCCGCGCCGATCCTTGACCGGATCAACGAGGCCGCGCGCCATGCGCTCTCCCAGCCGGCGGTGCAGCAGCGGCTCGCGATGATCGGCATGATGCCGGTGGGCAACAGCCGTGCCGAATTCGCCCCGGCCCTGGCCGCCATGCGCGACCTGGTCGGGCGCCTGACGCGGGAGGCCAACATCACCCTCGATTGACGGCGGCAAGGGCAGGCGCTGGCCGAACGGCCGGCGCGGGTCCGCTCCCCGGCGCCAGCGGGCTTCATCGCCTTGGCCATCGACCAGCCGGCGGCGGCGAGCTGCTGCACTCTCTCAACCGGGCAGGAGTTCGACGCCATCGCCCACGGCGACCCGGCCATCCTCCACCACCTCGGCATGGATGCCGAGCTCGCGATGGCCCCAATGCGCGGCCAGCAGCGCGGGTAGGTCGATGTCGCGCTGACCAGTTGCCGGGTTCACCATGGTGGCAGGGCAGCGGACCGTCTGCTTGAAGGGCTTGAGCCGCGCCGTGCCGAGCTGGATCTCCTGCCCGAGCCATTCCCGCTCCGCCCAGGGCGGAGGACCGCTGATGTAGATGTTGGCGCGCAGCCTGAGCGGCTCGATGCGCCGGCCGATCCGCTCCTCCACCGCATGCAGCGTGGCGAGGTTGACGATCGAGACGCCCTTGCGTGCCTGGTCGGTGAAGTTGTGGCCCGGGGCTTCGTGGAAGACCGGGGTGCCGCGCGCCTCGGGCCCCAGGAAGCGGGTGAGCCAAGCGGCGATGGCACGCCGCCCCGCCTCGCTCGTCGGGTCGGCGAGCAGCGGCTCCTGCCCGGGGGCGGAGAGGCTCAGCGCATGGTCGTGCGGATCGAAGACCGAGCGGATCAGCGCCAGGCGCGGATTGGCCATCAGGCAGGCAAAGTTCTGCTTGGGCAGGAAGCGCGGGTGGGCCGGGTCGAAGGGAGCATCGCCCTGTGCCAAGGCAAAACGGCGGTCATGCGGCAGGCAGGCCCCGGCGGTGAGCGCGACCTCATCGAGCGCCTCGGCGCTCAGGCCCTTGACCGGGTAGCGGTAGATCGCCTCGACCCGCATCGCACCCCTCCCCTTGAATCCGCCCCTTAACGATGCCCACCATAATGGGCGAGCAGCGCGAAGCCAGTCGCCTCTGGCAGGGGCTGGCCGAGCGGTCGCCGACCAGGGACACGAAGGACATGGACATCGAACGTTTCACCGAGCGGGCCCGGGGTTTCCTCCAGGCCGCCGGCACCATCGCCATCCGCGAATATCATCAGCGCGTCACGCCGGAGCATCTGCTCAAGGCGCTGCTGGATGACCCGCAGGGCGCTGCGGCCAGCCTGATCAAGCTGGCCAAGGGTGACCCCGCCCAGGCCAAGGCCGGCATCGAGGCCGAGATCAAGAAGATCCCGGCCGTTCAGGGCAGCGGCGTGGCCGGGCAGCAGCCTGCGATCTCCCCCGAACTGGTGCGGGTGCTCGATGCGGCCCAGCAGCAGGCGCAGAAGGCCGGGGATGCCTATGTCGCGCAGGATAGGCTGCTGCTCGCCCTCGCTGCGAGCGACACGCCGGCCGGTCGTATACTTCGTTCCGCCGGTGCCCATCCGGCTGCGCTGGAGGCCGCCATCGCCGAGATCCGCCGCGGCCGCACGGTGGACAGCCCGGGCGCCGAGGAGAGCTTCGACGCCCTCAAGAAATACGCCCGCGACATCACCGAGGCGGCGCGGCAGGGCAAGCTTGACCCGGTGATCGGCCGGGATGAGGAGATCCGGCGCACCATCCAGGTGCTGGCGCGGCGCACCAAGAACAACCCGGTGCTGATCGGCGAGCCGGGTGTGGGCAAGACCGCGATCGTCGAGGGGCTGGCGCTGCGCGTGGCCAAGGGCGATGTGCCCGAAGCGCTCAAGAACAAGCGGGTGATGGCGCTCGACCTCGGCGCCATGGTGGCCGGCGCCAAATATCGCGGCGAGTTCGAGGAGCGCCTCAAGGGCGTGCTCAAGGAGATCGAGCAGGCCGAGGGGGACATCATCCTCTTCATCGACGAGCTGCACACGCTGGTCGGTGCCGGCAAGGCGGATGGGGCGATGGATGCCTCGAACCTGCTCAAGCCCGCGCTGGCCCGCGGGGAGCTGCACTGCATCGGCGCCACCACGCTCGATGAGTATCGCAAGCACATCGAGAAGGATGCGGCCCTGGCCCGGCGCTTCCAGCCGGTCTTCGTCGGTGAGCCGAGCGTGGAGGATACGATCTCCATCCTGCGCGGCATCAAGGAGAAGTACGAGCTGCACCACGGCGTGCGGATCAGCGATTCGGCGCTGGTG
Source organism: Rhodovarius sp. (assembly GCA_025057055.1). Classification (GTDB taxonomy): domain Bacteria; phylum Pseudomonadota; class Alphaproteobacteria; order Acetobacterales; family Acetobacteraceae; genus Rhodovarius. The sequence continues at coordinate 1,862 of JANWYF010000026.1, read as the reverse complement.
GCGGCGGCGACGCTGTCCAACCGCTACATCACCGACCGCTTCCTGCCCGACAAGGCGATCGACCTTGTGGACGAGGCGGCCAGCCGCCTGCGCATGCAGGTCGACAGCAAGCCCGAGGAGCTCGACGAGCTTGATCGGCGCATTCTGCAGCTCAAGATCGAGCGCGCCGCGCTGCAGAAGGAGGAGGATCCGGCGAGCCGGGAGCGGCTGGCCAAGCTCGAGCGCGAGCTGGCCGAGCTCGAACAGCGCAGCGCCGAGATGACCGCGGCCTGGAGCGCGGAGAAGGCGCGGCTGCAGGAGGCGCAGAAGCTTAAGGAGCAGCTGGATGCCGCGCGCACCGAACAGGAGCTTGCGGAACGCCGCGGCGATTTGAACCGCGCGGCCGAGCTGCGCTACGGCACCATCCCTGCGCTTGAGAAGAAGCTCGCCGAGGCGACGGCGGTCGAGGCCAAGCTGGTCAATGAGGTGGTGACGGAGGAGGAGATCGCTGCCGTCGTCTCGCGCTGGACCGGCATTCCGGTCGAGAAGATGCTGGAGGGCGAGCGCGCCAAGCTCCTGCGCATGGAGGAGGAGCTGCGCAAGCGCGTGGTCGGCCAGGAGGAGGCGCTGAGCGCGGTGGCCAAGGCGGTGCGGCGGGCCAGGGCGGGCCTGTCCGACCCCCATCGGCCGATCGGCAGCTTCCTCTTCCTCGGGCCCACCGGTGTGGGCAAGACCGAGCTGGTCAAGGCGGTGGCTGCCTTCCTCTTCGACGACGAGCGGGCGATGACGCGCATCGACATGTCCGAGTACATGGAGAAGCACGCCGTCTCCCGCCTGATCGGGGCGCCGCCCGGCTATGTCGGCTATGAGGAGGGGGGCGCGCTGACCGAGGCCGTGCGGCGCCGGCCCTATCAGGTCGTGCTGTTCGATGAGGTCGAGAAGGCGCACGAGGATGTGTTCAACGTGCTGCTGCAGGTGCTCGACGACGGGCGGCTGACCGATGGGCAGGGGCGGACGGTCGATTTCCGCAACACGCTGATCGTGCTGACCAGCAACCTCGGCGCCCAGGCGCTGGCCGAACTGCCGGAGGGGGCGGATGTGGAGGAGGCGCGGCCGGCCGTGATGCGCGCGGTGCGCGAACGGTTCCGGCCGGAGTTCCTCAACCGCCTGGATGAGATCGTGCTGTTCAGCCGGCTGCGGCGCGAGAGCATGGCGGCGATCGTGGACATCCAGATCAACCGCGTGCGCGCCCTGCTTGAGGACCGCAAGATCTCCCTGCGGCTCACGGATGCGGCGCGCAACTGGCTGGCCGAGGCGGGTTATGACCCGGTCTACGGCGCGCGGCCGCTCAAGCGCGTCATCCAGCGCAGCCTGCAGGACCGGCTGGCGGAGCTGATGCTGCAGGGGACGGTCAAGGACGGCGATACCGTCGAGGTGGACAGCGACGGCGATGGCCTGACCCTCCGGGTGGCGGCCGAGCCCGCGCGGGCTGCCGCGTAGGCCGGGCTGGCCGCTGGGCGGGGCGAGGCGGAGCTCCGCCCCCTGTGATGGCCGCCATGCGCAGCACGCATGGGCTTGCTGTTTGACAGTCCCGTGGCGGGGGCGTACACGCCGCCTCCGCCGCATCGCCCGGGTAGGGGCGGAGTGGTTTCCGGCCCTCCTCGGTCGAGGAGCCTGGTGCCAGGTGAGCCTGGATCAGGGTGGCCTGCTGTTTTCACAATTGCATCTGGTTTCTGGGATTGTTGTTGTTGTTGTTGGCCTGGCGTGTGTTGTTGCCTGGGCTGTGCGTGGTGTGCCTGCTGTGAGTGGTGGGTGTGCTGTGCGTGGTTTGGGTGGTGGTGCGCGCTGGGTTGTTTGTGGCCTGGTATCTGGTGTGGTGGTGT
>JANWYF010000157.1 GCA_025057055.1 Rhodovarius sp. | reverse complement strand
GTCACGGTCTTTGCCCGCACCACGCCCGAGCACAAGCTGCGCCTCGTGATGGCCCTGCAGGCCGAGGGGCTGCTCGTGGCGATGACCGGGGATGGCGTGAACGACGCGCCCGCGCTCAAGCGCGCCGATGTCGGCGTCGCGATGGGACGGCGCGGCACCGAGGCCGCCAAGCAGGCCGCCGATATGGTGCTGGCCGACGACAATTTCGCCTCGATCGTCGCCGCGGTGCGCGAGGGGCGCACGGTCTATGACAATCTGCGCAAGGTGATCGCCTGGACCCTGCCGACCAACGGGGGCGAGGCGCTGACCATCATCGCCGCCATCCTGGCCGGGCTGCCGCTTCCGATCACGCCGCTGCAGATCCTGTGGGTGAACATGGTGACCGCGGTGGCGCTCGGTCTGACCCTCGCCTTCGAGCCGACCGAACCCGGCACCATGCGGCGCCCCCCGCGGCCGCCCAGGGAGCCGATCCTGACCGCGGAGCTGATCTGGCGGGTGCTCTTCACCTCCTGCCTCATGGCCGCGGGCGCCTTCGGCCTGTATTTCTGGGCCGAGGCGCGCGGTCTGCCGCAGCAGGCGGCCTATACGATCGTGGTGAATGCGATCGTGGCGATGGAGATCGCCTATCTCTTCAGCATCCGCTATGCGCTCGGCTCCTCCCTCACCTGGCAGGGGGTGCGCGGCACGCCGGCCCTGCTGATCGGCCTGGCCGGCGTGACGCTGGCCCAGATCGCGCTGACCTGGGCGCCGCCGCTGCAGCTCGCCTTCGCCACGGCCTCCCTTGGCCTGCTGGATCTCGCGGGGGTGGTGGCGGTTGCCGTTATGCTGTTCCTGCTCGTGGAGGCGGAGAAGCGCATCCGCCTCGGCGCCCGCATCCCGTCGCGTCCAGGAAGAGAGGAGAGGCCCCATGCGCGCCCGTGACCTGATGAGCACCGGTCTGCTCACCTTCCCCCCCGATGCCCCGGTCGAGACCATCGCGGCGGCTCTGGCCGAACGCGGCGTCTCCGGCGCGCCGGTGGTCGATGCCGATGGCCGTCTGCTCGGCATCGTGACCGAGGGAGATCTGCTGCGCCGCCTCTCGGCCCGGGCGGAGCAGCCCCGCGGCTGGCTGCGCGCGCTCTTCGCCAACCCGGCGGCCGAGGCGGAACGCTTCGTCCGCGCCGAGGGGCGGCGCGCGCGCGACGTCATGACCACCGACCTCGTCACGGTCTCGGAGGATGCGACCGCCGAGGAGATCGCCCACCTCATGGAGACGCGCGGCATCAAACGCGTACCAGTGCTCAGCGAGGGGCGGCTTGTCGGCATCGTCTCCCGCGCCGATCTGCTGCGCGCCCTGCTCTCCTCGCCGGCCCAGGCCAGCGGCCCGCGCAGCGATGCGGAGATCCGGCGCGACCTGATGGCGGCGCTGCGCCGGCAGCCCTGGTATGATGCCTATCACGTGCTGGCCGAGGTGCAGGGCGGCGTGGTCACCCTGCATGGCTTCTGCAGCTCGCCCGCGGTGGAGCGCGCGCTGCGCGTGCTGGCCGAGGGCATCCCCGGGGTGAAGCGGGTCGAACTCGACCTCGCCCCGCCGCCGCCCTTCCTGCTCAGCGCCGGTTGAGGGCGCGCCAGATCGCCTCCGGGGTGGCGGGCATGTCGATATGCGCCACCCCCAGCGCATCGCAGAGCGCGTTCATCACCGCCGGCAGCGAGCCGGCGCAACCGGCCTCTCCGCAGCCCTTGACGCCGAGCGGATTGGTCCGCGCCGGCACCGGACGGAAAGCGACAGCGACCGCGGGCACATCCTCCGCCCTGGGCAGGCCGTAGTCCATGAAGCTGCCGGTCAGGGGCTGCCCGTCCTCGGTATAGGCGACGCGTTCGATCAGCGCCTGGCCGATTCCCTGCGCCACGCCGCCATGCACCTGGCCTGCGACCAGCAGCGGGTTCACCACCACGCCGAAATCATTGACCGTGGTGTAGGCGACGACGCGGGCCTCGCCGGTCTCGGGATCCACCTCGACCTCGGCCACATGACAGCCGTTGGGATAGGCCATCGGCGCCTGATCGAACACATGCGTCACATCGAGCGCGCCGGGATGGCGGGCCGCGAGTTCCATGAGGCCGATGCCGCGGTCGGTGCCGGCGATCATGAAACGCCCGGCGGCGAAGACGATGTCGGCCTCGGCCGCCTCGAGCGCCTCGGCGGCCAGCGGCATCGCCCGCTCCACCACCTTGGCGGCGGCCTCGACGATGGCAGCACCGCTCGCCATCAGGGATTTGCTGCCGCCCGTGCCCCCGCCCGCCACCAGCAGGTCGGAATCCCCCTGGATCAGCCGGATCGCCTGGAAGGGGACGCCGAGATGCTGGTGCAGCACCTGCGCGAAGGGGGTCCAATGCCCCTGCCCGTAATCCAGCGTGCCGGTGATGATGGTGACGGTGCCGTCCTTCTCGAAGCGGATGCCCCCCTGTTCCTTGGCCGGCGGGGCGGTGCATTCGAGGAAATTGCCGATGCCGAGTCCGCGCAGCTTGCCGCGGGCTGCGGCTTCGGCCCGGCGGGCGGGAAAGCCCGCGACATCCGCCGCCGCCAGCGCGGCATCCATGAGCGCCGAGAAGTCGCCCCCGTCATAGACGCTGCCCGAGGCCGCCTGATAGGGCATCGCCTCAGGCGGGATATGGTTGAGCCGCCTGAGCGCCACCGCATCGCGCCGCATCTCGCGGGCTGCGGTCTCGATCAGGCGCTCCATGAAGTAGTTGCCCTCCGGCCGACCGGCGCCGCGATAGGCCGAGACAGGCGGCGTGTTGGTCACCATGCAGCGGGTCGAGACCTCGATCAGCGGCACGGCGTAGTTGGACTGCACGTTCTTGACGAAATTGCCGGTGCCCATCAGCGGTGCGACCGGCGACAGCCACGCCCCCATATTCGCAAAGCCTGTGAGCCGCACCGCCAGGAAGCGGCCCTCCTCATCAAGGGCGAGTTCCGCGATCACCTCATGGTCGCGGCCATGCGCGTCGGAGAGGAAGCTCTCCGACCGCTCGTCGGTCCATTTCACCGGCCGGCCGAGCAGCCGTGCGGCGTGCAGCAGCACGGCATATTCCGGATAGGCGCTGGCCTTCATGCCGAAGCTGCCGCCCACCTGCCCGGTCAGGATGCGCATCCGCGCCGGTTCCACGCCCATGATCGCGGCCATCTGGTTGCGCAGGCCGAACACGCCCTGGCAGCCGAGGGTCAGGGTGTAGCGCTCCCCGTCCCATTCGCCGATCGCGCTGCGCGGTTCCATCGGGCAGACCACGACGCGGGAGTTGCGCACAGCAAGCCGCGTGACATGGGCCGCCCGCGCGAAGGCTGCGGCCACCTTCTCGGCATCGCCGAAGTGGAAATCGAGCACGCAGTTGCCCGGGATGTGATCATAGAGCTGGGGCGCCCCCGCTGCCGCCGCGGCCGAGGCTTCGGTGACCGCGGGCAGGGGCTCGATCTCGGCCTGCACCGCCTCGGCCGCATCGCGCGCGGCCATGCGGCTTTCCGCCACCACCGCCGCGATCGGATCGCCCACATAGCGCACCTTGTCGGATGCGAAGGGCAGCCGGTCGATATTGATCAGCGGCGAACCGTCGCGGTTGCGGAAGGAGAGGGCGCAGCGCATCGGCCCAAGCCCGGAAAGATCGGCCGCGGTCAGCACCGCGAGCACGCCGGGCATGGCGCGTGCCGCCGCCGTGTCGATGCCGCGCAGCCGGCCATGGGCGTGGCTGCTGCGCACGAAGACGGCATAGGCCTGGCCAGGGCGGTGGATATCATCGGTATAGCGCCCCTGCCCGCGCAGCAGGATCGGATCTTCCTGCCGCGGCACCGGCTGGCCGATGCCGAATCTCAGGTCGGGCAGATGGGTATCGGGCATGGCTCCCTCCGCGGCGTGCCGCTGTGCAGGGTAGTGCCGCGGCGGGGTTCCGCAACCCGGCCCGGGCTGCCAGGGTGGGGGCGACATGAACCCTCTGACGCGCATGCCGCGCCCGCTGCAGGGTATCCTCTATGCGATCGCGGCCGGGGTGCTGTTGACGCTGCTCAATGCGCTGCTGCGGCTGGCCGCGGAGCGGCTCGACGTGCATCAGGTGCAGTGCCTACGCTACGCCTTCGGCCTGGTGGTGATGCTGCCGGCCATGCTCCGCGCCGGCATCGGTGCCTATCGCACCGCTGCCCTTGGCCTGCAGCTCTGGCGCGGCGTTCTGCATACGGCGGGGCTTGCGCTTTGGTTCTCGGCCCTGCCTTTCGTGCCGCTGTCGGATGTCGCGGCGATCGGCTTCACCACCCCGCTCTTCATCATGCTCGGGGCGGTGCTGTTCCTGCGCGAAGCCGCCGATGCGCGGCGCTTCGCGGCGGTGGGATGGGGCTTTCTCGGCGTGGCGGTGGTGGCGCTGCCTGCCTTCCAGGGCGGCGGCGGGTGGCATATGCTGCTGCTGCTGGCTTCTGCCCCGCTCTTTGCCGGTTCCTTCCTGCTGGCCAAGGTTCTGACGCGCCGCGACTCGCCGGCCGTGATCGTCGCCTGGCAGGCGGCCACGGTCGCCCTCTTCAGCCTGCCGCTGGCCCTGCCCGGCTGGGTGGCGCCTAGCGCCTTCGAATGGCTGCTGCTGCTGGGCTGCGGGATGATCGGCAGCCTCGGCCATCTCTGCCTCACCCGTGCCTATCAGCTGGCCGACATCTCGGCCGCCCAGCCCTTCAAGTTCCTCGAACTTGTCTGGGCTTCGCTGTGGGGTTTCCTCTTCTTCGCCCAGGTGCCGGGCATCTGGACCTTCCTCGGCGGGGCGATCATCTTCGCCGCCACGACCTGGATCGCGCGGGCTGAGGCGACCCGCCCTCCGCCCGCCGAAGCGAGGAGGGGGCAGAGCCGTGATGCATGAGGAGCTGGACCGCAGGGCGGAGCGGTTCGAGACCCCCTGCGGCGAGGGCGTCGTGGTCTGGCGCGCCTGGGGAGAGGGCCCGGTCCTCGTCCTGCTGCATGGCGGCAGCGGCTCCTGGCGGCACTGGGTGCGCAATATCGGCTTCTTCGCCCGCAGCCGCCGCGTGATCGCACCCGATCTGCCCGGGCTCGGCGAATCCGCCATGCCGCCGGGTGATCCCACACCGGCCGCCGTCGCCCGCGCGCTGCATGCCGGCATCGTGCAGCTGCTCGGGCCGGCGCGGCACTATGACCTCGCGGGCTTTTCCTTCGGTTCGAATTGCGGGGCGCATCTCGCGGCCTTGGAGGGGCGGCATATCCGGACCCTCACCCTGATCGGCGCCGCCGCACTCGGCCTGCCGCGCCCACCGCTCGAACTCGTCAAGGTGCGGGATAAGGAGGGGGAGGCGCGGATCGCCGCGCATCGGGAGAATCTGGCGCGGCTGATGTTCTACAACCCGGCCCTGATCGATGAGGAGGCGCTCGCCATCCAGGAGTGGAACACGCGCCACGCCCGGCTGCGCTCGCGCGGCTTTGCGACCACCACCTCGCTGCGCGACCGGCTGCCTGAACTTCAGGGAGCACTGCGCGCGATCTGGGGCGGGCGGGATGCGGTGGCCTGGCCGCAGATCCCGGAGCGGCTGGCCCTGCTGCGCGCCATCCGGCCCGAACTGCGGTCGGAGGTGATCGAGAATGCCGGCCACTGGGTGATGTACGAGGCGCCGGAGGCCTTCAACGCCGCCCTCGAGCGCATGCTCGACTGATCACGGCCGCTGTCGCGCGAGCCGCGCGAGCCTTGCCGCGGCGGCCAGGTAGAGCCCGCCGGTCAGGCAGAGCGCGGCGGCTCCCGCAGCTTCCAGAAGAAGGCCGAACAGAAAGGGCGCGGCCGCCCCGCTGAAGCGCGCAGGCACGGCAAGCCAGCCCAGCCGTGCCCCGTACCCGGCCGGCCCGAACAGGAGGAGGGGCAGGCTTCCGCGGGCGATGGTCAGCAGACCGTTGCCCGCGCCATGCAGCAGCGCCAGGAAGGGCGCGGCCGGCGCGCCCAGCAACAGCAGCGCCCCCGCCCCGATCGGGTGCAGAAGATGGGCACCAATCGCCATCCGCAGCGGAGAGAGGCGCTGCAGCAGCCCGAACTCCAGCAGCCGTGCCGCAACCTGCGCCGGGCCGACCAGCGCCCCGGCCAGCACCACCGCCGCCGCATCCGCCCCGGCCGCGGCGAGCAGCCCGGGCAGATGCGCCCCCATCGCCGCCGCGCCGAAGCCGGAGACGGCAAAGATGAAGGCGAGCAGCACCAGCGCCGACCGCGGCGGGGGCGCGGCGGCTGGTTCTCCGCCCCCGGCGGAGGCTGCCGAGGGCGGGGCCGGCGGCGGCTTGGGCAGCAGCAGCAGAAGCAGCGGCACATTGACGAGCGGGATCAGCACCGCCCAGACGAAGCAGGCGCCGCGCCAGCCGAGCGCGCCGTCGAGCCAGGCCGTCAGCGGCCAGGAGAGGGTGCTCGCGAAGCCTGCCATCAAGGTAATGCCGGTGATCGGCCGGCGCGCACCGGTGCCGAAGAGGCGCGCGAGGGTGGCGAAGGCGGCCTCATAGAGCCCCACTCCCATGCCGAGGCCGATCACCGCCCAGGCGAGGATCAGCCCGGCAAGCCCCCGCGCCATGCCGAGCAGCAGCAAGCCCAGCGCGAAGATCAGCGCCGCCGCGACATGCAGGCCGCGCCCGCCATGGCGGTCGATCCAGCGCCCCGCGGCCGGCCCGATCGAGGCCGCACAGACCAGCGCGGCGGAGAAGACGGCGAAGATCGTCGCCTGGCTGAGCCCGAGGTCGCGCGCGATCGGCGCGGCCAGCATGGCCGGAAGATAGTAGCTGCCGCCCCAGGCGAGCGTCTGGGCCGTCCCGAGTGCCAGGACGGCGCCCCATTCCCCGCGCATCAGGGCGGGTCGGGGTAGCGGATCGCCACCACCTCGATCTCCTCCACCCCGCCGGGCAGGAGCACGCGCCCGACCTCCCCCACGCGCCGCCCGAGCAGGGCGCGGGCCACCGGCGAGAGCCAGGAGATGCGTCCGGCCTGGGCATCGGCCTCATCGCTGCCCACGATGGTCACCGTCACCTCGCTGTCGTCCGCCCGCGCATAGGTGACGGTGGCGCCGAAGAAGACGCGGTCGCGCTGGCGCTGGCGGGCGGGGTCGACCACCTCGGCCCGTTCCAGGCGCTTGCGCAGATAGCGCACGCGGCGGTCGATCTCGCGCAGGCGGCGCTTGCCGTATTGGTAGTCGGCATTCTCGCTGCGATCGCCAAGGCTGGCCGCCCAGGCTACGACCTCGACCACCCGCGGCCGCTCCTCCTGCCACAGCCGGCGCAACTCCTCCTGCAGGGCGGCAAAGCCCTGGGGCGTCAGATAGACCGGCCGGCCGGCGGCGGCGCCCGCCTCCTCCTCCGGCTCCTCGTCTTCCTCGTCGCGTTCCACGGCAGGCGGTTCAATCAAGTTCGGCCAGCGCGCGGGCCACTGCGGCGCGCCCCTCCTCGGAGAGCGGGGCCTGCGGCGGCAGCGGATCGCCCACCGCGAAGCCCTGCAGCTGCAGCGCACCCTTGATGCAGGCGGCGAGCTGGAACTGGGCGAAGAGCTCGTTGATCCGCCACAGCCGCCGCTGCAAGGCCATCGCGCTTGCCCAGTCCCCGGCGCGGCAGAGGTCATAGAGGCGCACGCTCTGCCGCGGGATGACGCAGGCGGGCCCAGCCATCCAGCCCACTCCGCCGATCAGCATGACGGCGGCCGGGATATGGGCGCTGGCGCTGAACACATCGATCCGCCCCTCCACCCGGTTGAGGATGGACAGCAGCCGGCCGGTATTGGTCGAGGCATCCTTGATCGCGACGATCCGCGGATGGTGCGAGAGCGACTCGATCGCGGCGAGGGAGAGATCGCTGCGCTGGAACTGCGGATTGGTGTAGAGCACCACGGGGAGCGGCGTGGCATCGGCCAGCGCCGTGAAATAGGCGATGACGCCGGATTCCGGGATGGGGAAATAGGCCTCCATCACGGCCAGGATCCCGTCGGCACCGAGCGCTGCATACTCCCGCGCCTGGGCCACTGCATCGGCGGTGGTGGTGGCGGCCACCCCGGCGACCACCGGGATCCGCCCGCGCGCCTGGTCGATGACGATGCGCACCACCTCCCGCCGCTGGGCGGGGTTGAGGTAGGCGAACTCCCCGGTCGAGCCGAGCGGCGTCAGGCCATGCACCCCGCTTGCGATCAGATGCTCCACCAGATCGCGCAGGGCTGCCTCCAGCACAGCACCGTCGGGCCCGATGGGAGAGACGAGGTAGGGAAAGACCCCGGCGAACCTAGGCAAGATAGACGCCCCCGTTGATGTGGAAGACCTGCCCCGTGATGTAGCCGGCGCGCGGCCCGAGCAGATAGACGGCAAGCTCCGCCACCTCCTCGGGCCGGCCGAGGCGCGGGATCGGCTGGGCAGCCGCGCGCGCGGCCAGCGCCTCCTCACTGTGGGCGAGCCGCGGCTGGGCCGTATCGATCAGCCCCGGGGCGATCGCGTTGACACGGATGGCCGGGGCCAGCGCCAGGGCGGTCGCCCGCGTCAGGCCGATGATGCCGCATTTGCTGGCGACGTAATGCACCCCGCGCGGATCGCCCCGCACGGCAGAGGAGGAGAGGTTGACCACCGCCGCCTCCCGCCCGCTGAGAGCGCGCGCAAAGGCCTGGGTCATGAAGGCCGCGGCCTTGAGGTTGACGGTGAGCACCGCATCCCACTCCGCCTCGGTCATGGCCAGGAAGTCGCAGCGCGGAAAGATGCCGGCATTGTTGACCAGCAGATCGGGCACGCCGAGGCTGGCGCAGGCCGCCTGATGCAGGCCGATCACGCCGGCATGGCTGGCAAGGCTGCCCTGCAGGCAGACGCAACGCCGCCCCAGCGCGCGAATGGCCTGGGCCAGAGCGAGCGGTTCGGCGTCCAGCCAAGTGAGGGCCACATCCGCCCCCGCCCTGGCCAAGGCCAGGGCGATGGCGGCACCGATCCCCTGCTGCCCGCCTGTGACCAGCGCGATACGCCCTGCCAGTTCGCCCATGCCCGGCAGCATGGACGCGGCCGCTGGCGCCGTCACCCCCTTGCGCCCGTCCCGGCCTCCGGGTCAGCTGCCCGCTTTCCGCAGGGCGCGGAGTCGGGGGAGGCATGGCAGAGGAGCGCGTGCTCCGGTGCATCGGTCTGATGAGCGGCACCAGCCTCGATGGCGTGGATGCCGCCTGGGTGGAGACGGACGGGGAGAGCGTGCAGCGCCTGGGCCCGGCGCTGACGCTGCCCTATCCGCCTGCCCTGCGGCGGGACCTGCGCGCCCTGCTCGATGCGGCACCGAGCCTGGCTGCCGATGACCCCGCGCTGGCGGCCGCCGAACGCCAGCTGACCGAACGCCATGCCGAAGCGGTGGAGCGCCTGCGCCGCGAGGCTGCCCGCCAGGGCCTGCCCGAGCCCGACATGATCGGCTTCCACGGCCAGACCATCCTGCACCGGCCGGCCGAGCGCCGGACCTGGCAGATCGGGGATGCGGCCCTGCTCGCGCGGCTGACCGGCCTGACGGTCGCGCATGATTTCCGTTCGGCCGATGTCGCGGCCGGCGGTCAGGGCGCGCCGCTTGCACCTGTCGCCCATGCCGTGCTGGCCCATCCTCTGCCGAAGCCGCTTGCGGTGCTCAACCTGGGCGGGGTCGGTAATGTCACCTTCATCGGCGCGCGCGGAGAGCTGATCGCCTTCGACACCGGCCCGGCGAATGGTCCGCTGGATGATTGGGCGCGGCGCGCGCTCGGCAGCGACTACGACCAGGACGGTCGGCTCGCCCTCTCCGGAGAGGCCGATGCGGCCGTGCTCGGGCGGCTGATGCAGCACCCCTATCTGGCGGCGCCACCGCCCAAATCCCTCGACCGGCTGGATTTCGACCGCGCCCTGCGCGAGGCCGGGGCGGATCGACTGAGCCCGCAGGACGGCGCGGCCACGCTGGTTGCCTTCGCCGCCGTCTGTGTCGCCGCAGCCGCCCGGCATTTCCCGGAAGCTCCTCTGCAATGGCTGGTCGGCGGCGGCGGGCGGCGCAACCCGGCGATGATGAAGGCGCTGTCGGCTGTCCTGGCCGAACCGGTGCGCCCGGTCGAGGCGGCGGGCTGGAACGGCGATGCGCTGGAGGCGCAGTGCTTCGCGATCCTGGCCGCCCGGGTTGCGCGCGGGCTGCCGCTGTCCTTCCCGACCACCACCGGGGTGCCGCATCCGCTGCCGGGCGGGCGATTGCAGGGCGCCTTGCTCTAGGTAGCGGCGCGGCCTGCCGCTTCTCGCCGCCGCTTCGCCAGGCTCGCGTCGGAGGGGCAGATGCGCGCCCGCGCCCGGTTGCGCCCGGGGCGGTGAGCGGTTCCGGGCTGGCGGGAAGTGGTGTAACCGGGCAGCGCCATGCGACGCCGTTCCTTCCTTGCCGTGGCCAGCCTGCTGGCCGCCCCTGCGATCGCCGCCGCACAGGGACGCGCGGCACCCCCCCATGAATGGGTGTTCGGCATGTGGTTCGGCGGCCATTTCCCGCCCGGGGATGTGCAGGGGCAGGCCTGTTCGGGCCAGGCCACGCTCATCTTCCTGCGCGATGTGGTGATGCGCTCGAGCCTGCTCGAGGTGGCCTACCGCCAGCGCCTGATCGAGACCGTGGTGGCCACGCCCGATGGGCTGGAGTTCCGCCTGGTGCCGATCTCGCTGCCTGCCGGGGGCGTGGCCGGCGGGCGGCTGCCGCCCGATATCGGCTTCTCCTGCGACGGCAACCCCAATCTGCTGCGGGTGCGCCGCATCGGCCCGCATGAGATCATCCTGCCCGGCTGCCCCGAGTTCCCGGCCGTGCTGCGCCGCTGCATTCCCGATTGAGCAGCCGCCGCCTCAGTAACTCTTGGGCAGGCCGAGCACCCGTTCGGCGATATAGGCGCGGATGAGGTTGGGGCTGACCGGCGCAATCCAGGGGATCTGCGCCTCGCGCAGATAGCGTTCGACGTCGTATTCGCGGGCGTAGCCGAAGCCGCCATGGGTCATCACCGCATCCTGGCAGGCCTTGAGGCACGCCTCGGCGGCCAGATACTTCGCCGCATTGGCTTCCGCCCCGCAGGGCTCGCCAGAATCGTAGCGCTGCGCGGCCGAGAGGGTCATCAGCCAGGCCGCCTCGAGCGCCATCCAATCCTCGGCCAGCGGGAAGGCCACCCCCTGGTTCTGTCCGATCGGCCGGCCGAAGACCACCCGTTCGCGCGCATAGGCGGTCGCCCGGGCCAGGGCAGCGCGGCCGAGCCCGACCGCTTCGGCCGCGATCAGGATGCGTTCGGGATTGAGGCCGTGCAGGATCATGCGGAAACCCTGCCCCTCCTCCCCGATCCGGTCGGCGGCCGGGATCTCGTAGCCGTCGAAGAAGATCTCGTTCGAATCGACCGCGGCGCGGCCCATCTTCGCGATCTCGCGCACTGTCGCCCGGTGCCGGTCGAGCGGCGTGTAGAACAGCGACAGCCCCTCGGTCGGCCGGGCGCAGGCCTCAAGCGGGGTGGTGCGCGCCAGCAGCAGGATATGGGTGGCGACCTGGGCGGTGCTGATCCAGACCTTCTGCCCCGTCACCCGATAGACATCGCCCACCCGTTCGGCCCGCGTCTTGAGGCGGGTGGTATCGAGGCCGGTGGTGGGTTCGGTGACGCCGAAGCAGGCCTTGTGCCGGCCGGCGGCAAGGGGGGGCAGGAAGCGCGCCTTCTGTTCGGCGCTGCCGAACATCACGACGGGGTTGAGACCGAAGATGTTCATGTGGATCGCCGAGGCGCCGGACATCCCGGCGCCTGAGCCGGCAATCGCCTCCATCATGATCGCGGCCTCCGTGATGCCGAGGCCGCTGCCGCCATATTCGGGCGGGATGCAGATGCCAAGGAAGCCGGCCTCGGCCACCGCGGCGTGGAATTCGTGCGGGAAGCGGTGCTCGGCGTCGAGCCTGCGCCAGTAGGCGGCATCGAAACGCGCGCAGAGGGCCCGCACGCCCTCTCGGATGGCGTCCTGGTCGGGGGTGAGCTTCATGGTCAGAGGATCGCACCTTCCCGCAGCAGCCGCGCGCGCAGGGCGGCGGGGAGAGGGCGCGCTGGCCGGCGCGACAGCACGATGCCCACCGGGGCCGTCTCCCTCTCCATCCCCCTCAGCCCTCGGCCTGGATATTGGCGCGGCGGATCACCTCCCCCCAGCGGGCCCGCTCCGCCAGATAGAACTGCCAGAAGGCTTCCGGGCTTTCGCTCGTCTCGATGTCCACCCCGCCCTCGGTGAGGCGCCGGCGCACTTCGGGTTCGGCCATGGTGGCATTGAGTGCGGCATGCAGCACACGCAGCCGTTCGGGCGGCGTGCCGCCGGTGGCGAAGAGGCTGAACCAGGTGGCCGCCTGCACCGAGGGGAAGCCGGCCTCGATCGTGGTCGGCACATCGGGCAGGGCGGTGCTGCGCTGCCGCCCGGCGATCGCGAGCGCCCTGAGCTGCCCCGCCAGCACCTGCGGCTGCATCGGCGCCAGCGCATTGGTGAAGACCTGCACGCGCCCGGCGATGAGATCGGTCAGCACCGGGCCGGTGCCGCGATAGGGCACATGGATCATCTCGACCTCCAGCGCCTGGGCGAGCAGCGCCCCCGCGGCATGGCCGGTGCTGCCCACGCCGGGCGAGGCATAGGTGAGCGGCGGCTGGGCCCGGCGCGCCACCGCCTGCAGCTCGCGCAGCGTGCTGGCCGGCACCTGCGGGTTGACCACGATCACATTGGCCGCGGAGCCCATCAGGCCGATCGGCGCGAAATCCCGGATCGGGTCATAGGGCAGGCGGCGGTGGACGAAGCTTGTGATGACCAAGCTGCCGGAGCCGCCCAGCAGAAGCGTATGCCCATCCGGTGCGGCCTTGGCCACGATGTCGGCGCCGATCATGCCGCCCGCACCGCCGCGGTTCTCGATCACGATCGGCTGGCCCAGGCGCTGCGCCATCCCGTCTGCCACCAGGCGCCCGATGATGTCGTTGGTCCCGCCCGGGGTGAAGGGAATGACCAGCCGGATCGGGCGATCCGGCAACCAGGCCAGGGCGGGCGAGGCGAGCAGCGCCGGTGCAGCGAGCGCGAGGCGGCGGGTCAGCATGGCGGTCCCTCCCGTCGATGATCTTGGTTCTGCCGTCTCGTGCAGGGATAGCCCTGCCGCGCCCGGCGGACCATAGGCCTGACGATCCGGCCCTGCGCCGCATGCCGAGGCGCGGGCCGGGCCCGCATGGCAGGGCGCCGTCGCCCTGGTGCTGGCGACCCCTGCAGCAGGGCGGAGCGCCTCTGCCACGGCTGCGCCCCGAGCCTGGTCAGGCGGCGGCCTATCGCGGCGGTCCGCGGCGCGGCCGAGTGGCCACGACGCCCGCCTCCTCAAGGGCCGCTATCTCCTCCTCGGTCAGCCCGGCTTCGCGCAGCACGCTGCGGTTGTCCGCCCCGAGCGGCCGGCAGGGGCCGCGCACCGACAGCGGGCGGCTCTGGAGGCGGAAGGGGATGCCCTTGACGGGCGTGCCGTCCGGGGCGCGCAGCACCGCGGTGCCGGCCTGGAACTCCGGCGCCCGGGCCAGGCTCTCGCCATCGCGCACCGGCGCGCTCCCGCCCGGCCAATAGGCCATGCCGTCGCGGATCGTCTCTCCGTTGGGGCCATAGCCGTGCCGGGGGGAGGGGTGCCCCTCGGCGGCGGCGATCAGCTCCTCGCCCAGCAGGAAGGAGGTCAGCTCGCGCTGCGAGAGGTCGATATGCGCCCCCTCTCCGCTCCGATCACGCTCCATCAGCGCGGCGATGATGGCTGCGGTGGCGAAGAGGCAGACCACCTGGTCGGGGTAGTTGACGTCGCGTCCGGTGATGATCGGGGGCCCTTCCGGCGGGCCGGTCAGGGCGGCGAGGCCGCCCGTGGCCTCGAGCGTCGAGCCGAAGGAGACCATGTCGCGCTCCGGCCCGGTCTCTCCCTGCGAAGAGATGGAGGCGATGATCAGCCGCGGGAAGCGCCGGCGCAGCAGGGCGGGGTCGAGGCCGAACTCCGCGAGCACCCCGCGGCGGTAGTTCTCGACCAGGATGTCGGCCCGGGCGAGCAGGCGCTGCATCACCGCCTGCCCGCGCGGGTCCTTGAGGTCGAGGCAGAGGCTGCGCTTGCCGCGGTTGGTGAAGTTGAACCACGGGCTTTCGTTCCACCACTCGCGCTCGGGGTCGGCATTCTCCCAGTTGCGGAAGGGATCCGGCGCGCCGGGCCCTTCGACCTTCACCACCTCGGCGCCGAGGTCGAGCAGCAGGGTCGAGGTGGCGGCGCCGGCGGTCAGCCAGCCGAGGTCGAGCACGCGCATGCCACAGAGCGGCCGATCAGCCATGCGGGCGCACCCCGTCGACCAGGAAGGGCAGGGCAGGCATGCCCCCGGGACCCAGGAAGCCGCGCGCCAGATATTGCGGGTCGGAGAGGAGTTCGGCCGGATGGCGAACCGGTCCGATCGGGATCCGGCGCGCCTGCGCCTCGCGCGTGATCTCCTCCCGCGTGCGGGCGGCAAACCAGGGGCGGATCGCGGCCTCGAACTCCCGCCGCAGGGCCAGCCGGCCGGCACGGGTGTCGAAGCGCGGATCCGACAGCCCGAGCATCTCGCGCAGGGCCGGCCAGTCCTTCTCTTGGTAGACGAGCGCGATGTGACCGTCGGCTGCGGGCAGGGTGAACCAGTCCGCGCGCGCCCCGCCCCGGCGCGGGATGCGTCCCAGCACCAGCATCGCCGCCGCGACCTTCCAGTTGAGCCAGCAGGTGACGTCGAAGAGGGAGACCTCGATCCGCTCCTCTCCTCCCGCGCGGAGGGCGGCCAGCAGGGCGGCCAGCCCCGCCAGCCCCGCCGCATAGGCCGGCTGATGGCCGGCAAGCGGCCAGGGTGAACCCTCGGCCTCGCCCACGATGTCGAGCAGGCCGGAGAGGGCAAGCAGCCCGAACTCCGACATCGGCGGATCCTGCCCCGGGCCGAAGACCGAAAAGCGCAGGATGACGGGTGCGCTCACCCCTGCCAGGGCGCCGCTGTCGCCCATGGCGGCATCTACCGCGGCGGGAGCCGGGCCGATGCGCTTGCCGGCATCGAGGAAACGGCCCAACGCACCCTTGGGCGCGCGGGGGCCGTCGGGGCGATAGACCTCGGCCCCGAAGGCGGCGGCCAGCCGCCCCGCCATCGCCGCAGCCAAGCCATGCGGGGATTGTGCCGCCTGGGCCGAGAGGTCGAGGATGCGCCGGCCGGCCAGCGGTCTCATCGGCTAGACGCCCTGGCCCGGGTTCTTGCCCCCGGCCGCGAAACGCGCCAGCCCCTCGGCCTGCGCGCCGCTGCGGCTGCGGATCAGGGCATTGACCATCTGGCCGTGGTCCATCGCCTGCTGCCAGTCGGTGATGAAGGCCGGGATGCGGTCGAGCGCGCGCTTGGCCTCGGCCAGCGCCACCGCGTCGAAGCGGGCGAGCATCTGCGCCACCTCGCGCGCCCGCGGCAGGAGCTGTTCGTGCGGCACGCATTCGTTGACCATGCCCCAGCGTTCCGCGGTGGCCCCGTCGATGCGCTGGGTGGTCAGGATCATCCAGGCCGCGCGCTTGCGCGTGATGCCGGAGAGCTGGGCCGCCGGCCCTGCCATGCCGGGATAGGTGGCAAAGCCCATCTCCGGGCAGCCGATGCTGGCGCGTTCGGAGGCGATCGCCAGGTCGCAGACATTGATCAGGGTGGACCCGCCGCCGAGGGCGAGCCCGTTGACGGCCGCGATGAAAATCGCGGGATGGCGGCGGATCGCGATGTTGACCGCGATCCACTCCTCACCGGCGGTGTCGATGCCCCGGGCGCGGTCGGCCTCCCGCTCCTTCAGGTCCATCCCAGCACAGAAGACGGCACCGACGCCGGTCAGCACCACCGCCTTGAGGTCGGTGCAGGCGTCGAAGGCGCGGCGCAGCCCCTCGCGTGTGGCGCGGTCGACCGCGTTGCGCTTCTCCTCGCGGCTGATCGTGATCTCGGCCCAACCCTCGTGGCGGGAGACCAGCACGGTCTCGCTCATCGGACGATCTCGAACTGAGGCAGGACGATCCCGTTGCGCTCCTCGTCGAAGACGATGCGCATGCGCTGGCCGATCGACAGTTCCGAGGGGTCCGCCCCGCGCAGATTGGCCAGAAACATCGGCCCCTCGTCCAGTTCGACCATCACCACCGCATAGGGGGGCGGGAAGTCATCGAAGTATGTCTGGTGGAAGACGACGAAGGACCACAAGCTGCCCTCTCCGGCCGCCTCCACCCACTCGACATGGGGCCGGCCGGTGAAGGGCGAGACCGGGGCGGGCGGGAAGAAGCAGCGGCCGCTGTCCCGGCAGCGCGGCAGGATGAAGCGGCGTTCGCGCGCGGCCTGCCAGAAGGGGCGGGACCAGACGTCGATCACGGGTGCCGGCATGGCTCAGCCCCTCCGCAGGATGATCGATTGCGCGATGTTGGTCGCGCAGATGTATTGCATGGCCTGGCAGTTCGGGATCTGCCTTGCGCCGCATTCGCCGCGCAGCTGGCGGACGCATTCGGCGATGATCTCCCAGCCTTGCATATAGCTGTTGGACAGGTGCCCGCCCGAGGTGTTGGTCGGCCACCGCCCCTGGCCCAGGCGCAGCGTGCCGCCCTTGACGAAATCGCCGCTCTCCCCGGGCGCGCAGAAGCCCATCCCCTCCAGGCTGAACATCACGGTGGGGGTGAAGTTGTCGTAGATGCCAAGACCCTGGATGTCCTCCGGCCCGAAACCCGCGCGGGTGTAGATCAGCCGGCGCACCGCACCGAGGCTCTCCTGCCAGAAATCGGTCGGCGGGGCGCTGCCGTAGCGGAAGCAATCCTGCCGCGCATAGGCGCTGATCAGCACGGGCGGGCGCCTGAGGTCGCGCGCGCGTTCGGCGGAGGTGACGATCCAGGCCACCGCACCGTCATTGATCAGGCAATAGTCGAGCAGCCGGAGCGGTTCGCAGATCGGCCGCGCCGTCGCATGGTCCTCCCGCGTGATCGGCCGTCCGTACATGACCGCATCGGGGTTGCGGCAGGCATGGTCGCGGAAGGCTTCGGCCACCCAGCCGAGATCGGCATGGGTGGTGCCATAGAGATGCATGTGCCGCCGCCACATCATGGCATGGATCGCCCCGGGGCTCGTCATCCCCCAGGCCGACCACTGGCTGTCCCCGCCGCCGTAGCGGACCCGCACGCTGCGCCCGTTGTTGCCATAGACGAGCGCCACCACCTCCGCCGCGCCGGTCACCACCGCCTGCATGGCGAGCGCGAGCGAGACGCCCGAGAACCGCCCCGGCGATTCGGTGAGCAGGCAGAACTGCGGGCTGATCCCCATCATCTCGGCAAAACGCTCGTAGGAGGGGATGCGGTTGACGATCAGCCCGTCGATGTCGCGCACTGACAGGCCGGCATCGTCCAGCGCGCGGTTGAGTGCTTCCGCCCCCAGGCCATAGGTGTCGTTGTCGGGAAAACTGCCGAAGGCGCTGGTGCCGATGCCGACAAAGGCCACCTTGTCGCGCAGGGGCCAGGGGGTGCTGATGCCAGGCGTTCGCATGGGCGGCAGCATGCGCGCGGCCCTGCGGCGGTCAAGCGGCCTCGCGCATCATCGCGGCGCACTTCTCGCCGATCATGATGCAGGCGGCATTGGTGTTGCCCGAGACCACCGTCGGCATGATCGAGGCATCGGCCACGCGCAGCCCCTCCACTCCGCGCACCCGGAGGCGGCTGTCGACCACCGCGCCCGGATCCTCACCCATCCGGCAGCTGCCGGCGGGGTGATAGATCGTGCCTGCCGTTGCCCGGCAGAAGGCGAGCAGCGCCTCATCGCCCTCGGCCTGCGGGCCCGGCGCATATTCGGCCGCAATCCAGCGGGAGAGCGCGCGCGTGGCGGCCAGCCGCCGGATCAGCCGCAGCCCGGCCACCATGCAGCGCCGGTCGGTCTCGGCGCTCAGATAGCGCGCCTCGATCAGCGGCGGATCTTCGGGCTTGGGGCTCTTCAGCGCGATGCGCCCGCGGCTTTCCGGGCGCAGCTGGCAGACGCTGATCGTGAAGCCGCTGAAGGGGTGCAGCGGCTCGCCTGGGCGGTCGCTGCTGAAGGGGATGAAGTGATACTGCACATCGGGCGTGGCCGAACCCGGCAGCACGCGGGCGAACAAGCCCGCCTGCCCGGCCGAAAAGGTGAGCGGCCCCCGCCGCCGCAGCGCGAAATGAAGCCCGGCGGCAAGCTTGCGCGGCAGGCTTGCCATCATGTCGTTGACCGTCACCGGACGGGTCGCGCGGAAGACGACGCGCGCCTGCAGATGATCCTGCAGGTTGCGCCCGACCTCGGGCGCGTGGTGCAGGACCGGAATGCCGAGCGCGGCAAGCTCCGTCGCATCGCCGATACCGGAGAGCATCAGCAGCTGCGGAGAGTTGACCGCCCCACCGCAGAGCACCACCTCCCGCCTGGCGGAGAGCGCGAACTCCCGCCCGCCCTGGCGGACCAGGACGCCGCTGCAGCGGCGCCCGGTGAAGGTCAGGCGGAGCGCCAGCGCCTCGGTGAGCAGGCGCAGGTTGGGCGGGCGGGGCCGGAGATAGGCGGTATAGGCCGAACAGCGCCAGCCGCGCCGCGCCGTGACCTGGAACCAGCCCGCCCCCTCCTGGGTTGGGCCGTTGAAGTCCGGATTCTCGGGAAAGCCGAGCTCCAGCGCGGCGGCGATGAAGGCGGCGGCAATCGGGTTGCGGTCGCGCAGGTCGGAGACCGCAAGCGGCCCGCCCGCGCCGTGATGGGCGCAGGCACCCCGCTCATTGTCCTCGGCGCGGCGGAAGAAGGGCAGCACATCGGCATAGGACCAGCCGATGCAGCCGAGCTGCCGCCAGTGGTCGTAGTCCTCGGCCTGGCCGCGCACATAGAGCAGGCCATTGATCGCGCTCGATCCGCCGAGCACGCGCCCGCGCGGCCAGGGAATGGCGCGGCCGTCGAGTTCGGGCTCCGGCGCCGTGCGGTAGTTCCAGGACAGCACCGGGTGGAACATGGTCCGCGCATAGCCGATCGGCACATGCAGCCAGGGGTTGCGGTCCGGCGGGCCGGCCTCGATCAGCGTCACGGTGGCACCTGGGATTTCGGTCAGCCGCTTGGCCACCGCCGATCCCGCCGAACCGGCGCCGATGACGATGTAGTCGCTCTCTGCCGGCTCGCTGGCCGCTGCCATGGCCGTCTCCTCCTGGCTCTGCCGGGCCTTGGGCGATGGTTGCGGCCGATGCGGGTGCGGTCAACCGGTTGACGGGGCGCGCCTGCGCGCCTGCAATCGGGCAGAGCACCAAGGAGAGGGGGCAGAGTGAGCGCAATCGATGTCTTCGCCCGGATGCTGGGCCCCCAACATGTGCTCGCCGACCCGGCGGAGACCCTGCCCTACGGCACGGATTGGCGCGGCAGCCCAGCCCGGGCGCCCCTGCTGGTGGTCCGCCCCGGCACAACCGCCGAAGTGGCGGCGGTGCTGCGCGCGGCCGGCGAGCTCGGGCTTGCCGTCATCCCGGCGGGCGGGCGCACCGGGCTTGCCGGGGGCATCGTACCATTGCCCGGAGAGCGGCCGACGCTCACCCTTTCTCTCGAGCGGATGCGGCGCATCCGGCTGCTCGATGCGGCGGACATGTCGCTCATTGCCGAGGCCGGCTGCACGGTGGAGGCGATCCAGACCGCCGCGGCCGAGGCCGGGCGCTTCTTTCCGCTCGCCTTCGGCGCGCAGGGTTCGGCCATGCTGGGCGGGGCGCTGTCGACCAATGCCGGCGGGATTCGCGCCCTCCGCTACGGTTCGGCGCGCGATCTGGTG
Organism: Rhodovarius sp.; assembly: GCA_025057055.1. Classification (GTDB taxonomy): domain Bacteria; phylum Pseudomonadota; class Alphaproteobacteria; order Acetobacterales; family Acetobacteraceae; genus Rhodovarius. The sequence goes on along the minus strand of JANWYF010000157.1, from coordinate 1,336 downwards.
CTCGGGCTCGAGGTGGTGCTGCCCGATGGCCGCGTGCTGGATGACCTGCGGCGGGTGCGCAAGGACAACAGCGGCTATGCGCTGCGCCACCTGTTCATCGGGGCTGAGGGCACGCTCGGCGTGATCACCGCGGCCTCGCTGCGCCTCTTTCCCCCGCTGGCGCGGCGGGAGACCGCCTTCCTCGGCCTTCCGGGGCCGCAGGCGGCGCTGGCTCTCTTCGCGCGGGTGCAGCAGGCGGGCGGGGAGCTGGTCGCCTTCGAACTGCTCAACCGTCGGGTGGTGGAGCTGACGCTGCGGCATGGATCGCGCCTGCGCGCGCCGGTGCCGATCGAGGCCCCCTGGTATGGCATGGTCGAGATCGCCTCCACCCACGCCGGGGCCGTGCTGCGCCCGGCTTTCGAGGAGGCGCTGGCCGCCGCCCTCGAGGCGGGGGAGGCAAGCGCGGCCATGCTGGCCGAGAACGAGGAGAGCCGCGCCATGCTCTGGCGCCTGCGCGAGAGCACGCCCGAGTGCACCCGCCATGCCGGACCGGCGGTGGGCACGGATACCGCCGTGCCGGTCTCGGCGCTGCCGGGCTTTCTGCAGGCGGTGGCCGAGGAGGCGGCGGAGCGTTGGCCGGAGGGCCGGCTGCTTGCCCTCGGGCATCTGGGCGATGGCAACATGCATCTGGCCCTGCAGGCGCCGGGGCCGGAGGTGCCGCGCGCCGTCTGGCAGGAGCGCGCGGGCGGCTTCGAGGAGATGGTCAACCATCTGGCGGTCGCAGCGGGCGGGAGTTTTTCGGCCGAGCATGGAATCGGGCTGAGCAAGCTCGGCCCCATGGCGGCGATGAAGGATCCCGTGGCGCTGTCGCTGATGCGGGCGATCAAGCAGGCGATCGATCCGGCGGGGATGATGAACCCGGGCAAGGTGCTGCCCGCCCGGTGAGGCTCGCGCAGCCGAAGGCGGGGCCGTGCGGCAAGCGGCTGGCCGCCGGCTAGCGCGGGGGTGGGAGGGAGCCGCCCCCCTTGGTGCTTCCGGCCGCGGGCCGGCGCCGGCGACACCGCGGAAGCCCGCGCGCCGGTGCTTCAGGGCAGCAGGCGGAGCGGCGGCGAAGCAGCGTCAGCGCGGATCGGTCGCGTGGCGGGCGAGCGCAGTGGCCAGGGCTTCCGGCGCGATGGGGCGGGGGCTGAGCAGGACCATGCTGCCGGCGGCCCCCGTGATGTCGAAGAAGGGGGCGAGCGCCTCCCCGTAAGCCGGGCGGGTCCAGTAGTCATGGACGGCCACGCAGCCACCGGGGGCCAGCCGGCCATGGGCGGCCAGGGCGCAGGCGATGCGGAAGCGGCCATCGACCAGGATC
>JANWYF010000013.1 GCA_025057055.1 Rhodovarius sp. | reverse complement strand
CCGGCATGGGGCAGACGCCGGCCGAAGGGCCCGGCCCCTTCGCCCGGGGGGAAGACGGTCGGCGGGGCAGGGTCGGATGCCATCGCCCCGCCGCCGGTCAGAAATCCATCTCGAGGGCGTAGAGCCCGCCCGCCAGGCGATCGACCGTGTAGACGATGCCGCGGTCCTCGACGAACACGTCATTGAGCTGCACCGCGCCCACCGGGGAGTTGCGGGGAGCCTCCGGCACGAAATGCCCCACTTCTACCGGCTGATAGGGGTCGGAGAGGTCGAAGGCGCGCAGCCCGCCGTTGAAGAAGGTGCCGAGGATGATCTGTTCGGAAGACCACGCCCCGGCCTTGGGCGGGTTCTCGTGCAGGTTGTGCGCACCGAAACGTCCGCCCCGTCCTGCGAAGTCCCGCAGCGGCGGCATCGGGCAGGTGGCGATCGGAATCGGGTTCGACTCCTGCCGGGCATCCAGGATCCAGACCAGTTTCGGCCAATCGGCCGCGCCGTCGACCACGCTCTCGTCCGAAACGACAAGCAGGTCGCGGCCGAAGAGCGGCAGCACGGTATGGGTGAAGCCGTGATAGGGTGGCGAGTTGTCCCAGCGGCAGATCGGCTTCGGGTTCGCCTTGTCCGAGATGTCGAGGATGATCATCCCGGCATCGATATAGCCGAGGTAGCAGCGGTCCGGCCGCTGCGGATAGACATTGGTGTTGTGGGCGCGGAAGCCGAAATCGGCGCCGGGCGGATGGCGATCGGGCGGAGGCTCGGGATCGCCCTCCCGCGTGCCGGGCAGCCACCAGCGCCCGACCTCGCGCGGGCGTGCCGGATCGCGCACATCGAAGATGCGGTAGAACTGGTCGTCCAGCGGATGGCGCGGCTGGAAATCCGCGGCACCCGACGAGAGGTGGACATATTCCCCGTCGACGAACCAGAGCTGATGCACGCCGCGCGAATAGGGCCCGGAACAGTCGACGAAGGCGATGGAACGCGGCTCCTCGGGCCGCGAGATGTCGAAGAGTTCGAAGCCCGCCGGCTGCTGCCCCGGCTCGCGGGTCTGATAGGCGACGGCCATGACATCGCCCACCACCTCAAGCGAGTTGGAGCGCATATAGGGCTGCGGCAGTTCGGTCTGCACCACCACCCGCGGTGCGCGCGGGTCGGTGACGTCGATCGCGGTGAAGTTCTTCGGCGCGCTTTCATGCGCCGCCCACAGGATGCGCCGCCCGTCGCGCGCGAGCTGCAGCGACAGCCCCTCCCCCATGCCGCCGAAGCCGTTGAGCTCGTGATGGGAGAGAAGGCGGAAGTTGCGGATCGCGGGCAAGGCAGGAGAAAGAGCAGGCTGCATCATCGTGCTCTCCGCAATGGAAGGCCGCCGAAAGGCCCCAGGCGCCGGTCGCGCCGGGGGCGTCATTTCACCGCGATCGGGTTGATCATCGAACCGGTGCCGCCGCTGATCACCAGCGGCGGGGCGTAGAAGAGGAACTCGTAGACGCGGTCGCGCGCGCAATCCTCGGCCAGTTCGGCGACGTCGAAGATCTCTCCCATGGTCAGGCCCATGGCCGGGATCACCACCCAATGCCAGGGCTGGTTGATCTCGTCGGTCTCGTTGGGGCGCACCTCCACCCCCCAGGTGTCGGAGCAGATCGCCGCCACCTGCTTGGCGTGCAGCCAGCGGCAGGTCTCGAAGGCAAGGCCGGGGGCGTCGCCGCCGGCATAGGTGCCCCAGTCGCCCGCCTTGCGGCAGCGTTCCATCTGGCCGGTGCGGATGATCACGAAATCGCCCCGCCGCACCTCCACCCCTTGGGCGGCGGCGCAGGCGTCGAGCTCGTCGTTATAGATCGGCTCGCCATCCGGCAGGCTGTCCACGCCGCGGAAACGCGCGATGTCGAGCAGCACACCGCGGCCCATCATGCGGTCGCGCGCGTGCTCGATGCCGTTCTTGCGGCAGCCCCAGGCATCGACCAGACGCGCGTCATAGCCGTTGTACATCTTCTCACCCAGGAAGATGTGGCCCAGGCTGTCCCAGTGGGTGGCCGCCTGCACGGGCATGGAGAGGACATCGTCGGCGTAGCGGATGCCCACCTCCTCCTGCCGGCCGGCGACCGCATCCGTGCCAGTGGCCAGCATGGTATGGATCGGGTTGAAGCGCCGCCCGAAGAGGCCGCGCTGCGGGCCGTGCTCGTCGAGCGGGATGCCCATGGCGAAGACCTTGCCGCGGCGCACCAGCCGGCAGGCGTTCACGATGTCCTCGGGCGTGACGTAGTTCAGGGTGCCGATCTGATCCTCCGGCCCCCATTTGCCCCAGTTCTTGAGCTCCTCGGCGGTGCGCAGCACCTCCTCCTTGGTGATGCGGCCGCGGCGGCCTCGGGTCGGGGTCGGCGTGCTCATCGGACGGTTCCTCGCTTCTTCCTGTATCGGGATCAGGTTTGCTCTGACGGCGGTCTAGAAGAACAGGTCGGGCAAGAGGGTGACGATCGGCGGGAAGGCGACGATGATCGCAAGTGCCGCGCCGAGCGCGAGCAGGAACGGCGTGACGCCGGCGAAGATCTCCTCCACCCGGACATCGCCGGGCAGCGACGCCTTCATCGCGAAGACCACGATGCCGAAAGGTGGCGTGAGCAGCCCGATCTCGACCGCGATGATCGCCACGATCCCGAACCAGATCAGATCGAAACCGAGGGCACCCACCACCGGCACCATGATGGGCATGGTGAGCAGCAGGATCGAGACGCTGTCGATGAAGCAGCCGAGGACCAGAATGACCAGGATGAAGGCCGCCACAACCAGGATCGGTTCGATCCCCATGGCCAGCACGCCGGAGGAGATGGCCGCCGGCAGGCCGGAGAGGGTCAGCGCGCGCGAGTAGATCTGCGCCGCCACCAGCAGCAGAAGGATGGCGGCCGCGGTCTGCCCCGTCTCGAGCAGGATGGAGCGCAGGGAACCAAGCCCGAGGCTGCGCTTGGCCAGGGCCAGGATCAGCGCACCCGCAGCCCCCACCGCGCCGGCTTCGGTGGCGGTGAACCAGCCCGTGTAGATGCCGCCCAGCACGAGCACGATCAGCAGCAGCAGCGGCCAGGTGCGCAGAGCGGCGGCGGCGGCGTCCTCGGCCGGGGCGGTCGCCTCGCCCTCTCGCCCGACAAGGGCAGGGTTGCGCGCGGCGCGCAGCACGATCATCAGCGCCAGCAGCACGGCGACCAGGATGCCGGGCAGGATGCCGGCGGCGAAGAGCCGCCCGATCGACTGTTCCGCCAGCACCCCATAGACGATCATCAGGATCGAGGGCGGGATCAGCATGCCGAGCAGGGCGGAGGAGCCGACGATGCCCAGCGCGAAGCGTCGCTGATAGCCGACGCGCGCCATCTCCGGCACGGCGATCTTGGAAAAGACCGCTGCCGAGGCGACAGAGACGCCGGTGACCGCGGCGAAGACCGCATTGGCCCCGACGGTGGCGACCCCGAGGCCACCGCGCAGCCGGCGCGTCAGTGCCGCTGCGGCGGTGAAGAGATCCCGCGTCGCACCCGAGTGCGAGACCAGCACGCCCATCAGCACGAAGAGCGGGATCACGGCGAAGACGTAGTCGGCCACACCCGCCTGGGCGGTCTTGCTGAGGAGCGAGGCCGCCACCTCCACCCGCCCGGTGATCGCAAAGAGTGCCAGGAAACCCACGAGCGCGAGCGCGATGGCGATGTGAAAGCCCGCCAGGATCAGCGTGATGACGCCGAAGACCGAGAGCGCCCCGATGGTCAGCGGTTCCATCGGCCCTATTCCGCCGTGCTGCCGGACAGGTCGGCCTCGGTCGGCTCCTCGCGCAGGAAGCGCCCGCTCTCGCGCAGGTATTGAAGAGCGGTGGCCGAGGCGCCGACCGTGACCGCAAGCCAGGCCGGCCATTCCGGGATGCGCACGCTGCCGCCCTCCCAGGCGCCGGTCTCCCAGGTGAAGAGGAACTCCTCGAGCGCGCCGTAGCCGATCACCGCGAAGAGGGCGGTGCCGATCGCGGCATTGAGGACCAGCACCATGCGCGCCGGGCCCCGCCCCATCAGCCGCAGGCCGACACCGGAGCGCATCATCCGCCCCATCCGCACGGCATAGGCCATCTGCAACCACAGCAAGATCGGCATGGTGGTCTTGACGATCTCGGGCACGCCGAGCAGCGGTGCGGCGAACAGGCCGCGCCCCACCACATCGGCGCAGATCAGCGCGGTGAGCCCGAGGACGAGCACGGCGGCAAAGCCGTTCAGCACCGTGATCGCGACATCGAAGGCGCTGCCCGCCCTGCGCGCCATGCCCTCCTGCATCGCTCTCTGCCCCTAGCTGTTGAGCCAGTCGCGCGGGAAGCGATGCCCCGCTTCGGTGGCGATGCGGACATAGGTCTCGACCGCCTCCGCCGGCTGGTTGTTGCGCCGCATCTCGGCGATGCGCTCGCGCGCGATGTTGGGCAGGGCATGGGCCCAGGCGCGCTTCTCAGCCTCGCTCAAGGTGCGGATGACAAGGCCCTGGCGGCGCATGATCTCGAAGGATTCCTCGGCCCGCTGATTGGTCAGCTCACCGAGATAGTCCGACCATTTCTCGGCCTCGTCGCGGATGATGCGCTGCACCTCGGGCGGCAGCCGCCGCCAGCTCTGCACATTGGCGGTCAGGCACGGGTTGCCCTGGGCCCCGAAATCGGTGCGCACATATTGGCGGGAGAGCTCATGCAGCCTGAAGCCGGTCACCCCGTCAGGGAACATGATCCAGCCGTCGTAGACGCCGGTCTGCATGGCCGTATAGGCCTCGTTGAGGTTGCTCTGCACCGGCACCACGCCGACGTTCTGGCCCTGCAGCCAGGGGATGTTGGGACCGGCCGCCGCGATCTTGCGTCCGCGCAGTTCCGGCAGCTCGTTCCAGGTGAAGTTGGTGACGATGCCGTAGTTGCCGACCACCGAGGCGGCGAGATAGACCTGCCGGTGGTTGCGCTCCAGGATCTCGGCCAGGCGCGGCACGCGCCGGTAGGTCTCGCGCACGCAGCTCGCCGCGAGCTTCGCGTCAGGCGGGCCGAAGGGCACGTAGATCGTGAAGTTGTGGGCCATCAGCTTGGCCGGCTCGAAGATCACCTGGATCTCTGCGATCTCGAGCAGGCCGGTCTCCACCGCCTCGAGGCAATCGCCCGGCCGGCAGACCGATCCGCCGAAGCCCTCGATGAAGCGGATGCGATGCGGCGTCTCGCGCTGCACGCGCGCCATGACATTGGGCATGAAGCTATCGCGCAGGGTCGAGATCCACAGCGCGGCAGGCGGATGGCCGGCGCCGATCCGGATATCGATGGTCCGTCCCCCTTGGGCCGCGGCCGGGGGGGCAAGGGCGGCCGCCAGGGGGGCGGCGAGCAGGCTGCGGCGGTCAATCGGCATGGTCGTTGTCCTCCCTTTGTGTCGGTTGCTGTGCCGGATCCGCATCGGCGGCGGCCGGGCCGGATCAGAAGGCCACGTTCTCGCCGCCCTTGAGAGAGAGGATCGCACGTGCATCTTCGGGCGTCGCCACCTCGAGGCCCAGCCCCTCGATGATGCGCCGTGCAGCGGCGACCTGTTCGGCGTTGGAGGTGGCAAGCTTGCCCGGGCCTATCCACAGGCTGTCCTCGAGACCCACGCGGACATTGCCGCCCATCGCTGCCGCCATCGCCGCGATCGGCAGCTGATGGCGTCCAGCCCCCAGAACGGACCAGCGATAGTCCTTGCCGAAGAGGCGATCAGCGGTCCGCTTCATGTGCGCCACATCCTCAGGATGGGTGCCGATGCCACCGAGGATGCCGAAGACCGACTGGACGAAGAGCGGCGGCTTGACCAGCCCACGGTCGAGGAAATGGGCCAGATTGTAAAGGTGGCCGATGTCGTAGCACTCGAACTCGAAGCGGGTGCCGTTGCCCTCACAGGTCTTCAGGATGTATTCGATATCGGCGAAGGTGTTGCGGAAGACGAGGTCCCGCGTCGCCTCCAGATGCTCGCGCTCCCAGGCGAAGCGGAACTCCTTGTAGCGCTCGAGCATCGGATAGAGCCCGAAGTTGATCGAGCCCATGTTGAGCGAGGCGACCTCGGGCTTGAACAGCTCGGCGGGGCGGACGCGCTCCTGCACTTTCATATAGGGGCTGCCGCCGGTGGTGATGTTGAGCACCGCCGCCGTGCGCTGCTTGATGCGGGAGAGGAAGCGGCCGAACCCCTCCGGCGACTGGTCGGGCCGACCCGTCTCGGGGTCGCGCGCATGCAGGTGGATGATCGCCGCACCCGCCTCGGCCGCGGCCACCGCCGCATCGACGATCTGATCTGGCGTGATCGGCAGATACGGCGACATCGACGGCGTGTGGATCGCCCCGGTGACCGCGCAGGTGATGATAACCTTCCGGCTGCCTGATGCCATCTGCCGTTTCCTCCACCTCTTGTTGAGCAGATGTTCAGCGAGGCGCAGGCCTCTTGTCAACGACCACGCCCTGCCGCGGCGCCTGCGCGCTGCGCTTGCCGCGCCGCCTGCTCTCTCCTAGCCTCCGCAAAGAGGAGACGCCCCGCGACCCGTTACCGAGCCGATGCCGGCTTCCGCACCTGCCCGCCGCCGCCTGCCGCCTGAAGACCGCAAGCGCCAGATCCTCGAAGCGGCGGTGGACTTCTTCGCCGAACGGGGCTTTTCTGCGGACACGCGGCGCCTCGCACAGCGGCTCGGCGTCTCGCACAGCCTGATCTTCCGCTATTTCCCCTCGAAATCGGCGCTGATCGAGGCCGTCTTCCGCCGTGTCTTCCTCGACCGCTGGAATGCGGAATGGGAGACGATCCTGCGCGATCCGAACCGGCCGCTCGCCGAACGGCTCGCCGATTTCTACCGCGCTTACCTCGAAGTGGCCGACGATCCGCGCTGGGTGCGAATCGTCCTGCGCGCCAGCTTGGACGGGCGCGACTTGACGCGCCGCTACGTCAGCCGCTATGTCAGCCCGCTGCTCGCGGTACTGGCGGGCGAGCTGCGGAAGGAGGCGGGCCTGCCCGAAGCACGGCCCGGACCGGAAGAGATGGAGCTCGCCTGGGCCCTGCATTCGGCGGTCATCTACGCGTTGCTGCGCAAACACGTCCATCGCCTGCCCCCTGCCCTGCCCCATGACCGCCTGCTCGCGCTGCTCATCCAGGCTTACCTGGAAGGGGCACTGGCCGCGGTCGCGCAAGCGGCGCCTGCGCAGGATGCGGCCCGGAGGCGGCTCGGCTTGGCGGCCACGGGTTAAGCGGAGGGCCACGGCGGCGCGGCTGCCCGCCGCTCTAGCCCTCGGGTTCGACATGGGCGGCCCGCACCGCCTCACGCATGCGCGCGATGTCTTGTTCCAGGAAGGCGGCGAAGACCTCCGGCGGGGCAGGCGTCAGCTCGATGTCGAGCCGGGCATTGGCCTCGACAAAGGCGGGTTCGGCCAGCACGCGGTTCACCTCGGCATTCATCCGCCGCACGATCTCGGCCGGGGTGCCGGCCGGGGCCAGCAATCCGTTCCAGAGACCGATCTCAAAGCCCGGGAAGCTCTCGGCCACCGTCGGCACCTCGGAGAGCAGGCGGCTGCGGGCCGGTCCGGTGGTGGCCAAGCCGCGCATGCGCCCGCCCCTGATCAGCGGCTCCAGGGTGAAGACCGCATCGGCCATCAGCTGGATCTCGCCGGCGATGAGCTGGGTGCGCGCCTCGGAATACTGGCGGAAGGGGACATGGACCATCTCGAGCCCGGCGCGTTGCCGCAGCATCTCCGCCGCCAGATGGAAGATCGACCCGGGGCCGGAGGAGGCATAGTTGATCCGCCCCGGATGGGCCCGCGCATGGGCGAGAAAGCCTGCGAAATCAGCGACCGGCAGCGCATTGCTCGCGGCGAAGACCAGCCAGAGCCGGTTGATCGCCGCGACCGGCGTCAGGTCGCGCAGCAGCACGAAGGGCCGGCGCGGCTGCAGCGTCTCGTTGATCGTCTGGTTGCTCGTGATGATGACGAAGCTGTAGCCATCCGCCGGGCTCTTGGCGACGTGATCGACACCGATGGTCCCCGCCAAGCCGGGACGGTTTTCCACCACGAAAGGCCGGCCGAGATTGGCCGCCAAGCGCTCCGCCAGCCCGCGAGCGACACTGTCGGAGGAGCCGCCGGCCGCGAAGGGCACGACGATGCGCACCGGCCGTGCCGGCCATTCTGCCTGTGCGCGCAGGCTGCGTGGTGCGGCCAGCATCATCAGGCCCGCCCCCGTCGCCCAGGCTGTCGTGACTGCCCGCCGGCCGATGCGCATGGTTCCCTCCCTGCCCTTCCGGCGCGGCCTTCGCCGCCGCTTGTCCTGTCCGTTTCCGCAGGAAAGGCTAATCAGGGGGCGGGTGGCGGCCAAATCATAAAAGGTGATGAGCGCAAGAAGCTTTCCTGGTCCGGCCGGCGGTCGGATCACCGGCCTTCCTCCTCCCGCGGGGCGAAGCGCCGTCAGGCCGCCGCAGCGCCCCCCGCCGGAGCGGCGGCGCCGCGCCGTCAGGCCGCCAGCGCGGTCCCGCCGACGGTCAGGCCGGTCATCTTCAGGGTGGGCTGGCCAACACCCACCGGCACGCCCTGGCCATTCTTGCCGCAGGTGCCGATGCCTGGGTCCATCCGGCTGTCATGGCCGATCATGCTGACCTTGGTCAGCGCATCCGGGCCATGGCCGATCAGCATCGCCCCTTTGACCGGCGCGGTGATCCGCCCGCCTTCCACCAGATAGGCCTCGCTGGCCTGGAAGACGAATTTGCCGCTCGTGATATCGACCTGCCCGCCCCCGAAATGGACGGCGTAGAGCCCGCGCTTGACGCTCGCGATGATCTCCTGCGGATCATGCGCGCCCGCCAGCATGATGGTGTTGGTCATCCGCGGCATCGGGGCGTGGGCGTAGGATTGCCGCCGGCCATTGCCGGTGGGCGCCACCCCCATCAGCCGCGCATTCTGGCGATCCTGCAGGAAGCCGCGCAGATAGCCATCCTCGATCAGCACGGTGCGGGAGGAGGGGGTGCCTTCGTCATCGACGGTGATCGAACCGCGCCGGCCCTCGATGGTGCCATCATCGACCACCGTCACGCCGGGGGCAGCAATGCGCTGGCCGAGCAACCCCGCGAAGGCGCTCGTGCCCTTGCGGTTGAAATCGCCCTCCAACCCATGGCCGATCGCCTCGTGCAGCAGGATGCCGGGCCAGCCGGGGCCCAGCACCACCTCCATCTCCCCGGCCGGGGCCGGCAGTGCCTCGAGGCAGACCAGCGCCTGCCGCAGCGCCTCCTCGACGGCTGCCTGCCAGGCTTGGCGCGAGAGGATCTGGCGATAGCCGAAGCGCCCGCCGGTGCCGAAGCTGCCGCTCTCGCGCCGGCCATCCTGTTCCACCACCACCTGCACCTGCAGGCGCACCAGCGGGCGCAGATCCGCCACCCGCATGCCATCGGCGCGCAGGATCTGCACCGCCTGCCACTCTCCGGTGATGGAGGCCGTCACCTGCCGCACGCGTGGATCCCGGCTGCGGGCATGGGCGTCGAGCTCGAGCAACAGGGCGCATTTCTCCTCGAAGGAGAGATCGTGCAGCGGATTGGCCTCGCTGTAGAGGCGGCGGTTGGTCGGGCGCGGCGGCTCCGCGGCGGATCCCGCATAGCCCTGCCGGACGGCCGCCACCGCCGTGGCCGCGCGGCGGAGAGCCCCCTCCTCGAGTTCGCCGGCATGGGCGTAGCCCACGGCCTCCCCGGCGACGGCGCGCAAGCCGAAGCCCCGGCTGACGTCGAAGGAGGCAGCGCGGATCCGCCCATCCTCAAGGCTGATCGCCTCGTTCTCGCGGTATTCGAGGAAGAGCTCGCCGTCATCGCAGCCGGCCAGCGCCTCGCGCAGCAGCCACTCGGCCCGGCCGCGGTCGAACTCCTCGAAGAAAAGCCGGTCGGTCGTGGCCAGGGCGTCGGTCATGGCATGCTCCGTTCGGCAAGGAGGACACGGTTGGGCGGGAAGGCGAGCGTGGCCGTGGTGCCGCGCCCCGGTGCGCTCTCGAGGGTGAGGCTGCCGCCCTGCGCCTCGGCCAGGGCGCGCGACAGCGGAAGGCCGATGCCCGAGCCCTCGAAGCGGCGGGCATGGCCGGTATCAAGCTGCTGGAAAGGCTCGAAGGCGCGCGGGATGTCCTCGGCCGCCATGCCGAGGCCCGTGTCGGTGACCTGCAGCCTCACCCCGCCATCGGCCAGGACCGTGGCCGAGAGCAGCACCGCCCCGCCGGCGGGGGTGAACTTGACGGCGTTGGAGAGCAGATTGAGCAGGATCTGGCGCAGCCGGATCGCATCGCCCTCGATGTCGGGCAGGCCAGGCGGCAGGTCGAGCGCGAGCTGCACGCCCCGCGCCTCTGCCTGGGCGGCGATCAGCCGCAGCGCCTCCTCCATCACGGCGGCGGTGTTGACCCGTTCGCGCCGCACCACGAGCGCCCCCTGCTCAGCCCGCGCCACATCCAGGATATCGTTGATCAGATCGAGCAGGTGCTGGCCCGCCTCGCGGATCGCGGCAAGGTATTCGCGCCGGCGCGGCGCGTCGGGCATGCGTTCCAGCGCCTCGGCAAAGCCGATGACGGCGGTCAGCGGCGTGCGCAGCTCATGGCTCATGGTCGCGAGGAAGCTCGACTTGGCCCGGCTTGCCGCCTCTGCCGCGGCGCGCGCGCGCGCCTCGGCCGCCTGCGCCTCCTGCTGTTCGGTGACGTCGGTGTAGGTGATCACGAAGCCCCCATCCGGGGTCGGGTCCGAGACGACCTCGAGCCAGCGGCCGTTGCGGCGGCGGCGCAGACGCCGGTTGGGCAGATGCCGCGGCCAGGCGGCGATCTGAGCCGCGATTTCCGCCGCCTCGGGGCCGTCGCCGAACTCGCCTCTCGCATGCAGCATGGCCACCAATTCCGCCAGGGACAGGCCCGGCCGCAGCTCCGCGGGCGTCAGATCGACCATCTCGGCGAAGCGGCGGTTGGCCGCCAGAACGCGCTGCTCCGCATCGAACAGGCAGATGCCATGCCGGATGTGCTCGAGCATCACCTCGAACAGCGCGGAACGCCGGCGGGCCTCCTCCTCGGCCTCGACCAGACGGGTGATATCAGAGAGCGCGACGATGAAGCCGCCATCCGGCGTCGGGTCGCTCACCGTCTCGATGACCCGCCCGTCCTCGAGCCGGCGCGTCACGCGCTGCGGCCGGCTGCGATCGAGGCTGCGGAACTGCTCCATCAGCGCCGCCCCGCGCTCACCGCTGCCCAAATTGCCGGCCGCGAACTGCAGTCGGAGGATATCCTCATGGCGCTGTCCGATGCGTTGCGGCAGATCGGGCACGCCGATCAACTCCCCGGCCAAGCGGTTGGCCACGACCAGCCTCCGGTCGGGGCCGAACATGGCCAGGCCATGGCGGATGCCCTCCAGCATGACCGACAGCGTGGCCGCGCGCGCCGCCGCCTGCTGTTCGGCCTCAAGCAGGCGGGTGACGTCGGTATAGGTGCGCACGAATCCGCCGTCAGGCAATTCGACCGTCACCACCTCCACCGCGGTCCCGTCCGGCCGGCGGCGGATGTAGCGGCCCGCATCTGAACCTGACTCGCTCTCCAGCTGCGCAACGAAACGCGCCGTCTCCTCAGGGGAGCCGAACTCCCCGGCCGCGATCTGCAGGGCGCGCAGCTCCTCGCGCCGCACCCCGGGGCGGAACTGCTCCGGCGTCAGGCCGGTTAGCTCCGCCGCCAGCCGGTTGACCGCGAGCACCACCCCCTCGGGCGAGAACAGCGCGATGCCATGGCGCATGGTATCGAGCATGGTGCGCAGCATCTGCGCCTGCGCCGCTGCCTCGGCCCGCGCAGCATGCAGGGCAGTGAGTTCGGTGACGGTGGCGACCAGCCCGCCATCGGGCAGGGTCTGGCGCTTGAGGGAGATCACACGCCCATCCGGCCGCCTCCGCTCGATGTCGAGCGGCAGATGCAGCCGCTCGAGCATCCGTGCCACCGCCTGCTCTGGCGTGATCGGGCCGTATTCGCCGGCGGCGGCCCGGCGCGCGATCACATCCTCCAGCCGGTCGCCCTCCGCCACCGGAGAGTCCGACATGATCCGGTTGTAGGCGGCATTGACGAAGCGCGCGCGCCGATCGGGCCCCCAGACCACCACGCCCACCGGCAGGGCGGAGAGGATGGAATCCAGCATAGCGGCCCGTCGGCGCGCCTCGCCCTCGGCCGCGCGAAGAGCGGTGATGTCGTTGACCTCGACCAGGGTGGCGCCGATCGCCGGCAGCGGCAGAAAACGGCTGCGCAAGGTTGTGCCGTTGGCGCGGCGGCGCTCGATGACGGTTGCGCTGTCACGGCGGATGCCGGCCAGATCGGCCGCGAACGACCGGGCCGCCTCCGCGGTCATCTCGGCCCGCTCCGCCAGCAGGCGGATCAGGTCCTGGGCCGCCACGCCGGGACCCAGGCGGTTGGCCGGCAGGCCGAGCAGATGCGCAAAGGCGAGATTGTGCAGCCGGAGCCGCCAATCCCCGTCGAACAGCGCGACCCCGCTGCCCAGCGCCTCGAGCACCGTCTCGAGGCGTGAGACCTCCGCCTTGCTCTCCTCGAGCGGCGCGGCAAGCGGCGTCACATCCGTGAAGACGGCGAGCAAGCCACCGCCGGCCAGGGGTTCACTCCGGAACTCGAAGGTGGAGCCGTCCTCGCGCCGCAGCAGCCGCGCATGCGGGCGGCCGTGCTCGAGGGCGAGATATTCGGCCACCCGCGCCTCGGGATCGCCCACGCCGAAGAGACCGCGCAGAGCCAGAAGCCGGATGACGTCAGCCAGCGGCAGGCCGGCCGGCAGGTGCTGGGCCCCGACCCCGGCCAGCTCGAGCATCCGGCGATTGGCAAGCAGCAGCTGGCGCTCAGCGTCGAAGGCGAGCACTCCGACGGGCAGAGCATCGAGGATGATGTCGGCCGAGTCCCTGCGCCGGTCGTTCATGCCGGACGACGCAGCCCGTGCAGCGCGAGCAGCCCCATGGTCAAGACCAGCACGGCCACCGCCTGGTGCAGCGTGCCGAGCCCGACCGGCACCACATAGAGCAGGGTGAGCACGCCGAGACCGTATTGCAGCGCGACCGCGGCAAACAGCGCGAGCACCAGGCCGCGCGCCCGCCCGGGCGGCAGCTGCCGCCAGGCCAGGACGGCCGCCGCGGCCGCACCGAGCAGGGTCAAGGTGGCAAGCAGCCGGTGGTTGAACTGCACCGCCGCGATATTGGCCGTGAGATTCTTCCACCAGGGGGAGAGGTCAAAATAGCCGGGCGGCAGCCACTGCCCGTCCATCAGCGGGAAGCTGTTGTAGGTGAAGCCGGCGCGGATGCCGGCCACGAAGCCTCCCGCCAGCATGGTGGCGATGGCAAGCCAGACCGCCCCCCGCACCCAGGGGCGCAGCCGCGCCTCGGCCGGGCCGGCAGCGGCGGGCAGGGTCGGCCGCAGCAGGTCGAGCGCGGTCCACAGCACCAGGCCGTAGAGCAGAAAAGCCATGCCCAGATGCAGCACCAGCCGGTAGGGGGAGACTTCCGTCCGCCCCTCCTCGAAGCCCGAGGCGACCATGAACCAGCCGATCACCCCCTGCAGGCCGCCGAGCAAGAAGAGCAGCAACAGGCGCGGCAGCAGCGGGCGGGGGATCTGCCCGCGGATCCAGAACCACAGGAACGGGAGCAGATAGGCGAGCCCGATCAGCCGCCCCCACA
>JANWYF010000113.1 GCA_025057055.1 Rhodovarius sp. | reverse complement strand
GATTTGCCGAAGAGGATGATCAGCACCACCGCCAGCACCGCCAGCGGCCGGTCGAGCAGCACCGCCGGGTCGAACAGCATCCCGACCGCGACGAAGAACAGCACCGCGAAGGCATCGCGCAGGGGCAGCGCCTCCTCGGTCGCCCGCTGGGACAGCGTGCTCTCGCCCAGCACCATCCCGGCGAAGAAGGCACCGAGGGCGAAGGAGGCGTCGAACAGCTTGGCCGCGGCGAAGGCCACACCGATCGCGATCGCATAGACCGCGAGCCGGAACAGCTCGCGCGAGCCGGTCCAGGCGGCATGGTGCAGCACCCAGGGGATGACCCGCCGGCCGAGCAGCAGCATCATCGCGATGAAGGCCCCGACCTTGAGGATCTTGACCCCGACCGCAACCGCCGCATCGGCGGTGGTCAGCGCCCCCGCGGCCGAGGCCGCAGCCAGCGCCGGCAGCAGCACGAGGGCGAGGATCATCGCCAGATCCTCGACCACCAGCCAGCCCACCGCGATGCGCCCGCGCGCGGTCTCGAGCAGGCGGCGCTCCTGCAGGGCGCGCACCAGCACGACCGTCGAGGCGACCGAGAGCGCAAGGCCGAAGACCACGGCCGCCGGCAGCTCCCAGCCCAGCAGCAGGGCCAGCCCAGCGCCCATCAGCGTCGCCGCCGCGATCTGCCCGACCGCCCCGGGCAGCGCGATGCGCGAGACCGAGAGCAGATCGCGCAGCGAGAAATGCAGCCCGACGCCGAACATGAGCAGGATCACGCCCACCTCGGCCAGTTCCAGCGCAAGCTTCTGGTCGGCCACGAAACCTGGGGTGTGCGGGCCGATCGCCACGCCCGCCAGCAGATAGCCGACGATCGGCTGGATGCGCAGCCGATGCGCCAGCATGCCGAGGAGGAAGGCGAGGACGAAACCGGCGGCGATGGTGGCGATCAGCGGTGTCTGGTGATCCGGCATGACCGGCTCAGATGGGCGAGCGGGGCGGCCGGCGCAAGCCGCTGGCGGCCGGGAATGCGGCCGCGCACATCACGCCTGGGCGTGGCGGGGGCGCTTCATGCCTCCCGGGCCCCGCCATCGCTCGCCGCCCAGGCGAAGGCGACCAGCGCCACCAGCCCGATCACGGCGAGCAGCGGCGGCACCCACGCATAGCCGCCGGCCATCTGCCAGACCAGCGCCAGCGCCGCCGGGGCGAGTGCCCGCGGCAGCACCGCCGAGGCACTGAGCGCGCCGGTGACCGCACCGTATCCCGCCTTGCCCAGGAGCTCGACCGGGGCGGCGGCGCGGACGATGGTGAGCAGCCCATCCGCCACCGCCCAGCACAGCACGAAGCCGAGCAGCCACCAGGCGATCGGCGGCGAAAGCCACAGCCAAGCGAGGCCGGCCGGCAGCAGGGCGCAGGCGAACAACCCGACGGCCAGGATCGGCGCCCGCCCGCCCAGCGCATAGAGCCCGGCCCGCGCCGCCACCTGCAGCGGCCCATGCAGGGCCACCAGCGTGATCACCCAGGGCTCGGCGAGGCCCTTCTCCCGCAGCAGCAGCACCAGATGCGCGCCCAGCCCGACACCGATGAAGGAATGGGCCGAGAGGCAGAGCGCTAGCCCCAAGAAGGCCGGGCGGCGCAACAGCGGCCCGAGGGGGCGGGCGGCCGGCGCCTCCCGCCCGCCTGGGCCGACCCCGCGCAGCCCCCACAGCGCGATCGGCGTCTGCGCCGCCTGGATGGCGGCCAGCAAGAGCAGCGCCCCGCGCCAGCCCAGGGCCTCGATCGCCGCGGCGATGAGAGGGACGAAGACCGTGCCGGTAAATCCCGTGATGAAGGTGACCGCGGTGATGGCCCGCACCGGCTCCCGCGCCGCCGACACCATCACCGCCATCGCGCTGCCCCAGAGCGCGAAGGCATGCACCACCCCCATGGCCACCCACAGGGCATAGAGAGCGAGGAGATGGCCGATCCCGCTCCAGGCCAGCAGCAGCAGCGCCCCGGCCAGACCGCCCCAGGCGATCGCACCCCGCCCGCCGTGGCGGTCGACCCAGCGCCCGGCCGGGATCGCCGCCAACCCCGAGACCAGCAGCCCGATCGTGAAGGCCAGGCTGACTTCGGCGCGTGACCAGCCGAACTCGGCCTCCATCGGCGCGATCAGCAGCTGAAACGGGGTGAAGAGACAACCCCAGCCGGCCAGCTGGGTGATGGCGATGGTCCAGATCAGGCGCCGATCGCCCGACATCACGCGATGAACTGCTCGGCGATGATGCGCTCGGAGAGGCTGCGGTCGGGGTCGAAGAGCAGGGTGAGGGTGATGGTCGGATCCTGCCGCACCTCCACCCGGCGGACATCGCGCACTTCCGTATAGTCGGCCACCGCGGCGACCGGGCGCTTGTCGGGCTCGAGCACTTCGAAGACCACCACCGCATCCGAGGGCAGCAGCGCACCCCGCCAGCGCCGCGGACGGAAGGCCGAGATCGGGGTCAGCGGCAGCAGATTGGCCGAGAGCGGCACGATCGGCCCATGCGCCGAGAGGTTGTAGGCGGTGCTGCCCGCCGGGGTGGCGATCAGCACGCCATCGCAGATGAGCTCGGGCAGCCTTTCGCGCCCGTCGACCAGAATGCGCAGCTTGGCGGTCTGGCGGGTCTCCCGCAGCAGGGAGACTTCGTTGATCGCCAGCGCCTCCTTTACACCCTCGGCCGTTTCGGCGCGCATGCGCAGGGGATGAAGCTGGGCCGATTGCGCATTGGCCACCCGCTGGGGCAGGTCATCCTCGCGGTAGTCGTTCATCAGGAAGCCGACGCTGCCCAAGTTCATGCCGAAGACCGGCAGGTTGCGGCCGAGGAAGCGGTGCTGGGTCTCCAGCATGAAGCCATCCCCGCCCAGCGCCACGATATGCGTCGCCTCCTCGGGCGGCACATCGCCGTAGCGGGCGACCAGCCGGGCGCGGGCAGCCTGCGCGACCTCGGTCGCCGCGGCCAGGATCGCGATGCGCATCTCGCTCACAGCGCGATCGGCCGCGCGTCGCGCTGCGCGAGCAGCGGCATGTCACGCCTGACCCGGGCGGTCAGCGCGGGGTCGATCCGGGCAGTGGCGAAGCCGGTCCCGTCACTCACCTTGGCCACCACATGGCCCCAGGGGTCGGCGATCAGCGAATGGCCGTAGACGAAGCGCGTCGCCCCCCTCTCCTGATAGGGGCCCCAGGAGGCAGCGGCGATGATCCAGCACTGGGTTTCTATGGCGCGGGCGCGCAGCAGCACCTCCCAATGGTCCTTGCCGGTCTGCAGGGTGAAGTTGGAGGGGACGAAGATCGCCTCCGCCCCCGCCCGGCGCAGGGCGATGTAGAGTTCCGGAAAGCGCAGGTCGTAGCAGATCGACAGGCCGAAGGTGATGCCGCCCGCGCTGCAGGTGACCAGCCGATCGCCCGCGCCATAGACCGCGCTCTCGCGATAGCCCGTGCCGTCGGGACCCACGATGTCGAAGAGGTGGATCTTGCGATAGCGCGCAATCTCTCGCCCGTCGCGGTCGAAGACGAGGCTGGTGTTGTAGAGCCGATCCGGCCCGCGTTCGATGATGCTGCCGCCATGGACCACGATACCCGCGCCGCGCGCGATCCCGCGCAGGAACTCGTAGGCCTCGCCCCCGCTGCCGCCGGGCTCCGGCAGAACTTCCGCCGCGGCCTCCCGCGCCTCTCGCCCGCCGCCCAGGTTGGTCCAGGTCTCGGGCAGGGAGATCAGGTCGGGCCGGTCGGCCGCCAGGGCGCCTTCGATCAGGCCGCGCGCCTGGGCGATGTTGGCCGCCTTGTCGCTGCCCTGGTTCATCTGCACCACGCACACGCGCATGCGCCGCCCCCCTCCCCGACCGCGGAAGCGCTGCCATCAAGCGCCTTCGCGCGCCGGCCGGCAAGCGGGTGGGGTCATGCCCGCCCGACCTAGAGGCCGAGCCGGGCCCAGGCCGCGCGTTCCTCGAACGCCAGCGCGGCATCTCCGAGCAATCCCCAGGGGAAGCGCCGGCGGCGGGGGCCGAGGGGGAGCAGCCGCGCCTCCTCCCCGAAGCGGCGGCGAGCCTCGCCCGCGGCATCGCCCAGCCCGTCGGCCAGGCCGAGCGCCACCGCCTCCCGCCCGGTCCAGAAGCGGCCGGTGAACAGCACCTCCTCGGGCGCTTGCAGGCGGCCCGCCCGGCGGTCGCGCACCCAGGACTTGAACTCCTCATGCAGGGCATCGAGCAGGGCGCGCAGCCTGTCACGGTCGCTCTCCTTGAGCGGGCTGAAGGGGTCGAGGAAGGCCTTCTCCTCCCCGGCGGTGGCGATCCGCCGTTCGAGCCCGAGGCGGGCCAGCGCCTCATGCGCGCCGAAGCCGGCCGAGAGGACGCCGATCGAGCCCAGGATGGAGGCCGGATCGGCGATGATCTCATCGGCCGCGCAGGCGATCCAATAGCCGCCCGAGGCAGCCGCATCCTCAACAACCGCCACCACCGGCTTGCCGTGCCGTTCGGCGAGCTGCCGGATGCGCCGGCCGATCAGGCTTGCCTGCACCGGCGATCCGCCCGGGGAGTTGACGGCGAGAAAGACCGCCGGGGCACGGCGGATGGCGAAGGCGCGTTCGAGCAGCGGCGCGGCGGCGGTGATGTCGAGCGCAGCGCCGGGCAGCGCGCCCCGCCGCGGGGCGATCAGCCCTTCGAGCCGTACCAGCGGCACCACAGGGGCGCGGGAGAGGAAGGGGATGCGCATGGCCGGCAGATGGCATAGATCGCAGCCCGCGCAACCGGAGCCCCCCATGCCGCTCGAGACCGACCTGCTGCGCAGCTTCGTCGCGGTGGCCGAGGCCGGCAGCCTGACCCGTGCCGGGGAGAGGCTGCGCCTCGCCCAGCCCACGATCAGCCTGCAGCTGCGCCGCCTGGAGCAGCGGCTGGGCCGCCGGCTGGTCGAACGCACCCCCCGGCAGCTCCGCCTGACCGCCGAGGGGGAGATGCTGCTGCCCTATGCCCGGCGGATCCTCGCCCTCTCCGAGGAGGCGGAGGCGCGACTGGCCGAGGCGGGGATAGAGGGGCTGGTGCGGCTCGGCACGCCCGAGGATTTCGCCACCACCCACCTCGCCGGGGTGCTGGCCCGCTTCGCCCAGGGGCATCCGCGCGTCGCGCTGGAGGTGACGACCGATCTCACCCTCCATCTGGTCGAGCGCTTCCGGGCGGCCGAATTCGACGTGGTGCTGATCAAGCGCGAACCGGCCGGCCCCGCCGCGGGCATCAGGGTCTGGCGCGAGGCGCTGGTCTGGGCCGCCGCGAGCCCCGATGCCTTCGCTCGCCCGGGCGTGCTGCCGCTCGTCGTCTCCCCCCATCCCTGCGTCTATCGCCGGCGGGCGATGCAGGCGCTGGATGCGGCGGGGCGGCGGTGGCGGGTGGCCTATACCAGCACCTCCCTGGCCGGGGCGCAGGCGGCGGTGCGGGCGGGTCTCGGCGTGACGGTGCTGCCGCGCGGCATGGTCCCGCCCGATCTTGCCATCCTTCCCGACGGGCCCGATCTGCGCGATACCGAGATTGCGCTGATGACGGCCGAACCGCTCTCCCTGCCCGCCCGGCGCCTGGCCGAGCACATCATCCGCTCGCTGGAGCAGCAGGCGGCGGGCGGATGAACCTGCCCGGCGCCGATCCCCGCAGCCCCGCCCTTCCATGGAACTGCGCACCTCCGATTTCGACTACGCCCTGCCCGAGGGGCTGATCGCCCAGGAGCCCGCCCGCCCGCGCGACTCGGCCCGGCTGCTCGTCGTGCGCCCGGATGCGCTGGAGGATCGGCGGGTGCGCGACCTGCCCGAGGTGCTGGCGCCCGGGGATCTGCTCGTGGTCAACGACACCCGCGTCATCCCCGCCCGGCTGACTGCCCGGCGCGGCGCGGCGCGGATCGAGGTGATGCTGAATCGCGCCGAAGGCGGCGGGGTGTGGCATGCGCTGCTGCGCAACGCCCGGCGGGTGCGCGCGGGCGATGTGCTGACGATCGAGGGAACGGAGCTGTCGGCCCGCGTCCTCACCGCGCCCGAGGCGGGGGCCGCGCTGCTCGACTTCGGCCCGGATCAGGAGAAGCTCGCAGCGGCGCTCGAGCAGGTCGGAGAGGTGCCGCTGCCCCCCTACATCTCGCGCCCGCATGGGCCGACCGAGTCCGATTCGCGCGACTACCAGACGATCTTCGCGCGCAGGCCGGGGGCGGTGGCGGCCAGCACCGCCTCGCTGCATTTCACGCCCGAACTGCTGGCCGCGCTGGAGGCGCGGGGGGTCAGGCGGGTGGCGCTCACGCTGCATATTGGCGCCGGCACCTTCCTGCCGCTGCGCGCCGAGGATCCGCGCCAGCACAAGCTGCACGCCGAATGGGGCGAGATCACGCCAGAGGCGGCCGAGGCCATCAATGCGGCGCGCGCCGAGGGGCGGCGGATCATCGCCGTCGGCACCACCATGCTGCGGCTGATGGAGACCGCCGCCACCGGCGATCCGGCGCGGCCGGTCGCGCCCTTCCGCGGGCTGACCGACCTCTACTTCCTGCCCGGCCACCGCTTCAGCACCGCCGATGCGCTGATGACCAATTTCCACCTGCCGCGGTCGACGCTGCTGATGCTGGTCAGCGCCTTCATGGGCATGGAGCGGATCAGGACTGCCTACGCCCACGCCATCGCCCAGGGCTATCGCTTCTACTCCTACGGCGATGCCAGCCTCTTGATCCGGCGATGAGCCTGTTCTGGCAGCAGATCGCATCCGACGGCATGGCCCGGGCCGGTCTTCTGCACACCGCCCATGGCGTGGTGGAGACGCCGGTCTTCATGCCGGTCGGCACCGCCGGAACGGTCAAGGGCATGACCGCCGATGCGGTGCGCGCCACCGGCGCATCCATCGTGCTCGGCAACACCTATCACCTGATGCTGCGACCGGGCGCCGAACGGGTCGCGCGGCTGGGCGGGCTGCATCGCTTCATGGACTGGCCGGGCCCGATCCTGACCGACTCCGGCGGGTTCCAGGTGATGTCGCTGGCTGCGCTGCGCCGGCTGGATGAGGACGGGGTGACCTTCCAATCCCACATCGACGGCAGCCGGCACCGCCTGACGCCGGAACGCAGCATCGAGATCCAGCACCTGCTCGATGCCACGATCAGCATGAGCTTTGATGAGTGCACGCCTTTTCCGGCCACCCACGCGCAGGCGGCAGCCTCCATGCGGCTGTCCATGCGCTGGGCCGAGCGCGGCAAGCGGGCCTTCATCCCCCGCCCCGGCTATGGGCTGTTTGGCATCGTGCAAGGCAGCATCTTCCCCGACCTGCGGGCCGAAAGCGCAGCCGCGCTGACGGCGATGGGCTT
>JANWYF010000107.1 GCA_025057055.1 Rhodovarius sp. | reverse complement strand
GCGGGCCGCCGCGGCTGCCGGCCGGTCGGCTGGCCGCGGGCGGAGTGATCACCCATCCCAGGCCAGCCGGTCAGGCCAGAGCGGCGCGAGGCCGTCCCGGCGCTATTCGGCCAGGGCCCGGTCCTTGCTGCGGCGGATATTGGGCAGCAGCATCATCAACAGCGCAAAGGCGCCGATGCCGAGCAGCGTGGCCGAGATCGGCCGCTGCACAAAGACCATCCAGTCACCGCGCGAGAGCAGCATGGCCCGGCGCAGGTGCTCCTCCATCATGGGGCCGAGGACGAAGCCGATCAGCATCGGCGCCGGCTCCATGCGCAGCTTCGCGCAGAAGTAGCCGAAGACCGCAAAGAGCACCGTCATGTAGACGTCGAAGACGTTGTTGTTGAGCGAGTAGACGCCGATGCAGCAGAAGACGAGGATGGCCGGGTAGAGGAACTTGTAGGGCACGCGCAGCAGGCGGACCCACATGCCAATCAGCGGCAGGTTGATCACCAGCAGCATCACGTTGCCGATCCACATCGAGGCGATCAGGCCCCAGAACAGGTCGGGCTGCGCCTCGACCATGCGCGGGCCGGGCTGGATGCCCTGGATGATCAGCGCGCCCACCATCAGCGCCATCACCGCATTGCTCGGGATGCCCAAGGTGAGCAGCGGGATGAAGGAGGTCTGCGCCGCCGCGTTATTGGCCGATTCGGGGCCGGCGACGCCCTCGATGGCGCCCTTGCCGAATTCGTTGCGGCCCTTCGAGACCTTGCGCTCCAGCATGTAGGAGCCGAAGGACGCGAGCGCGGCGCCGCCGCCCGGCAGGATGCCGAGCAGGCTGCCGAGCACCGTGCCGCGCAGCACCGGCGCGATCGAGCGCTTCACCTCCTCGCGCGTCAGGAACAGGCTGCCCACCTTGGTGGTCAGCACATTGCGGGCCTCCGGCCGCTCGAGGTTCAGGATGACCTCGGCGATGCCGAACATGCCCATGGCGATGGGCACGAAGCCGATGCCGTCGGACAGTTCCGGAATGCCGAAGGTGAAACGCTGCTGCCCGGTCTGCACATCGGTGCCGACCAAGCCCAGCGCCACGCCCAGCACCACCATCCCGATCGCCTTGATCACGGAGCCCTGCGCGAGCACCGAGGCGATGATCAGGCCGAGCAGCATCAGGGAGAAGTAATCCGCCGGCCCGAAGGAGAGCGCGACCTGGGTCAACAGCGGGCCCGAGGCGGCGACCAGCACGGTCGCCACCGAACCGGCGAAGAAGGAGCCGATGGCCGCGATGGCCAGCGCCGCCCCGGCCCGCCCGTTGCGGGCCATCTTGTAGCCCTCGAGCGTGGTGACGACGGCCGACACCTCGCCCGGCAGGTTGAGCAGGATCGAGGTGGTCGAACCGCCATACTGCGCGCCGTAATAGATGCCGGCCAGCATGATGATGGCGGTGGTGGCAGGCAAGCCGAAGGTGATCGGCAGCAGCAGCGAGATGGTGGCCACCGGCCCGATGCCCGGCAACACCCCGATCGCGGTGCCGATCAGCGCGCCCAGCAGCGCAAAGAACAGGTTCTGGAAGGAGAGCGCGACGCCGAAGCCGTGCGCGAGGTTGGCCAGCAGAAGTTCCATGGATGTCGCCCCCTCCTCAGAGCTGCGGCCAGAGATTCACGCGGATATCAAGTTCGTAGATGAAGACGAACCAGCAGAGCACGAGCAGGAACACCACCGTGCCCAGGATGCCGGCCGGCTTGCGCAGATGCTCGCGCTCGGCAAAGCAGGACATCACGATCGTGCCGGTCAGCGCCAGGAAGAAGCCGAGCTTTTCCAGCATCAGGGCAAAGACGCACATGCAGGCGCAGATCAGCGCCAGATAGCGCCAGCCCGGTGCGACAGCGGCGACCAGGAAGCCCGCCAGCAACCCGAAGCCCACCGCGTTGTAGCCCAGCGCGAAAAACCCCCCAAGGCTGCGCGCCGCCCACCAGACCGCAAAGCCGACCGCAACGCCGGCGATGACGCTCCAGATCTCCTGCCCCGTCCAGCGGGTGAGCTTCTCGGCCTCACCCGTGAAGGCGTTCACGATCACCAGGAAGGCCAGGATGATCAGCGCCCAAAAGGTCAGCCAGGGCATATAGCCCGGACCCATCCGCCGGGCCGTGCCCATATTGTGCTCGAGGTTCAGCCACAGCCCGATGACCGCCATCAGGATGAAGAACGCCCCGGCAACGAGGTCCTTCTGATTGATCTTCATGCGTCCGCCTTTCCCAGACCGCCTCGGCCCGCGGCGCCGTTCGACCGGCACCCGAAAACCGGCGGCATCTTGCCGAATACGACCCGCGCGTCCAGCCCGCCGCGCAAGATGATGGCGTGCGGAGCGACAGAATGCGACAGGATCTGCATGCCGGGGGGCGAGGCTGCGTATGATGGATGCAGCCGCACGGCGGCGTGATAGAAGATCCTCCTTGGCACCGTTCCCTCCGGACGCGACGCGCGGCCTATGCCAAGGTGCCCGTTCCGGATCAAGCGGCCTGTCTGGACAAGGCGGCTGCCCGAACCGATTCTGCCCTCTCCTTGCACAGAGCCGAAAATATGCCCCTGTCCAATGATCCGGCGCCCAGCCTCGCAGAGGCCGCGGAGCGCCTCGCCCCCGCGCTCATCGCGCTCCGCCGCGACCTCCATGCCCATCCCGAACTCGGCTTCGAGGAGCGACGCACCGCTGGCATCGTCGCCGCCGAACTGGCCCGTCTCGGCATCCCGCACCGGACCGGGGTCGGCCGCACCGGCGTGGTGGGAGAGATCCGAGGCGCCCGGCCCGGGCCGGTGCTCGCCATCCGCGCTGATATGGACGCCTTGCCGATCGAGGAGGAAACCGGCCTTCCCTTCGCCAGCACCATCCCCGGCCGGATGCATGCCTGCGGCCATGACATCCACACCGCCACCCTCCTCGGGGTGGCGGCGGTGCTCTCCGGCATGGCCGATCAGCTCGCCGGCACGGTGCGCCTGATCTTCCAGCCGGCCGAGGAACTGCTGGAGGGCGCCGAGGCGATGATCGCCGACGGTGCGGCCGAAGGCATCGACATGGCGCTGGGCTTTCACAACATGCCGGACATGCCGGTGGGCAGCCTCGGCTTCGTACGCGGGGCGGCGCTCGCCGCCTCCGACCGCTTCGACATCACGCTCCAGGGCAAATCCGGCCACGCCGCCCATCCCTATGCCGCTATCGACCCGATCATCGCCGCCGCCCAGCTGATCACCCAGCTGCAGACCGTCGTCTCGCGCGAGCAGAAGCCGACCCATCCCTGCGTGGTCACGGTCGGCATGGTGCAGGGCGGTTCGACCTACAACATCATCCCCGAGCGGGTGGCGCTGAAGGGCACGGTGCGCACCCTGCACAGGGAGGCCCGCGAGGTGGCCGAGGCCGCGATCCGCCGCCTCTGCGAGGGCATCGCCGCCGGGCTGCGGGTGGGGGTGGAGCTCAGCTACCGACGGATGGTGCCGAGCCTCGTCAACGATCCCGCGCTGCTCGAGAGGGCGGTGGCCAGCCTCGCGGCGCAGTTCGACACCCCTCCCCTCGAGCGCGAGCCCTCCATGGGGGCCGAGGATTTCTCCGCCTTTGCCGACCGCGTGCCCTCCTTCCACCTGCTGGTCGGCAGCGGTGCACCGGGGCGGGAGGATCGGCTGCACAACGCGCGCTACCAGCCCGATGAGGGCTGCATCGCCCAAGGCGTGCAGGCGCTCTGCCGCATCGCGGTCGATCTGCTGCGATGAGGGAGCCAGCGATCGCCCGGCTGCGCGCACCAGAGGTGGCTGCACGCCTGGCCGCCGGCGCGGCGCTGATCCTGCCGGCCGGCAGCACGGAAAGCCACGGCCCGGCCGCCCCGATGGGCGACTATCTGCTGGCCGAGGCGATCGCCCAGGAGATCGCCCGCAGCCTGCAGCAGGCCGGGGATGACGCGCTGATCGCCCCACCCCTCGCCTATGGCGGAGCGGATTTCTTCGCCGGCATTCCAGGTGCCGCGGCGATCGAGCCGGAGACGCTCGCCGCCCTTCTCTACGACTTGCTGGCCTGTTTCGCCGCCGGCGGCGCGCAGCGGATCCTGATCCTCAACGGCCATGGCGGGAATATCGGGGCGATCGAGGCCGCGCAGCGCCGGCTGCGCGAGGCCCGGGGGCTGATCGCACCGGCGCTGCACCTGTGGCGCGAGGCGGCCGCGCTGCTGCCCGGCCTCGGTGTCGATCCGGCGGCGGTCGGCCATGGCGGGGCGCCGGTGTTGGCGGTGGCGCGCCATCTGCTGCCCGACCTCTGCGGCCCCGATGTCACCACGGCGGCGGCGCCGCGGCCCGTGTTCGGGCTGCCGGCGGCTGGCCTCGGCGCGGTTGCGGCCGGCGGCCTCCGATTCGGCGTGCCCATGCGCCTGGCCGAGGCCGCCCCGGAGGGTCTCGAGGCCAGCCGGACGGAGGGGGCGACCGCCGCTCTCGGCGCCCGGCTGGTGGCCGCCCTGGTTGCGGCCGCGGTCGAGATGCTGCGCAGCCTGCGCCCCAGCGCAGGGGGGGCGTGATGCGCATCTGCGTCTTCGGCGCAGGCGCGATCGGCGGGCATCTCGCGGTGCGGCTGGCCCGGGGCGGGGCAGAGGTGTCGGTCGTGGCCCGCGGCGCCCAGGCGGAGGCGATCGCCGAACGCGGCCTCACTGTCCATGCCCCCGATGGCGTGCTGACAGCACGGCCGCGCATCGGCAGCCCCGCGCAACTCGGCCCGCAGGATGCGGTGCTGGTGACGACGAAGCAGACGGCCCTGCCCGCCGTCGCAGCCGATATCGGCCCCCTGCTCGGCCCCGAGACCGCGGTGGCCTTCGTCATGAACGGCATTCCCTGGTGGTATTTCGACGGCACCGACCAGGCCGGCCGGCGTATCGAGGCGCTCGATCCCGGCGGGGCGCTGCGCGAGCGAATCGGCATCGCCCGCACGCTCGGCGGCGTGATCTGGTCGGCCTGCACCGTCACGGCACCGGGGGTGATTGCGGTCAACAGCCGCAGCTCGCGCCTGCTGATCGGCGAGCCGGACGGGCGCCTCACCCGGCGGGCCGAGGCCCTGGTGCAGGCGGTGGCCGCGGGGGGCATGGCGGCCAAGGCGGTCTCCGACATCCGCCTCGAGATCTGGACCAAGCTGATCGGCAATCTGGCGACCGGCCCGCTCTGCCTCCTCTCGCGTCGCAGCATCCGCGAGACCTTGGCCGAACCGGTGCTGCGCCGGGCGGCGATCACGATGATGGAGGAGGCGATCGCGATCGCCCGCGCCCTCGGCGTGCAGGTGCCGACCGGCGCGGCGGAGCGCATCGCGGCGAGCCACGACACGCCGCACAAGCCCTCCATCCCGCAGGATCTCGAGGCCGGGCGCCCGATGGAGATCGACGCCCTCTTCCGCATCCCGCTCGCTCTCGGCGCCGAGGCCGGCGTGGCCGCCCCGCTGCTCGCGCTCACCACCACCCTGGCGCGGCAGGCGGCCGAGGCGGCGGGCCTCTATCCGCCGCGCTGAGACAGCCCGCGCGGCAGGGCGGCTTGGCCGAGCACCCAGCCCTCCCACCGGCGCACCCAGTCATCCTCCGGCACCGTATCGGGCCGCGCACCCTCCAGCACCTGGATCAGGCAGAGCAGGCCGAGGGTGCAGTCCAGCCGATCCTCTCCGTCAGGACCAGTGCCGAAGCCCGCCTCGATCGCCTCCCGCATGTCTGGAGCGGGCTCGACGCCCAGCCGGCGCATCGCGGCAAGAAGCCCCGGCGCCAGCGCCCGCCGCGCCGCGCAATCGCGCTTGCTGCCTGACAGCCTGAGGCCAAGCTGGCGGAGCGCCTCGGCCGGATAGACCTCGGCCAGCACGGCGCGGCCGGGGGCGAGCAGATCGACCAGCCCCCCTTGGAAGGGCCAGAGCGCATAGGGTGCGCCGGCCGCCAGGGCGGGTGCCAGCCAGTCCCGCCAGGCGGCGATGGCGGCCTTGCCCGATTGGTTGGCGCCCAGCGTCCAGAACAGCGGCGCCCCGGCCGGGCGCTCGGCGGTGGCCAGGTCGCACCAGCGGCAGAGGGCCGCCGCATCGGGCAGCCCGAGCGCCTGAGCAAGCGAGAGCCGCGTCATGCCCTTGACGCCCCGCGCCGGGTAGAAGGGCCGATCGCGCCCGACGGTGGCCAGCGTCTCATTGACCGCGAAGAAGCCGGGCCGATCGGCCAGTCCGCGCAGGAAGGAGGGGAAATCCTCCTCCGCACAGCCGGCGGCATAGGCACGCGGCAGGCCGAGCGGCAGATCGAGGCCGACGGCCAGCGGCACGCCTTCGGCCAGCAGCCCGGCCAACAGCTGCGCCGGATCCCCGACGGGCCGCGGGGCTTCCGCCCGCCACCCCGCGGCCCCGCGCCGGGCCAGGGCAAAGACGCGCTTGGCCGGCTGCACCGACCAATCGGCATGCAGCGCCATCATCCGGCTTTTCCTTGCCATGGCGCAGCCCGCTGGGGCAGCGTCGCGCCATGGATGCCGACCCCCGCCACCCCGATGGCAGCTACGATCCGGTCGCCAAGGTCTTCCACTGGGTGACCGTACCGCTGATGGCGATGGCACTGGCGAGCGGCTTCACCATCGCCCATGTGCGCGATGCCTCGAAGCTCGGTTTCTACGCGATCCATGAGAGCCTGGGCCTGACCATCCTGCTCCTCTCCCTCGCGCGGATCGCCTGGCGGCAATGGCGCCCACCGCCGCCGCTGCCGGAGCATCTGCCGCTGCCGCTGCGCCGGCTGGCGAAGGGGACACATCATGCCCTCTATGCCGTGCTGGTGCTGCAGCCGCTGCTCGGCTTCTTCGCCACCAATGCCTTCGGCTTTCCGATGCAGGGGGCGACGGCCTATCTCGGCTTCATCGACCTGCCGAAATTCATGGACAAGCAGGAAGCCCTGGCCTGGGTGCTGCTCGGGGCACATCAGGTGCTGGCCTGGCTGATCCTGCCGCTGCTGCTGGCGCATGTCGCCGCCGCCATCTGGCATCACGCGATCCGGCGTGATGGGATGCTGCTGCGCATGCTCTGATCAGCGCCGGGTCGCGTGCAGCGCCTGCGCTCCGCCTCGGGCACGGCCCCGGGCGCCGCGATCGCCGCGGGCTGTGCGGGGATAGGCCGCAGCTTCTGCAAGCTTTGGCCGCCATGGCGCCTGCCGGCGGCCGGGGCCGGCGGTCGGCTCGGCCCGCCGCCGGAGCTGCGGTTCAGCCCTCGACCAGGAGGGCGTGGCGCTTGCGCCCGAAGCTCAGCTTGGCCGGTGCGCGCACGAGCTGCATCGGATCGGCCACCACCTCGTCATCCACCCGCACGCCCCCGCCCGCGACATGGCGCCGCGCCTCGGCGTTGGATTTGGCAAAGCCGGCGGCGACCAGCGCGGCCATCACGGTCATGCCGGCACCGACCGGGATGCGCGGCAGTTCGTCGCCGGCGCCGCCTTCCTCGAAAGTGCGCCGTGCCGTCTCGGCCGCGGCCTCGGCCGCCGCGCGCCCGTGCAACAGCGCCGTCGCCTCGGTGGCCAGCACCTTCTTGGCCTCGTTGATCTCGGCCCCGCGCAGCGCCTCCAGCCGGGCGATCTCCGCAAGCGGAAGTTCGGTGAAGAGGCGCAGGAAGCGGCCGACATCCGCATCCTCCGTGTTGCGCCAGAACTGCCAATAGTCGAAGGGCGAGAGGCGATGGGCCGACAGCCATACCGCCCCCTGCGCCGTCTTGCCCATCTTCTGGCCGGAGGCGGTGGACAGCAGCGGGGTGGTCAGGCCGAAGGCCTCGGCATGGGCCATGCGGCGGATCAGGTCCACGCCCATGACGATGTTGCCCCACTGGTCGGACCCGCCCATCTGCA
Source organism: Rhodovarius sp. (assembly GCA_025057055.1). GTDB lineage: Bacteria > Pseudomonadota > Alphaproteobacteria > Acetobacterales > Acetobacteraceae > Rhodovarius. Next base: position 1,416 of record JANWYF010000107.1, on the reverse strand, counting down.
GGATGACCCCGTAGCGGCGGTGGAGCTCGAGGAAATCGTAGCTCTGCAGCAGCATGTAGTTGAACTCGATGAAGGAGAGCGGCTGCTCGCGCTCCAGCCGCAGCCGCACGCTGTCCATGCTCAGCATGCGGTTGACGCTGAAATGCCGACCGACCTCGCGCAGGAAGGGGATGTAGCGCAGCTCATCCAGCCATTCCGCGTTGTCGAGCATGATCGCATCGGACGGTCCCTCGCCGAAGCGCAGGAAGGGGGCGAAGGTCCGGCGGATGCTGCGCTTGTTGGCCTCGATCGTCTCCTCGCTCAGCAGCTGGCGGGTCTCATCACGGCCCGAGGGATCGCCGATCTTGGTCGTGCCCCCGCCCATCAGCACCACGGGCCGATGGCCGCAGGCCTGGAACCAGCGCAGCAGCATGATGGAGAGCAGATGCCCGACATGCAGCGAATCGGCGGTGCAGTCGTAGCCGACATAGGCGCTGACCGGCCCCGCGCGCAGGCGCTGCGCGAGCCCCTCCTCGTCGGTGATCTGGTGGATGAAGCCGCGCGCGCGCGCGATCGCAAGGAAGTCGTTCATGCCAGGGATGCCGCCAGGGGATCGCGCCGCGCCAGGCGGCGCAGGAGGAAGGCCACCTCCGCGCGGGAGGCCTCGGAGAGCCGCGGCGCAGGGGGGCGCAGCGTCTCATGGGTGATGAGGCCCCGCCGGGTCAGGATGTGCTTGCGCACGGCCAAGCCGAGGCCAGGCTGGTTGTCGAAGCGGATCAGCGGCAGATGCGCCTCGAAGCGCTCCCACAGCGCCTCCGTGGGACCCTCGCGGCAGGCGGCGATGAGAAGTTCGGGGAAGGCATAGCCCGTCATCACCCCATCGGTGCCGCGCGCGAGCTCCTCCGGAAGGAACAGGCCGGAATTGCCGCCGAGGATAGCGAGCCGCGGCATCTCTCCTGCCGCCTCCAGCGCGCGCAGGGCCGAGATCTTGTCGAGGCCGGGCCAGTCCTCGGCCTTGAGCATGACGAGGCGCGGATCGGATGCGGCCAGCCGCGCCACCATCGCAGGCGTGATCGCAACCCCATGGGCCTGGGGGTAATCCTGCAGGCACCAGGGGGCAGGGGCGACGGCGGCCGAGGCCTCGGCCAGCCAGGCCAGCACCGCCTCATCCCCGCCGCGCAGGCCGGGGGGCGGGGCGATCATGACACCTGCCGCGCCGGCCTCCATCACCGCCTGGGCCAGCGCGCGCATCGGCGCGAAGCCGCTGGCCGGCACGCCCACCAGCACGGGCAGCTGTCCGGCATTGGCGGCGAGCACCGTGCGGGCGAAGCGCAGCGCCTCCTCCGCGGTGAGTTTCGGCGCCTCCCCCATCACGCCGAGGATGGTGATCCCCGCCGCGCCCATGGCGAGATAGGCCTCGGTCATCCGCGCGGCGGA
>JANWYF010000097.1 GCA_025057055.1 Rhodovarius sp. | reverse complement strand
GGGCGGCCTGCAGCGGGAGGCGACCTCCCCCCTCCCGCGCTGATCCCGGCCGCCTGCGCCCTGCTCTAGCGGCGGGCGTTGCGCGGCTTCGACCAGCCGGCGGCGTGCATCTCCCGCCCGACATTGCGGCCGTTGAGCAGGACATCCCCCACCACCCGGCCATGGCTGCGGTGGTGCGGCACCACCGTCACGGTCCGGCCCTGCACCCTCTGCTGCAGGGCGCGGGTGGCGGCGGCGTGCCGCGGTTCTCCGCGTTCCGGCGCATCCACCCCGCGCAGCCGCACCGTCCGGCCATCCCGGCAGCGGATCGTATCCCCATCGATGACCCGCGAGACGGTGCAGGCCGTCGCCCGCGCCGGCATCGACCGCGGCGGTTCCCGCCACTGCGCCAGCGCCGGCACGGCCGAGACCAGGAGGGCCAGAAGCCCCAGAGCAGCGGGACGCAGCATGCTCACTCTCCCCTCCGACCGCGATCCTCGGCCCCGGGGCGGTCGCCCTGCAGCCGCAGCGCCATGGAGCGGGCATGGGCCTCCAGCCCCTCGGCCCGCGCCAGGGCGATGGCCGCCGGGCCCAGCGCCTTCAGCCCCGCCTCCTCGGCCGCGACCCAGGTCGTGCGCTTGAGGAAGTCGAAGACCGACAGGCCGGAAGCATAGCGTGCCGACCGGCCGGTGGGCAGCACGTGATTCGGCCCGGCGATGTAGTCGCCCACCGCCTCCGGGCACCAGCGGCCGAGGAAAGCCGCGCCGGCGTGGCGGATCCGGGCGAAGAGCGCCTCCGGATCCGCGACCATCACCTGCAGGTGTTCGGGGGCCAGCCGGTTGGTCAGCTCCACCGCCTCGGTCCAGTCGCGCACCAGGATGACCGCGCCATGATCCCGCCAGGAGGCGCCGGCGATCGCCGCCCGTGGCAGATCGGCCAGGGCAGCCTCGACCGCCGCCATGACACGCCGCGCGAAGGTGGCATCGTCGGTGATCAGGATCGCCTGCGCCGCCTCGTCGTGCTCGGCCTGGGCCAGCAGGTCCATAGCGACGTGGTCGGGGTTGTTGGCGGCATCGGCCAGCACCACCACCTCCGACGGGCCGGCGATGGAATCGATGCCGACGCGGCCGAACACCTGCCGCTTGGCTTCCGCGACATAGGCATTGCCGGGGCCCACGATGCGATCGACCGGCGCGATGCTGTCCGTGCCATAGGCGAGGGCTGCAACCGCCTGGGCCCCGCCGAGGCGGAAGACCTCGGTCACACCGGCGCGGCGGGCGGCGGCCAGGACCAGCGGGTTGAGCGCACCCTCCGGCGCCGGGACGCACATCGCCACCCGCCGCACCCCCGCCACACGTGCCGGGATGGCATTCATCAGCACCGAGGAGGGATAGGCCGCCTTGCCCCCCGGCACATAGAGGCCGACCGCATCGAGCGGGATCCAGCGCAGGCCAAGCCGCAGGCCCGCCGGATCATCGAGGGTGAGATCGGCGGGCAGCTGCGCCCGGTGGAAGGACTCGATCCGCTGCGCCGCGAGGTCGAGGGCGGAGAGCAAGCCAGGCTCCACCTGCGCCTCGGCGGCAGCCAGCTCGGCCTCGCTGACGCGCAGATCGGCCGCGGCCTTCGGCTGCCAGCGGTCGAAGCGGGCGGTGAGGTCGCACAGCGCGGCATCGCCGCGGGCGCGCACCTCGGCGATCAGGGCCGCCACCTCGGCATCGACGCGCGCCATCCTCTCCCGCCCCGACTCGAGCAGGGCGGCGAAGGCGGCAGGAAAGCCCGGATCGGCGGTGGCGAGCAGCTTCATGGGCTGGGCAGCGCGGCGCGGAAGCGCGCGATCAGGGCCGAGATCTCATCCGGCATGGTCTTGAGGGCGGAGCGGTTGACAATGAGGCGGGAGGTGACTTCGGCGATGACTTCGCGCTCGCGCAGGCCATTGGCGCGCAGCGTGGCCCCGGTGGCGACCAGATCGACGATCACGCGGGCGAGGCCCAGGGCGGGGGCAAGCTCCATCGCGCCGTTGAGGTGGACGATCTCGGCCTGGATGCCGCGGGCGGCGAAGTGCCGCCGCGCGATGTTCGGATATTTGGTCGCGACGGTGATGCGCGACAGCCGGGCCATATCCTCCTCCGGCGCATCCGCCGGGCCGGCGACCGAGACCCGGCAGGCGGCGATCCCGAGATCGAGCGGCGCATAGACCTCGGGCGTGTCGAACTCCATCAGCACATCGGCCCCGGCGACGCCGAGCTGTGCCGCCCCGTGGGCGACGAAGGTGACGACATCAAAGGGGCGCACCCGGATCACCTCGATCCGGGAATCGGCGGTCTCGAAGCGCAGGCGGCGGCTGTCCTCATCGGCGCAATCGGGGGCGGGGGCGAGCCCGGCGCGCTCGAGCAAGGGCAGCAACTCGCGCAGGATCCGGCCCTTGGGCAGGGCGATGAGAAGCGGCGCGGTAGCGGCGGCGATGGCGGGGGCGGGCAGCGGCTGGTCCATGGCGTCATCCGGGGCGGGCGGGCGGCGGGGGCGAGGGGGCAGCGCCGCAGCGATGTCGCGGCCCGCGGGGGGTGGGGCGGGGTCTCATCGCAGGCGTTCGATGTCGGCACCGACGGCGGCGAGCTTCTCCTCCAGCCGCTCATAGCCGCGGTCGAGGTGATAGACGCGGTTGACGATGGTCTCCCCGCGCGCGACCAGCCCTGCCAGCACGAGGGAGACCGAGGCGCGCAGGTCGGTGGCCATCACCGGCGCGCCGGAGAGGGCCGGCACCCCGCGCACGATGGCCGATGCGCCATGCACGTTGATGCGCGCGCCCATGCGATTGAGCTCGGGCACGTGCATGAAGCGGTTCTCGAAGATCGTCTCGGTCACCATCGCCGCCCCTTCGGCCACGCACATCAGCGCCATGAACTGCGCCTGCATGTCGGTGGCGAAGCCGGGGAAGGGCTCGGTGATGACATCGACGCCGTGCAGGCCGTTGGCGCGGGTCACCCTGAGGCCGCCGGCTTCCTCGTGCAGCGCCACGCCGGCCTCGCGCAGGACGCGGGCGACCGCACCCAGGTGATCCAGCCGCGCCCCCTCGAGCAGGAGGTCGCCGCCGGTGATGGCGGCGGCGCAGGCGTAGGTTCCGGCCTCGATCCGGTCCGGCAGGACCGGGTGTTCGGCTCCGCCCAGGCTGGGCACGCCCTGCACCTTGAGCCGCCCCGTGCCGATGCCTTCGATGCGCGCGCCCATGCGCATCAGGCAGAGGGCGAGATCCTCGATCTCCGGCTCGCGCGCGGCGTTGATCAGCTCTGTCTCCCCTTGGGCCAGGGTGGCCGCCATCAGCAGGTTCTCGGTCGCGCCGACCGAGACCAAGGGGAAGATGATGCGCGCCCCGCGCAGGCCCCCGCGGGGGGCGCGGGCCTCGATATAGCCGCCCTCGACCGCGATCTCGGCGCCCATCGCCTCGAGCCCCTTGAGGTGGAGATCGACCGGCCGGGTGCCGATGGCACAGCCGCCGGGCAGCGAGACACGCGCCACCCCATAGCGCGCCAGCAGCGGCCCGAGCACAAGGACCGAGGCGCGCATCCTGCGCACGATGTCATAGGGCGCCTCATGCGCCTTGGCCGGGCCGGCGATGACGAGGCGCCGCGCCGCCCGGTCATGCTCCACCGTCATGCCGAGCTCGCGCAGCAGGGCCGACATGGTCTGCACATCCACGAGGTCGGGCACATTGGAGAGCACGAGCGGCGCCTCGGCCAGCAGCGCCGTTGGCATCAGGGCGAGCACGGCGTTCTTGGCGCCGGAGACCGGGATCCGCCCCGAAAGCCTGCGCCCGCCGCGGATGCGGATGCGGTCCATGCTAGCGCCCCATCGCCGCAGGCCGCTTGCGGCGGCGGGCGCCACGCGGGCGCGCTGCCCTGCGCCATCCCATCGCGGAAGGCTGCCGGATGCGGCGGGCGCGCCGGGCCTGCGCAAGGAGCCCGCCCGCCGCCGCCAAGGGCGCGTCTCGGCCGGGCTGCGGAAGCCGGGCGGTGGGGAAGGCTGCGCGCAGGCCCCGGGCGCCGCAACCGGCCGGGGCCGGGATCTCCGCGGCCGCTGCCGGCAGTGCGCGCAACCCGCCCGCCACCCCTGCCCATGGCGCCTGGTGGCAGCGGGGCAGCAGGGCTCGGGCCGGGCGGCAGCCGCCCGCCCCCGATGCGCGAGGCGGTGTGCTGATCATCGCAGCCGCGGCAGCGCCACGCCGCGCTGTCCCATATATTTGCCGCCGCGGTCGGCGTAGCTGATCTCGGGCGGGGCTTCACCCTTGAGGAAGAGGAACTGGCAGATCCCCTCGTTGGCGTAGACCTTGGCCGGCAGGGGCGTGGTGTTGCTGATCTCGATCGTCACCTGGCCTTCCCATTCGGGCTCCAGCGGCGTCACGTTCACGATCAGCCCGCAGCGCGCATAGGTGGATTTGCCGAGGCAGATCACCAGCACATCGCGCGGTATGCGGAAATACTCGATCGTGTGGGTCAGCACGAAGGAGTTCGGCGGGATGACGCAGACATCCCCGCGGCGGGTGACGAAGCCCTGCTCGCTGAAGGCCTTGGGATCGACGATGGCGTTGTCGACATTGGTGAAGATCTTGAACTCCCCGGCCGCGCGCGCGTCATAGCCGAAGGAGGAGAGGCCGTAGCTGATCACCCCCTGGCGCTGCTGCGCCTCCACGAAGGGTTCGATCATGCCGTGTTCGATCGCCATGCGGCGGATCCAGTGATCGGGCATGATGGGCATGGTCGGCCGGTTCCGCGCTCTGCTCGCTTGAGGGCGGCTGCGCCCGCCCCGAGGAAGGATCGCATGCCCGCGCGATTCCCGCCGCGGCCCTGCTGCCCGCCGCGGCCTTGGGGCGGATGGCCCGGGGGCGCGCGGGGCAGGGCCGGCGCGGGCGGATGCGCGTGCGATGCCGGCTCTAGCCGCCGCGCTGCCGGTCGGCAACCGGCGGGGGGGAGGGGGGCGGCGAGGCGCCGTCGGCCGGGCGCGCTGCCGCCCGGGCCCTCGCCTGCGCCTTGCGCCGCAACAGATTGCGCCGCAGCGCCGCGGCCAACCGCTCCTCCCGGTTCGCGGCGGAGGGATCGGGCTTGCGTGCCATGACCCCCGCCTGCCCAGGGCGCCGCCCCTCGTCAAGAGGCCGGCGGCACCGCGGCGGCACGGCTGCGGGTTGCACTCGGCCGCCGGGCGTGGCAATGCCCGCCCGGCCGCTGCCGTAGCTCAGTGGTAGAGCACTCCCTTGGTAAGGGAGAGGTCGAGAGTTCGATCCTCTCCGGCAGCACCACCAGCTCCCGCGACCCATCTCTCGCCCCGCGCGGCGGCCGCAGCTGAGGCTGCTGGCGGCAGCGCGCGGGGGGGGTGGAGGGGGGACTCGGGCAGCCGCGGTGCAGCGATCCATCGGCGGGGAGGCGATCGGCTCTCCCGGCCGCCCCTGCCTGCCCCGCCGGCCTTCGCCTCGGGTGTGGGGCCTCACGCGCAGAGGGGATGGCTTTCGCCGCCCTGTAGGCCCGCGACCGCTTCGGGGCAGCGTAGGGGAGGGGGGATGTCCCACGCCCAGCCGGGGGCTGAGCGCGGCTGCCGCTGATCCCGGTCTGCGCAGCGGCGCATGCTGAGCCCGCGCCGGCGGGCCCGGGCGCAGCTCGCGCTTGCGCTGGGCGGTGATCGCGCATTAGCCTTCCCGGCGGTTGATCTGCGGGGGGGCGTCATGGCCGAGGGCTTCCGCAGCTTCGAGGAGTTCTGGCCCCATTACCTGGCCGAGCACGCGCAGCCGCTGACCCGTGCCGTGCATGTCGGCGCGACCTGG
>JANWYF010000073.1 GCA_025057055.1 Rhodovarius sp. | reverse complement strand
GATGTTGCCCTCGATGTCGATCTTGATCAGGCTCGAGGCCGTAATCTCCTCATACATCATGCCGTAGGGGTTGATCAGGAAGTTGTGCCCCTCCCCCGGCACGCGGGTGGAGATGTGATTGGCCCCCATATCGTCCATTCCGTAGAGGGCGATCAGCCGATAGCAGGCCGCGGTATCCACACGGGCCTGCCATTCGGCCGGGCTGACCTTGTCGCGCATCGAGCTGATGCGCAGTTCCTTGCGGCGCGGCATGTCGAGCATCGGCGTTCCTCGCATCTCGCAGTGGCGTGCAGGGCGCAAGCCTGCGCCTCGTGTGGGCGATGGTCAACCGGCGCCCTCGCCTCACCCGCCGCCCGCCGCTCCGGCGTGCGCCCGCCTGCCCCCGCCGGGGAGCTGCCGATCCCCCTGACCTGCCGCAACGAAGGGAAAGGGCCGCTCGCCAGCGGCCGGGCCGGTCCGACCGGCCAGCGTCGCGGCGGGCAGGAAGGCGGCAGCGCTGCGGCCCGCGCATCGGCCGACCCGCAGCTTGCGGCCCGCCTCCGCCGCCAGGGCACAAGGTTGCCCGGGCAGGCAGCGCGCGCCATATCCAAGGCAAGATCTATCGCAGGAGGAAGTCCAATGATCCGCCCGACCCGCCGCGCCCTGCTCGCCTTGCCCGCCCTCACCGCGCCGGCCCTCGGGCAGGCCCCGTTCCCGACCTCACCGATCCGCCTCTTCTGCCCCTGGCCGCCGGGCGGGACCACCGATGTGCAGATGCGCGCCCTGGCGGAGGCTGCCTCGCGCCGTCTGGGCCAGCCCGTGGTGGTGGAGAACCGGCCCGGTGCGGGCGGCGTGCTCGGCGCCCAGGCGCTGCTGACCGCCCGCCCCGACGGCTACACCATCAGCCAGATGCCGATCAGCGTCTTCCGCCAGCCGCTGCTCAACAGCCGCCCTCTGTTCGACCCGCTGACCGATTTCACCTACATCGTGCACCTGACCGGCTACCTGTTCGGCACGGTGGTGCGGCATGATGCGCCGTGGCGCAGCTTGGGGGAGCTGATCGAGCATGCCCGACGCCACCCCGGCCGCATCACCTACGGCACGCCGGGGGTGGGCACCTCGCTCCACCTGACCATGGAGCTGATCGCCCAGCGCGCCGGGATCGAGTGGACGCATGTTCCCTTCCGCGGCTTTTCGGAGAACATCCAGTCCCTGCTCGCCGGCCAGACCGATGTGCTGGCCGACAGCTCGGCCTGGGCACCGCTGGCGCTCGAGGGGCGGGTGCGCGTGCTGGCCACCTGGGGCCCCGAGCGCGCGAAGCGCTTCCCCGAGGTGCCCACCCTGCGCGAGAGCGGCTTCGACATCGTCTCGGCCAGCCCCTACGGCTTCGCGGGCCCGCGCGGGATGGAGCCGCGCATCGTGCGCATCCTGCAGGATGCCTTCCTCGATGCGCTGATGGATCCGGCGCATCTGCAGGTGCTCGACCGGTTCGACATGGTGCCGATGCCGCTCGATGCCGCCGCCTATCGCGCCGATGTCGAGCGGATCATGCGCGAGGAGCGCGAACTGATCACGCGGCTCGGCATCCGGCTGTCCTGACCGGGCAGCCTGCGCTTTCCGCTTGCAGGCAGCGCGGCGGCGGGGGCAGGCTCGCCGCGGGAAGGGGGGCCGCCAGAAGCCCCCTCCCGCAAGGAGGAGACCGCCATGATCCTGCCGCGCCGCGCCGTCTGTGCGCTGCCGCTGGCCAGCCCCGCCCTCGCCCAGGGGCGCTTCCCCGAAAAACCGATCCGGCTGATCGTTCCCTGGACGCCAGGCGGGGCGACCGACATCCAGATGCGCACCATCGCCGAGATCGCGGCCCGCCATCTCGGCCAGCCGGTGGTGGTGGAAAACCGCCCCGGCGCCTCGGGCACCATGGGGGCGCAGCATCTGGCCCGCGAGGCCCGGCCCGACGGCTATACGCTCAGCCAGATGCCGCTCGGTGTCTTCCGCTTCGCCGCCCTGATGCGCGCCAACGGTCAGCAGCCGCCCTATGATCCGCTGCGCGACTTCACCTGGGTGATCCGCATCGCCGGCTATATGGGCGGGGTGGTGGTGCGCCCCGATGCCCCCTGGCGCAGCATGGTCGAGCTGGTCGACCACGCGCGGCGCCATCCGGGCAGCCTCTTCTACGGCACGCCGGGGGCGAACACGACGGATGTGGTGATGCGCCGGCTCGCCCGGGTGGTGGGTGTGGAATGGACCGCCGTGCCCTTCCGCGGTGCCGCGCCCAACCTCTCAGCCCTGCTCGCCGGCAACATCCACTTCAGCGCCGAGACCTCGGCCTGGGCGGATATGGTGATGGAGGGGCGGCTGCGCCTGCTTGCCGTCTACACCGCCACCCGCGCCGAGCGCTTCCCTCATGTGCCGACCTTCCGCGACTTCGGCTGGGATGTCTACAGCGACAGCGCCTACGGCTTCGCCGGCCCGCGCGGGATGGAGCCGCGCGTGGTCGGCATCCTGCACGATGCCTTCAAGGCCGCGCTGTTCGACCCCGCGCATCTCGCCGTGCTGCGCCGCTTCGACATGCCCGTGCGCTACCTCGACCCCGAGGCCTATGCGGCCTCCGTGATCGAGGAGAACGAGCGCGAGATCGAGACGGTGCGCGAGCTGAACCTGCGCCTGGGCGGATAGCGGCAGCCCTGCCCGCCGCACCCGTGCTGCTGCGGGCAGGCGGCGGCGGCTCTGCCGCTTGGGGCGCAGGCGCAGCCGCCAGACCCGTGGCGGCTGCGGCGTTCACAAGGCGCAGGTTTCGCGATAGCAGCCCTGACGCCGCCTCCGGGCGTGAGGGAGAGGAGACGCCCATGATTCGCCACGCCACCCGGCCGCAAGCCCGCCTGGGCCGGCGCGCCGCGCTTTCGGCGCTCGCCCTGCCGTTGCTGCTGCCCCGAGCCGTGCCGGCACAAGCGGCACGCTGGCCCGAGCGGCCGGTGCGCATCATCGTCCCCTTCACCCCGGGCGGGACCACCGACATCCTGGCGCGCGCCATGGCGGCCGAGCTGCAGGAAGCGCTGGGCCAGCCCTTCGTCGTGGAAAACCGCCCCGGTGCCGGCGGCACCCTGGGCACCGAGCAGGCGGCACGCGCCGCCCCCGACGGCTATACGCTGATGATGGGCCATATCGGCACCCTGGCGGTGAACCCGGGCCTCTACCGCAACCTCAGCTTCGACACGGTCGCCTCCTTCCAGCCCATCGTGCTGGTTGCGGTGGTGCCGAGCGTGCTCGCGGTCAACCCGCGCCGGGTCGCGGCGCGCAGCCTGCCCGAACTGCTCGCCCTGGCCCGCCGCCGCCCCGGGGAGCTGACCTACGGGTCGGGCGGCAACGGCTCGGCGGCGCATATCGGCATGGTGGCGCTCTGCCTCGCCGCCGGGGTGGAGATGACCCATGTCCCCTATCGCGGGACGGGGCCCATGATCACCGATCTGCTCGCCGGCACGATCGACCTCACCATGACGGGCGGGCCGCCCATCCTGCCCCCCGTCCGGGCCGGGCAGCTGCTCGCCCTCGGCGTCTCCTCGCTCTCGCGGCTGGCGAGCGATCCGCAGATCCCGACCATCGCCGAACAGGGCCTGCCGGGCTTCGAGGCTGTGCAATGGTATGGGCTGGTCGCCCCCGCCGGCACGCCGCGCCCGATCGTGGATCGGCTGAACGGGGAAAGCGCCCGGATCCTGCTCAGCGAGCGGCTGCGGCCGCGGCTCGAGGCCGAAGGCGCCGAGCCCGCCCCCGGCACCCCCGAGGCCTTCGGCGAGCTGATCCGGCGCGAGCGCGACCGCTGGGGCGCGCTGATCCGGCAGGCCCATCTGCGGGCGGAGTGATCAGCCGCCGGCCAGCGGCAGCACCGCGAGCGCCCTGAGCCCGCCCTCCGGCCGGTTGACCAGCGTCACATCCCCCCCATGCGCGCGCAGGATGTTGCGCGCGATGGTCAGGCCGAGGCCGGTGCCGCCGGTCTCGCGGTTGCGGCTGTCCTCCAGCCGGCGGAAGGGCTGGAAGACCCGCTCGAGTTCGGCCGGCGGTATGCCCGGCCCGTCATCGTCGATGGCGATCCGCGCCATGCCACCCTCCACCGATAGGGTCACGCGCGCCGCCCCGCCATAGGCCAGCGCATTGCCGACCAGATTGGCGATCGCGCGCTTGAGCGCGGCCGGCCGGCCGGTGGCGGACAGCCGCTCCGGCCCGGCATAGCGCAGGGCCTCGGCCCGGTCCGGGGCGGCATCGGCGGCCTCGTCCAGCACGGTCTGGCAAAGGGCGGCCAGATCGAAGCGCACCGCCGGCTCGGCATCGGCATCCTCGCGCGCGAAGGCCAGCGTCGCCTCGATCATCGCCTCCATCTCCGCCAGATCAGCCAGCATCTTCCGCCGCTGCTCCTCATCCTCCATGAACTCGGCGCGCAGCCTGAGGCGGGTGATCGGCGTGCGCAGGTCATGGCCGATCGCGGCCAGCATCTGGGTACGGTCCTCGACGAAGCGGCGGATGCGGCTTGCCATGGTGTTGAAGGCATGGGCCGCGCGGGCGGTCTCGCTCGGACCGGTCTCCGGCAGCGGGGGCGCATTGACGTTGCGGCCCAGCGCCTCGGCCGCGGCGGCGAGTTCCGTGATCGGACGGGTCATCCGCCGCACCCCCCACAGGATGAGCAGCGCGGCGCAGAGGCTCATCGCGATGAAGGCCGCAAGGAAGGTCTCGCTGTGCCAGGGCCTGGGCGGCGGCGGCTGGACGCGCAGGTTGAGCCAGCCACCGTCGGCCATGCGCAGCGACAACAGGAAGCCCTGCCCGGGCAGCGCGGCCGCCAGCACCTCCCGCGGACGGATGCGCGGGGGCCCGAGCGCCGGGCCGAGGCCCTGCAGGCGGTAGCGCTGCATCACCTCCGGCGCCGGCGGCGGCATGCCCGGCTGCACCGCGGGCTGGGCATCGTAGCTCGCCGAGACGCCGGCGGGCAGCTCGAACTCGGCGAGCAGCGCCGCGCGCCGGTCGGGCGGGAGCATGACGAGATTGCGCCAGAGGCCGAAGAGGCGGCTTGCGATCTCGCGCGATTGCACGAGCGCCTGCAGCTCGAGCCGGTCGAGGGCGTGGATGGTCAGCCCGATGCCCTGCACCGCCATCAGCCCGATGAGCAGCACGACCGCCGTGCGCCCGGCCAGGGAGCGTGGCCAGAGCCTCATCCGCGCTCGACCGGTGTGGCCAGGACATAGCCCCCGCCGCGGACGGTCTTGATCAGCTGCGGGTTGCGCCCGTCATCCTCGAGCTTGCGCCGCAAGCGCGAGACCGCGACATCGATCGCCCGGTCATAGGGACCGGCCTGCCGCCCGCGCAGGATATCCATCAGCATATCGCGCGTCAGCACCCGGTTCGGACGCTCGAGCAGAGCCACCAGCAGCTCATATTCGCCGCCGGTCAGGGCCACCTCCGCCCCTTCGGGATTGAGCAGGCGGCGGCGCGACGGCTCGAGCGTCCAGCCGGCGAAGCGGAAGGGGCGCTGGTCCGGCTCGCGCCCCGCCCCCTCCCCGCTCGCCCGGCGCAGGATGGCACGCATACGCGCCAGCAGCTCACGCGGGTTGAAGGGTTTGGGCAGGTAATCGTCGGCACCGAGCTCCAGGCCCACGATGCGGTCGGTCTCCTCCCCCATCGCGGTCAGCATCACGATCGGCACCTGGGAGTGGCTGCGCAGCCAGCGCGCGAAATCAAGCCCCGATTCGCCGGGCATCATGATGTCCAGCACCACCATGTGATAGCGCCCGAGCGGCCAGAGCCGCCGCGCCTCCCGCGCATCGCGCGCGGTGGTCACGCGCATGCCCTGTTTCTCGAGGAAACGCGCGAGCAGGTCGCGGATCTCGCGGTCATCATCGACAACCAGAATATGCGGCTGGGCCTCCATGGAGCGCAGAATAGGACAGCCGCTGCCCCTTCCCAGAGTGCAACGGGGGCCTTCCTTTGCGTCATATTGCAGGGCGGGCGGGCGTTGCATTTCGTTGCCTGCAGCCGCCTTCCCGCCCCACCTCCCACCGGGTGGGCCGGTTTGGCGCCCGGCGCCGGCGCTGCTATCGGCCCCTCCATGCGCGCCCTTCGCCTCTTCGCCGACCGTGACCTGCGCCTGACCGAGATCCCGCCCCCACCCCCGCCGCGGGAGGGGGAGGTGCGGCTGCGCGTGCTCGCGGTCGGTCTCAACCATCTCGACCTCTGGGGCTTCCGCGGCATGGCCTTCGCGCAGCGCAGGCTGCCCATCACCGTGGGCGTGGAGGCGGTGGCCGAAGTGCTGGAGGCCGGACCGGGGGTTGCGCTGCGGCCGGGCCAGCGCGTGGTGCCCTACGGCGCGCTGACCTGCGGGCAATGCCCCGCCTGCCGCGCCGGCCGCGACAATTTCTGCGAACAGGTGGCCGGGCTGCGCGGCTTTCACCTCGATGGCTTCGCGCAGGAGGAGGTGGTGGTGCCGGCCCGCCTCTGCGTGCCGGTCCCCGCCGGCGTGGCCGTCGAACACGCGGCCACCGCGGCGGTCACCTTCGCCACCGTCCAGCACATGCTCTTCGACAATGCACGGCTTGAACCCGGCGAGGTGGTGCTCATCCACGCCGCCGGATCGGGCATCGGCAGCACGGCGGTGCGCATGGCCAAAGCGATCGGCTGCACGGTGATCGCCACCGTGGGCAGCGAGGAGAAGCGCGCCCCCGCCCTCGCGCTCGGCGCCGATCATGTGGTGGTGACCGCCACCGAACGCTTCGAGAGCGTGGCCCGCCGCGTGACCGGCAAGCGCGGCGTCGATGTGGTCTTCGAACATGTCGGGCCTGCCACCTGGGCCGGTTCGCTCTTGTCGCTGCGCATGGGCGGGCGGCTTGTGACCTGCGGCAGCACCTCCGGCGTCTCGGCCGAGACCAATCTGATGCTCCTCTTCCAACGCCAGCTGCGCATCATCGGCAGCTTCGGCAGCCCGCTGCGGTCGGTGGCCGAAGGGCTGGATAAGATGGCGCAGGGCATCCTGCCGGTGATCGATCGCGTCCTGCCGCTTGAGGATGTCGCGCAGGGTCTGGCGCGGCTCGAATCCCGCCAGGTCTTCGGCAAGCTGGTGGTCAGGCTGTGAAGCCGCTGGCCGAAGCGCTGGTGGCCTGGCTGCTTGCGCTGCTGCTGGCGCTCACGCGCCTGATGGGCCCGGGGGCGGCCTCGGCCTTCGGCGGGCATCTGCTGCGCCTGCTCGGGCCGTTGACCCGCCGGCAGCGGCAGATGATGCAGGCGATCGCCCTCGCCTTTCCCGATCGCGATGCCGCCTGGCATCGCCGCATCGCGCTTGAGGCATGGGAGAATCTGGGCCGCACCGCCTGCGAATACGCCCACCTCGCACGGCTTGCCGATGCGGTCGTGGTCGATGAGGCCTCCCGCGCCGCGATGGCGCGGCTTCAGGCCGAGAAGCGGCCGGTGCTGGTCTTCGCGGCGCATCTGGCCAACTGGGAGCTGCCGGCGGTCGTGGCGCAGCGGCTGCATCCGCGCAACGCCGTGCTCTACCGCACGCCCAACAACCGCCGGGTGGCCGAGATGGTGCTCCGCATGCGCAGCCCGCTGATGGGCAGGCTGATCCCGGCGACCCTCGCCGCGCCCATCGCGCTCGCGCAGGCGCTGGAGGAGGGTTACTCGATCGGCATGCTGGTCGATCAACACTTCTCCCGCGGGCCGCGCGCGCGCTTCTTCGGCCAGCCGGTGCAGGCCAATCCGCTGCTGCCCAGGCTCGCGCGCCGGCACGGTGCGGCGCTCTATGGCATTCGCGCGGTGCGCATCTCAGGCTGGCGGCACCGCGTGGTGCTGGAGGGGCCCTTCGAGCTGCCGCGCGATGCGGCAGGAGAGGTGGATGTGCCCGCCACCACCCAGATGATGCTCGATGCCATCGAGCGCTGGGTCAGGGAGAATCCGGGGCAGTGGCTGTGGCAGCACCGCCGCTTCCGTGAAGCGCCGCCCGCAGCGCAAGCCCCGTCAGACCCGGCTCGGCCAGCGTAACCAAGCCGACCGGCAGCTCCGCGAGCCATTCCGCAAAACGCCCCTTGGCCAGGAAACGGGCGCGGAAGAGGGGCGCGGCCAGCCGATCGCGCCTTGCCTTCAGGATCTCTCCGGCCAGCCATACGCCCCCCGCCGCCCCGGTGGCCAGCGCCAGGCTGCCGAGATGGCCGGCGAGCAGGGAGAGGAACATCTCCTCTCCCGCTTGCTCTCCCAGCAGGGCGTGGAGTTCGCGCAGGCCCGGCCCGCTCAGCGCCCGTTCGGCCGAGGCATGGCCGTAGCGGTCGCGCAGGGCGGCGATCACCCGATCCTCTTCCGCATTGCCGCCGGCCAGGCTCGCATGCCCCGCCTCGGTCGCGACCGGCCCCGCCCCGGGAACCCAGAGCGCCGCGCCGAAACCGGTGCCGAGATGCACAAGCAGCCTGGGCGCGGCCGGATCCCCCGCCCCGCCGCCCAGCGGGATCCACTGCCCGGGCTGCAGGCGCGGCAGAAGGAAGGCCTGGGCGGCCAAGTCATTGAGGAGCTCGACTTCCGGGATGCCGCAGCGGGCGGAGATGGCGGCGGCCTCGATCCGCCCCCAGGGGTTGTTGGTCAGGCGGCAGACCCCGCCGCGGACGGGGCCGGCGAGGGCGAGCAGGGCGCGCTCTGCCCTCCTCTCCCGCAGCACGGCAGCCAGCGCCTGCTCCAGGGACGCGAACTCGGCCACGGCCAGACGGACGGCACCGCCATAGCCGCCCGCCCCATCGGCCCAGGCGAAGCGGGCATGGGTGCCGCCGATATCGCCGATCAGGGTCGCGGCCATGCCGGGGCTGCCATGGCGGAAGCGGCGGGAGCAGGCGCGACCGGCAGCTCGGCTGGCCCGGCCACCGCGCGCGCTCAGGCGCTGGCCAGGGCGGGCTGCAGGGTCGCCTCCAGCAGCCGCTCGATGCCCGCCGGGTCGGCCCATTCCAGCCGGATGGTGACCACGGTGACGGCCGCGCGGAAGCGCGGCGGCACGCGGACGATATCCTTGCGGGTGGTCACCGGGATCGCGCGCAGGGCCGCCGCTTCCTTGAGCAGGGCTTCCATATCGCCCTCGTCATAGGGGTAGTGGTCGGCGAAGGCAGCCCGACCCGCAAGCTGCGCGCCGGCCTCGATCAGCGTGGCGAAGAACTTCGAGGGGTTGGCAATCCCGCAAAAGGCGAAGACCGGCCGGCCGGCGAGGGCTGCCGCCTCGGGGCCGCTGACCAGCCGCGCCTCGAGCACCGGCAGGCCGGGCGGCAGTTCGGCCAACGCCCCGGTCTCGTCCGGGCCGATCAGCACCGCCGCCTGGCAGCGCGCGGCCGCCGCGGCGACCGGTTCGCGCAGCGGTCCGGCCGGGATGCAGCGGCCATTGCCGAAGCCGTAGCTGCCATCGATGGTCAGCAGCGAGAGGTCCTTCTGCAGCGTCGGGTTCTGCAGCCCGTCGTCCATCACGATCGCCTGCGCCCCGGCCGCCACCGCCGCCCGCGCCCCGGCCGCGCGGTTGGCCGCGACCCAGGTCGGCTGCTGCTGCGCAAGGATCAGCGCCTCATCGCCCACCTCGCGCACCGTATGCCGGGCGGGGTCGACCTGCACCGGGCCGGAGAGGCTGCCGCCATAGCCACGCAGCAGGAAATGGGCGGCCACGCCGCGGGCGTGCAGGCGCTGCCCGATGTCGAGGGCCAGCGTGGTCTTGCCCGCCCCGCCGGCCGTCGCATTGCCGCAGCAGATGACCGGCACCGGCGCCTTCCATCCGGGCCGGGCCATCCGGCGCGCGGTCACGCCCGCATAGGCCGCCGCGAAGGGGGAGAGCAGCAAGGGCAAGACACCCCCGCCGCCCGACCAGAAGCCCGGCGCACGCATCACGGCACTGCGCTGTCCCGTTCCATCTTCGACGCTCCCTCCGCCACGGGGGGGCGTAGCCATTCCACCAACCGGGCGGCCAGCAGTTCGGCCGTACCGGCATCCCGCTCCGCCAGCAGGCGTGCCGCACTGGCCATGGCACCGGCCTCCCGCCGATCGGTTAGCATATCGCGCACCGCCGATGCCAGCGTGGCCGCATCGGGCGGGGCGATGCGCCGGGCCGCCCGCGCCTCCAGCAGGTCCAGCACGCGGTCGCTGAAGTTGTGCGTATGGGGCCCGAACAGGATCGGGCAGCCGAGGCGCGCGGGCTCCATCGGGTTATGCCCGCCATGCGGCACCAGGCTGCCACCCACCAGCGCGACATCGGCCAGCCGGTAGAAGAGCCCGAGCTCGCCCAGGGTGTCGGCCACATGCAGGCTGCCGATCGGCTGCCCCAGGCTGCGCCGGCTTGCCCCGATGGCCGCGGCGATCGCCGCGCCCCGGTCGGGATGGCGCGGGACGATGATGGTGCGCAGGCCCGGAAACTCAGGGGCGAGCAAGCGATGCGCCTCGGCCACCAGCTCCTCCTCTCCGGGATGGGTGCTGGCGGCCAGGAAGGTCGGGACGGGGGCGCGCAGGCGCTCGTATTCCTGCCGGTCGTACGGCAGCGGCGGGGCGCTGGCCTTGAGATCGCCCGAAGGCAGCATGGGCGGGGCGCCGGCCTGGCGCAGCCTCTCGGCATCGCCCGGGGTGCGGGGCTGGATCAGGCTGAAGGATTTGAGCAGCCGGCGCAGCAGCCCCGGGGCGAAGCGCCGCCAGCGTTCGGCCGCAGCGAAGGAGAGCCTGGCATTGACCAGGGCGAGCGGCACGCCGATGTGGCGCGCGGCCAGGATCAGGTTGGGCCAGAGCTCGCTCTCCACGAACACCGCCGCATCCGGCTTCCAGCCGGCCAGGAAGCGCGCGACATAGGCCAGCCGATCGAGCGGCAGGAAGCGATGGCGCACCCTGGGCTGCAGTTCCAGGGGAATGCGCTGCATCACCGCCTCAGCACCGGTCAGGGTGCCGGTGGTGATCAGGAACTGCACATCCGGGCGCAGCCGCGCGATCGCCTCAAGCAGCGGGAGAAGGGCCAGGCCCTCCCCCACGCTGGCCCCATGCAGCCAGAGCAGGATGCCGGGCGGGCGGTCAGCGCCGTGGCCGTAGCGTTCGTGCAGGCGGGCCGGATCCTCCTTGCCCTGCCGCACGCGATAGCGGAGGTACAGCGGCACGAGGGGACCGGCGGCGCTCGTGATGCCGTGCCAGATCAGGCTCATCGCCGGGCAAGCCTAGCCGAGGCCGGGCCGGCGCGCAGCAGGCCCCGCCGTGCCGTCTTCCTCCCTGCCGGCGTTCGGCCGCCGCCAGCCGATTTCGGGCAGCCCGGCATGCGGGGCGCCCACTGCCGGCCTCGGCGGCACGGGCCGCGCGGTCGCCCCCGGCGCAGCCGGGCATGGCAGCCGCGCCCCCCTCAGACCGCGAGCGACCAGCACATGCGCAGGACGGTTGCGGCCAGGAAAGCGGCGAAGAGCCGTTTGAGCAGAAGCTGCGGAATGGCATGGGCCAGCTGCACGCCCCAGGGGGCAGCGATCAGGCTGGTCGGGACGATGAGCGCGAAGCCCAGGAGGTTGACATAGCCCAAGGAGAGCGGGGGCAGCGCCGGATCGCCCCAGCCGCCGTAGATGAAACCGATGCTGGCCGGGATCGAGATGATCACGCCGAAGGCGCTTGCCGTCGCCACGGCCGAACGCATGGGCGCCCCGAACATCGACAGAAGCGGCACCCCAACCGTCCCGCCGCCGATTCCCATCATGGCGCTGACCCCGCCGATGAAGGCGCCGATGGCATGGCGGATGGCGCCGCGGGGGAAACTGTCCCTCAGCCGCCAGTCTGCGCCGGTGGCCGCCATATGCACCGCCACCGCCAGCGCGATGGCGGCAAAGATCGCCGTGTGCACCGCCCCGCGCGCGTGCACGCCAAGAAGCGTGCCCGCAAGCACCCCGACCGCGATCGAGGGCGCAAGCGACCGCAGCAGCGGCACATCCATCGTCCCTTTCGCGAAGTGCTGGCGCGCCGAGACGATGGAGGTCGGCACGATGGTGGCAAGCGAGGTCCCGACCGCGAGCTTCATCTGCACGCTCTCGGCGATGCCGAAGAGGGGGAAGACGGTGAAGAGCACCGGCACGATGACGATCCCCCCGCCCACGCCGAGCAGCCCGGCCAGCAGGCCGGAGAGGAGGCCGGTGGCCGCCATCGCGACCGCAAGCCCGGCCAGCCACATCGCATCCTGCATGCCTCGGTCTCCATCACCCCGCTATGCGACTGCCCGCGGGGCTACAGCGGAGACCGCTTGCGGTCAGCCGGGGCTGGCGCAGGTCAGCCCTGCCCGCGCCGGGGCCAAGGCCTGCGGCCTGGGCGCCCTGCCTAGGCCCTGTGCGGCGGGCTTGGGCGGCCGCTCGCCGGCGGGGGGCGGTGGGCCCGGGGGTGCAGATCGGTCTTCCCCGCCCGGGGCGATCTGCTCTAGCGTGCGCCGGTCGCTACGATATCGAAAGGATCCTCCATGGCGGATACCCCGGCCCGAGAAGTCTCCCTGACCGGCAAGCTGTTCGGCATGTCCCTCTTCGGCAGCACGGTGGCGCTGATCATCCTGGCCGAGAACCTGGGCATCCGTGCGGTCATCGATCATGCGGCGGTGATCCTGGCCGCCAGCCTGGCGGCTGCGGTCGGCCTGCCGCTGCTCTTCTTCCGGCGGATCCGGACGGACTGAGGCGATCGGCGAGCCTCGGTCCCATCCGCCCGGGCTGGCGCAGCCGGCCACGGCCGGCCCGGGAGGGCTGCCGCGCGCTCAGGGCCTCTCACCGCGGGCGAGGCGGGCGGCGATCTCCTCAATCACCGGGGGCAAATCGGCAATCCCGTCCACCACGTAATGCGCCCCGGCCGCGCGCAGCGCCCAGGCGGCGCGGGCACGATGGGCGGCCCGCTCCTCGGCCGTACAGGCCTCGAGCTCCTCAAGCGAGAGGCCGCACTCGTTGCCGGTCAGCGCCACGCCCACCGTCCAGCAGCCTGCCGCCACGCCCTCGGCGATGCCGGGCGGCGTGTCGTCCACCTTGACGCAGGCCGCGGCCGGATCGACGTCGAGGTCGAGGAAGCAGCGATACATCATCATCGCCGAAGGGCGCCCGCGCGGCAGATCCCCGGCGCAGACGAGATTGTCCGGCGCATAGCCCTGCGCGGCGGCGATCGGCAGCAGCGGCGCCATGATCTCGCGCGTATAGCCCGTGGTGCTGCCGATCTTGAGGCCGCGCGCGCGCAGCCAGGCCACGGTGCCGGCCGCGCCGGGGATCAGGGTGCAATAGGGCGGTTCGGCCACCACCGCCGCATTGAGCGGCACGAAGGCGTCATGGATGGCATCGATGTCGGCCTCGGTCACCTCGCGCCCATGGGCGGCGCGCCAGGCCGCGGCGATGCGCGGCATGCGGCAGAGGCTTCGGATATGGTCGCGTTTGGCGAGCCCCATCGGCCCGCGCGCCTCGGCGATCGTGATCTCGACGCCGAAGCGGCGGAACACCTCGACGAAGGCGCCCATCGGCGCGCGGCTGCCATGGTCGATGACGGTGCCGGCCCAGTCGAGGATCACGGCCTTGAGTGCGCTCATCGGCTCTCTCCATGCAGCTCGGCCAGCGTCTCCTCAGCGATGGCGAAGGCGGTGGAGGCGCCGGTGCCGCTCGTGACCATGACGAGACGGATGTGGGGCGCCGGCGCGTCGCGGAACATCAGCTTGTCGGGGGCGGAGGCATAGACGCCGATCCAGCGTTCGATCACCGGCGGCGGAGGGATGCCGAGGGCGGCTTGGAACTCCTCCAGGATCAGCGCGTCCACCTCCGCGGGCTGGAAGGGATCGGGCGTGGCGCCGTAATGGTGGCTGTCGCCCACCACCAGCGTGCCGTCGGCCGACTGCACGACGATGAGGTGCACCCCCGCCTCGAGCTGCGCGCGCTGTTCGCGCCAGAGCACGGGGCGCAGCGCCGCAGCCTCCGGGAGTTCGGCATAGCCGAGGTAGCGCACGAGGCCGAGGTCGCTCATCACCGCCCCGGGCAGGCGGAAGCCGGGCGAGGCCAGGCGCAGCATGTGCAGCTTGCACTTCGTCACCCCCTGGGCGGCGATGCGGTCGGGAAAGAGCGTCAGGAAGTCATCGCCCGGGCAGATGACGATGAGCGGGGCCGAGAAGCGGCCGGCGCTGGTCTCCACCCCGCCCTCCTCCACCCCGCGCACCAGGACGTGACGGCGGATCGTCACCCCTTGCGTCTGCTCGAGCCAGGCGGCCAGGCGCGGAATGGCCTCGCGGCTTTCCACCCGGCATTCATGCGGGCTCCACAGCAGGGCCTGCGGGGCGCCGCGGGCAAGTTCGGGAAAGCGCCTTGCCGCCTCCGCCCCGTCGAGCAGGGTGCAGCCCGCGCCCATCTCGGTGCGCGCGAAGGCGGCCAGCACGGCGGCCGATTCCGGGCGCCGGGCGAGCACCGCAAGCCCCCGCTGCAGGATCGGAATGCCGGCGGCGGCGGCCACCTCCTCCCACACCGCGCGGGAGCGCAGCGCGCGTCGCCAGCATGCGCCGGCCTGCTGGCCGGTGACGGTGACGAAGCCGAAATTGCGCACCGAGGCGCCGTTGGCCTGCGCGTCGCGGTCCAGCACCAGGGCGCGCAGCCCCCGCCGCGCCGCCGCCAGCGCATGCGCAAGGCCGAGGATGCCCGCCCCCACGATGATGATGTCCGCCGCCTTGGCCATCTTGCCTGCCTCTCTCCCCGCCCTCCTAGCCGCCTCGGCAGGAAGGGCCAGTGGCCTGGCGCGGCGGCTGCGGATTTCATCGCATTGTCACACAGTTCGCGTTTTCTCCGGCCCGCGCCCCGGCCAAGCTCCGCGCTGCCCGAACACAGCTGGGAGATGCCCGATGCGCCGCCTTCTGCTTGCTGCCTTTGCCGCGCTCGCCCTCTCCGCCGGGGCCGCCGAGGCCCAGAATCGCACGCGGCTCACTGTCTACACCGCGCTCGAGAATGAACAGCTCGCCCCCTTCAAGGCCGCGGCCGAACGCGCCGTGCCCGGGATCGAAATCGCCTGGGTGCGCGATTCCACCGGCGTCATCACCGCCCGGCTGATCGCCGAGCGGGCCAACCCGCGCGCCGACGTGATCTGGGGCCTCAGCGTCTTCAGCCTGCTCCAGCTCGAGGCGCTCGACATGCTCGAACCCTACACCCCGCCCGGAGCTTCGGCGCTGCGCCCCAACTTCCGCAGCCCGCGCGAGCCGATGACCTGGACCGGCATGGACGCCTTCGTCTCCGCCATCTGCTTCAACCGGGTGGTGGCGCAAAGCCGGGGCCTGCCGCGGCCCACCACCTGGGCGGATCTGCTGAACCCCGCCTTCCGCGGCCAGGTGGCCATGCCCAACCCAGCCTCGTCCGGCACCGGCTTCCTGACCGTGGCGGGCTGGATCGCCACCATGGGCGAGGCCGGGGCCTGGGACTTCATGACCCGGCTGCACGAGAACATCCAGGTCTACACCCATTCCGGCAGCGCCCCCTGCAACAACGCCGCGCGCGGCGAATATGCGGTGGGCCTCAGCTTCGACATGCGTTCGGTCGCGCTGCGCAACCAGGGGGCGCCGATCGACGTGATCGTGCCGACCGACGGCGTGGGCTTCGACCTGGAGGCCACCGCCATCCTGCGCGGCACCCGCCACCTCGAGGCCGCGCGGCGGCTGGTGGACTGGACGGTGAGCCGCGAGGCGAACGAACTCTACGGCCGCTACTACGCGCTGGTGGCGCACCCCGATGTCGCGCCCAGCGTGCAGAACTATCCGCCCGAGTTCGCCCAGCGCCTGGTCAACCAGGACTTTGCCGCGATGGCAGCACGGCGGGAGGAGATCCTGCGCGAATGGACCCGCCGCTTCGACGGCAAATCCGCCCCGCGGAACTGAACCCGCGCCGGCGATGCTCGATCTGCTGGCACCGGCCGCACCACGGCCGGTCCACCTGGCGGTGCAGGAGGTGAGCAAGCGCTTCGGCCGCTTCCTCGCGCTGGACCGCGTCTCGCTCGAAGTGCGGGAGGGCGAGCTCGTCGCCTTCCTCGGCCCCTCCGGCTGCGGCAAGACGACGCTGCTGCGCGCCATCGCCGGGCTCGATCCGCCAACCGAAGGGCGCATCATCCAGGCAGGGCGCGACATCACCCTGCTGCCGCCCGGGCAGCGCGATGTCGGCATCGTCTTCCAGTCCTACGCGCTGTTCCCCAACCTCGATGTGCGGCGCAACATCGCCTATGGCCTGCGCGGCCCCGCCTGGCCGCGGGAGAAGGTGAAGGCCCGCGTGGCCGAACTGCTGGCCATGGTCGGGCTCGAGGAGCATGCAGGCAAATACCCGGCCCAGCTCTCCGGCGGGCAGCAGCAACGGGTGGCGCTGGCCCGCGCGCTGGCCAACCGACCGGCGCTGCTGCTGCTGGATGAGCCGCGCTCGGCGCTCGATGCCATCGTGCGGTCGCGGCTGCGCACCGAGATCCGCGCGCTGCAGAAATCGCTTGGGGTGACGACCATCCTGGTGACGCATGACCAGGAGGAGGCGCTCTCCATCTCCGACCGCATCGTGGTCATGAATGCCGGGCGGATCGAGCAGATTGGCACGCCGGAGGAGGTCTACCGCCGTCCCGCCAGCGCCTTCGTGGCGGGCTTCGTGGGACGGGCCGGCAGCTTCACGGCCGAGGTGGAGGCGCCGCGCCGCTTGCGCGCCGGCCCCGTGCGGATCGAGGCGGAGGCCGCCGCCTCTCTCACCCCCGGCCAGGCAGCGCGCGCCTTCATCCGGCCGGAGGATGTCCGCCTCGGCCCGGACGCAGCAGGCCATCCCGGCGCCTTCGAGGCGGTGGTGACGGGGGTGGAGTTCCTGGGCGCGCTCTGCCGCGTGCATCTGCTGGCCGAGGGCGTGCGGCTCGAGGCGGAGATCCCCTCGGCGCAGCTGCGCCACCTCGGCCTGGACCGCACGGCGCGCATCCTGGTCGCCATCCCGGCGGATCGGGTGATGACCTATCCCGAGGGCTGAGCGGGCCATGGCCAGCCTGTCCTGGCGCAGGGCGCTGCGCCCGACCCCGACGCTGGAGCAGCGGCTGGTCGGGCTCAGCCTCGCGCTGGCGGGGCTGCTGATGCTTGCCGCCCTCGTGCTGCCGCTCGCCTCAGTGCTGATCCGCGCCTTCCAGGATGGGGAGGGGCGCTTCGTCGGCCTCGCCCACGTCGCCGCCTATCTGGCCACGCCCAACCTTGCGGCAGCGGCCTGGAACAGCTTCTGGACCGCGGCCGTCACCATGCTGTGCGTGGTGCCTGCGGCCTTCGCCTATGCCTATGCGCTGACGCGCTGCTGCGTCCCGCTCAAGCCGCTGTTTCGAGCGGTGATGCTGCTGCCGGTGCTCGCCCCCTCCCTGCTGCCCGCGCTCGCCCTCATCTATCTCTTCGGCAATCAGGGCATGCTGCGCTGGCTTCTGATGGGAGAGAGCGTCTACGGCCCGATCGGCATCGTGCTGGCGCAGGTCTTCTACTGCTTCCCGCATGCCGCACTGATCCTCTCGGTCGCGCTCTCCGGCGCCGATGCGCGGCTCTACGAAGCCGCCGCGGTGCTCAAGGCCGGCCGCGGGCGGATCTTTGCCACCGTCACCCTGCCGGGCGCCATGGGCGGCATCGTCTCGGCCTCGGTCGTCGTCTTCACCCTGGTGGTGACGGATTTCGGCATCCCGAAGGTGATCGGGGGACAGTTCCCCGTGCTCGCGACCGAGATCTACAAGCAGGTGATCGGGCAGCAGAACTTCCACATGGGGGCGGTGGTGGGCCTTGTCCTGCTGCTGCCGGCGGTGGCGGCCTTCCTGATCGACCTCTGGGCGCAGCGGCGGCAGGCCAGCGTCGTCTCGGGTCGCGCCGTGCCGCTGCAGCCCCAACCACGCCCCGCGCGCGACGGGCCGCTCTTCGCTTTCTGCCTCCTCGTCGCCGGGCTGCTCATGGGGCTGGTCGGAGTCGCGGTCTGGGGCAGCTTCATCCGCTTCTGGCCCTGGAACCTCGAGCTCACCCTCGCCAACTACGATTTCGCGCGCTTCGATTCCGCGGGCTGGGGCAGCCTCTGGACTTCGGTGCGCATGGCCTTCTTCACGGCGCTGTTCGGCACGGTGCTGGTCTTCCTGCTGGCCTATCTGATCGAGCGCGGCGGCGTCGGCGGGCCTCTGCCGCGGCTGCTCGGGCTGGCTGCCACCCTGCCGCTTGCCGTGCCGGGGCTCGTGCTCGGCCTGGCCTACATCCTCTTCTTCAATGATCCGGCCAACCCCTTGGGCTTCCTCTATGGCAGCCTGGCCCTGATGGTGCTCAACTGCATCATCCACTTCTACACCGTCTGCCACCTGACGGCGGTGACGGCGATCCGCCAGCTCGACCCGGAGTTCGAGAGCGTGGGGGCGAGCCTCAGGGTTCCGATCTGGATCACCTTCGGGCGGGTGACGCTGCCGATCTGCCTGCCCGCCACCGTCGACATCTTCGTCTATTTCTTCGTCAACGCGATGACGACGGTCAGCGCCGTGGTCTTCCTCTACGGCCCCGACACCAAGCCCGCCTCGGTCGCCGTCATCCACATGGATGAGGCGGGTCAGGTCAGCGCCGCCGCGGCCATGGCGGTGGCGATCCTGGCGATCAACATCCTGCTCAAGCTGCTGCATCTGGCCGCTGCAGGCCGCATCGAGCAGACCACCCAGGCCTGGCGGCGGCGCTGACGCAACGCCTTCGCTGCCGGAGAGGAGGGCATGGAGAAGCGGGCGGGACGGCCGCTGCCGCAGGCCTGCGCGGCGTGCAGCCCGCGGCGGAGGCTAATCGAGCTTCGCCCCGGCCGCCACCCAGGCGAGCAGCTTCGCCCGCTCCTCCTCGGTCAGGCCGGTGCTGTTGTTGGGCGGCATTGCCTCGGTGCGGACCTGCTGCGCCCAGCTTGCCGCCTGCCGGCGGATCTGCGCCGGGGTGTGCAGCAGCACGCCCTTGGGCGGGCTGGCGAAGGCCGGGTTGGTCGGCCGCGGCATGTTGCATTCGACGCAGCGCGCCTGCATGATCTGCTGGACCTCCGCGAAGGTCACGGCCGGTGCCGCCGCCGTCGTCTCGGCCCGGCGCGGGGGCGCGATGAAGACGGCGACCAGCACCACCACGGTTGCCCCCAGCACCCAGAAATCATAGGCGGTGATGCCGCGATGGCGCAGGTTGAAGAACTGCCGCACCAGCGCCCCCGCCAGCGCCATCGCCACCAGCAGCAGCCAGGCCCGCTCATGCTGCCAGAACATCGGATAATGCGGGCTCAGCATGAGGAAGACGACGGGCAGCGTCATGTAGTTGTTGTGCACGCTGCGCTGCTTGCCGAATGCGCCCCAGCGCGGATCGACCTCGCGCCCCGCGGCGATGGCGGCCACCATCTTCTTCTGGCCGGGGATGATCACCATCAGCACATTGGCCGCCATCAGCGTGCCGATCATCGCCCCGACCTGCAGATAGGCGCCGCGGCCGGAGAAGAGGCTGGTTGCGATCCAGGCGGCGAGTGCAAGCCCGGCCACCCCGGCCACCGCCATCGCCACCCCGTCCTGCCCGATCGGGCTGCGGCAGATCAGGTCATAGACGACCCAGGCGAGGAGGATCAGGCCGAGGGAGAGCCCGATCGCCTGCCAGGGCGAGAGGTCCATGACGTCCGGGTCGATCAGGTAGGTGCTGGCTTGCCCGTAATAGATCAGCACGAACAGCGCAAAGCCGCTGATCCAGGTCCAGTAGGCCTCCCACTTCGACCAGTGCAGCTTCTCGGGCAGGAAGCCCGGCCCCGCCCAGAACTTGCGCTTGAGGTAGAACCCGCCGCCGTGGACCGCCCATTGCTCGCCGCGCACCAGCGGATCACCGTCGCGCGGCGGGCGCAGCGATTGGTCGAGCGCCATGAAGTAGAAGCTGGTGCCGATCCAGGCCATGGCCGCGATGACATGCAGCCAGCGCAGCAGCAGATTGGCCCATTCCGCCAGATAGGCCCCATCCATCACGACCCCCGGTAGGTGGTATAGCCGTAGGGCGAGACCAGCAGCGGCACGTGGTAGTGCTGGGCCGGATCGGCGATGCCGAACTCGACCGTCACCTGATCGAGGAAGGGCGGTTCGGGCAGGTGGATGCCGGCCGCGCGGAAATACTCGGCCACCGCAAAGCGCAGCGCATAGCGCCCCACCCTCAGGGCCGCGGCATCGAGCAGTCCGCCCTCCACCCGGCCGTCGGCATTGGTCCGCACCTCCTTGAGGACGTCCGCCGCACCGGTGGGGCTCAGGCGCAACAGCACGATCCGCATGCCCGCGGCCGGCACGCCGCGCGCCGTATCCAGCACATGGGTGGACAGGCCCATGGTGATCCTCTCTCGCTGCATGGCAGCAATCCCGGAAACCCCATGGCTTGGCAAGCCTTGATCCGGCAGCCCAGCCCCCCTAAGCGCGGAGCCTGCCAAGGAGAAGCGCCATGCCAGATACGCACGCCCCTCACCCGGCGGCCGCCGTCAGCGAATCGCGGCTGTGGGACCGGCTGATGGAGATGGCCCGGATCGGTGCCATTCCCGGCGCGCGCGAGGGCGAATGGGGCGTCAATCGCCCCTGCCTGAGCCCTGAGGACCGCCAGGCGCGGCGCCTGCTCATCGGCTGGGCGGAGGCGATCGGCCTGGCCGTCAGCATCGACCGGCTGGGCAACCTCTTCCTCCGGCACGAGGGCAGCGACCCCACCCTGGCCCCGGTGCTGACCGGCAGCCACATGGACAGCCAGCCCAAAGGCGGGCGCTTCGACGGGATCTACGGCGTGATCGCCGCACTCGAGGCGGTGCAGGCCCTGCGCGAGGCTGGCCTTTCCACCCGCCGCCCGATCGAGATCGTGGCCTGGACCAACGAGGAGGGCGGCCGCTTCGCCCCGGGCTGCATGGGCAGCATGGCCTATAGCGGCTTCGCCCCGCCCGACACGTGGGACGACATCCGTGACAGCGCCGGGATCCGCTGGGCCGATGCGCTGGCCCAGCACCTGGCCGAGGAGGCGGACCTGCCCCGCCGACCGCTCGGCGTCGTCGAGGGGGTGGCGCCCTTCGCCTATCTGGAGGCGCATATCGAACAGGGCCCGGTGCTGGAGCGGCAGGGCATCGAGATCGGCGCGGTCACCGGCATCCAGGGCAGCCGCTGGTTCAGCGTCGAGATCCTGGGCCGGTCCGACCATGCCGGCACCTGCCCGCTCTCGCTCAGGCAGGATGCGCTGCAGGATGCGATCCGCGCCATCACCGCGCTCAATGCGCTGATGCAGGATCCGACCGATGTGCTGCGCTTCACCGTGGGGCGGATGGAGGTCTTCCCCAACGCCTCCAACTCGGTGGCCGATCTGGTCCGTTTCTCGATCGATTTCCGCCACCCGGACGATCGCGTGCTGCAGGCCCGCGGCAACGCGATCGAAGGGGTGATCCAGGCCGCGCTCAAGAGCTGCGACTACCGGCTGGAGGAGCGGTTCCACGCAAGGCCCGCCACCTTCGATGCCGGCATCATCGCCACCATCGAGGGCGCGGCGACCGCCCTCGGCCTGTCGCACATGCGCCTGCCATCGGGCGCTTTCCACGACGCGCAGTTCCTGGTGCCGATCTGCCCCACCGGGATGATCTTCATCCCCTGCCGCGGCGGCATCTCCCACAACCCGGCGGAATACGCCGAGCCCGCGCATTGCGCCAACGGCGCGCGCGTGCTCGCCCAGGCGCTGGCGGAGCTGGCTGCCCGATGAGCCAGGACGGACTCTCCCTGCCCAAGGACCGCATCAAGGTCCTGCTGCTCGAGAACATCGCCGAGACGGCGGTGCAGTTCTTCGGCGACGCCGGCTACACCCAGGTGACGCGGCTCAACAAGGCGCTCGAGGGCGAGGCGCTCAAGGAGGCGCTGAAGGGCGTGCATCTGCTCGGCATCCGCAGCCGCACCCAGCTGACCGCCGATGTGCTGGAAGCGGCGGACCGGCTGATCGCCGTCGGCTGCTTCTGCATCGGCACCGACCAGGTCGATCTGGCGGCGGCCAGGGAACGCGGCATCGTCGTCTTCAACGCGCCCTTCTCCAACACGCGCAGCGTGGCCGAGCTGGTGATGGGCGAGATCATCATGCTGCTGCGCGGCGTGCTGCCCAAAAACAACGCAGCCCATGCCGGCATCTGGCTGAAATCGGCCGAAGGCTACCATGAGGTGCGCGGCCGCACGCTCGGCATCGTGGGCTATGGCAATATCGGCAGCCAGCTCTCGGTCCTGGCCGAGGCCTTCGGGATGCGGGTGCTCTACTACGACATCGTGCCGCGCCTGCCGCACGGCAATGCCAGCCGCTGCGCGAGCCTCGATGAGCTGCTGCACTGGTCCGACATCGTGACCCTGCATGTGCCCGACACGCCGGCCACCCAGGGCATGATCGGTGCTGCCGAGATCGCCAAGATGAAGAAGGGGGCGATCCTGATCAACAACGCCCGCGGCAGCGTGGTCGATCTGGAGGCGCTGGCGGCGGCGCTGCGTGCCGGCCATCTGGCCGGGGCGGCGGTCGACGTCTTTCCGCAGGAGCCGGCACGCAACGGCGATCCCTTCTCGACGCCGCTGCAGGGCATCGAGAACGTGATCCTGACGCCGCATATCGGCGGCAGCACCGAGGAGGCGCAGGCCCGCATCGGCGAAGAGGTGGCGGCCAAGCTGGTCGACTATTCGGACACCGGCAGCACCGTAGGGGCGGTCAATTTCCCCAGCGTGCAGCTGCCCCCGCAGCCCACCGGCGTGCGCTTCATGCATGTGCACCGCAATGTGCCGGGCGTGCTGACGGCGGTGAACAACATCTTCGCCCGCCGCGGCGTGAACATCGCGGGCGAATACCTGCAGACCCAGGGCGATCTGGGCTATGTCGTGGTCGATGCCGCCGCCACCCGCGACAGCCAGGCGATCCTGGAGGAGCTGCGCAGCCTGCCGGGCACCATCCGTGCCCGGCTGCTCTACGAGCGCTAGGATCGGCGCGGAGCGACCGCTCCGGCACGGTCGCATACGCGCTGGGTGCGGACCCGCGGCCCGGCGCCGAGCCTGCCGCCTCGCCCCGCGGGCCGACGGTCCCGTCGGAGAGGCGAAGCCGCCAGCCCGACCTCAGCCGATGCGCGCCAGGGCGGCCTCCAGCCGTGCGAGGTCGGCGCGGGCGCTGGCCAGCCGCTCGCGTTGCTCCTCCACCACCTCCTCCCGCGCGCGGGCCAAGAAATCGGGGTTGGCGAGCCTCTCCTCCGCCGCGCGCGCCTGCGCCTCAGCCTTGGCCCGTTCGCGCTGCAGCCGCTCGCGCGCGGCCGCCAGATCGATGACACCGGCGAGGGGGAGGAACAGCTCCACCTCTCCGGCCAGGGCGGTCGCGCCCGGACCGGCGCCGGCGGCGGGATCAGCGGCGAAGACCGGCTGTTCGACGCGGGCCAGCCGCATCAGCTGCGGCAGATAGGGCAAGAGCACCTCGCCACCCCGGCCGATCCGCAGCGGGATGGTGGCTGCCGCCGGCACGCGCATCGCCGCACGCACCGACCGGATCGCGCCCACCGCCTCGATCAGCAGGTCGATCGCGGCCAGGCTCTCCTCTCGCCCCGGCGGGGCGGCGGCCTCGGGCCAGGGCGCGGTGACCAGCCCGACCGCATCGCCATAGCCGAGCTTTTCCCACAACTCGGCGGTGACAAAGGGCATCACCGGATGGAGCAGCCTGAGCAGGGTGCCGAGCGCATGCTGGGCGGCACCGGCAATGTCGGCACGCTCGGGGCTTGCCTCATTCTGCAGCACGGGCTTGGCAAGTTCGATGAACCAGTCGCAGAAGCTGCCCCAGGTGAAGGCGTAGACGGCCTGGGCATAGTCGTCGAAGCGGAAGGCTTCGAGCGCGGCGGTCGCCTCCGCCACCGCGGCATCGGTGCGGGCGAGCAGCCAGCGCGCCAGCGGGGCGCGCGCCCCTTCGCGCTGCCAGCCAGGATCGGGGCGGATGCCGTTGAGCTCCAGGAAACGCGCGGCGTTCCACAGCTTGGTGGCGAAGGCGCGGTAGCCTTCCAGCCGCTCCCGCGACAGCTTCACATCCCGCCCGGGGCTGGCCAGCGCGCAGAGGGTGAAGCGCAGCGCATCGGCCCCATAGGCCTCGATCAGCTCGAGCGGGTCGAGCACATTGCCCTTCGACTTGGACATCTTCTGCCCGCGCGCATCGCGCACCAGGCCGTGGATGACCACGGTGCGGAAGGGTTCGCGGCCCAGGCAGAACTCGCCCATCATCATCATGCGGGCGACCCAGAAGAAGATGATGTCAAAGCCCGTGACCAGCACATCGGTCGGGTAATGGCGCGCCAGTTCGGGCGTCGCCTCGGGCCAGCCGAGGGTGGAGAAGGGCCAGAGGGCGCTGCTGAACCAGGTATCGAGCACATCGGGATCGCGCGTCAGCGCAACCCCCGGGGCCTGGGCGGCCGCCTCCTCCTCGCTGCGCGCGACGATGATGCGCCCATCGGGCGTATACCAGGCCGGGATCTGATGGCCCCACCAGAGCTGGCGCGAGATGCACCAGGGCTCGATCTGGCGCATCCAGGCGAAGAAGCTGTTCTCCCACTGCCGCGGCTCGAAGCGGACGCGGCCTTGCTCCACGCTCTCGATCGCGGCCTTGGCCAGGCGCGGCGCATCGCAATACCACTGCATGGTCAGCCGCGGTTCGATCGGCACGCCCGAGCGGTCGCCATGCGGGACCTGATGGGTGTGGGCCTCGGTCCTGACCAGATGGCCGCGGGCCTCGAGTTCGGCCACGATCAGCCGGCGCGCCGCGAAGCGGTCCTGGCCCGCGAGGCTGTTCAGGAAATCATCGCCCGGCCCGATCTCCTCGAGCGTGATGCGCCCCTCGGCATCCAGCACCGTGGGCATGGGCAGGCCGTGCCGGCGCCCCACCTCGAAATCGTTGAAGTCATGCGCTGGGGTGATCTTGACCGCACCTGTCCCCTTCTCGGGGTCGCAGGAGGGATCGGCCAGGATCGGAATCGCGCGACCGACCAGGGGCAGGATGGCGCGCCGGCCGATCAGCGCGCGGTAGCGGTCATCCTCCGGGTGGACGGCAATCGCCGTGTCGGCCAGCATGGTCTCGGGCCGGGTGGTGGCCACGGTGATGTCGCCCCCGCCCTCCAGCGGGTAGCGGATGTACCAGAGGCTGCCCTTGATTTCCCGCGCCTCGACCTCGAGGTCGGAGATCGCGGTCTGGAACACGGGATCCCAGTTCACGAGGCGCCGGTCGCGATAGATCAGGCCCTTCTCGTGCAGGCGCACGAAGGCCTCGATCACCGCGCGCGAAAGCCCCTCATCCATGGTGAAGCGTTCGCGCGGCCAATCGAGCGAAGCGCCGAGGCGGCGGAGCTGCCGGGTGATGGTGCCGCCCGATTCCTCCTTCCATTGCCAGACCCGCTGCAGGAAGGCGGCGCGGCCCAGGGTGCGGCGGTCGGGCTCGCCGCGGCGGGCCAGTTCGCGTTCCACCACCATCTGGGTGGCAATGCCGGCATGGTCGGTGCCGGGCATCCACAGCGCATCGCGCCCCTGCATCCGCCGGAAGCGCACCAGCACATCCTGCAGCGTGTTGTTCAGCGCATGGCCGATGTGCAGGCTGCCGGTGACGTTGGGCGGGGGAATGACGATGGTGAAGGGCTCGCCCCCGCGCCCGGCGCGAAAGCAGCCCGCGGCCTCCCAGCGGGCGTAGAGGCGCTGCTCGAAGGCGGCGGGGTCGAAGGTCTTGTCCAGCATGCGGGCGGAACACACCACCCGCGGCGCGGGGTCAAGCGGCGCGGGCGGACAGCCGCGCGATCTCGGCCGCCACGGCCTGTTCGACCAGGGCGGGCAGATGCTGATCCAGCCAGGCCTTGAGCAGGGGGCGGAGCTCCTCGCGCACCAGATCCTCGAGCGTGGGCCCGCCGCCGCGTGCCACCATCGCCCCCCGATCGGCCGCCACGGCCCGCAGCAGGGTGCCGATCGAGGCGGCCGCGGCGGCGGCAGCCGCCGGCGCCAGCAGAGACTCCGTCCCCTCGCGGCCCGAAGGATCCGACGGGGCAGGGGCCTCGGCCGGGAGGTGGGGCGGGGCGGCCGATGCCGCCGGAGAAAGGCCAGACGGTGCCGCAGCCGCCGGCGCGGCCGGTGCGGCGGGGTGGGCGGGCGCAACCCCTGGCGTGGGCGGCGCCACAGCGGCGGGCGGCGCATCCGCCACCATCATCGCCTCGGTCAGCTGCAGCGGCTCTTCGGGCCCGGGGGTTGGGGCAGCGGGCCCTGCGCCCGCCGCGGGCGTCAGCTCATCCTCGTTCAGGATGCGGCGGATCGATGCCAGGATGTCGTCCATCGAGGGATCGGTGGCCGCTGGCGCCTCGGCCCGGCCCCCGCGGTCGATCGCTTGCGTCGCGCTCATGCCCCACTCCAGCCATGTTCAGCGTCGTCCCTCGCTGGAGTAGTCGCCAAATCCTAACCAACGGTCACGCACCGCGTTGTAGTAGGCGCGCATGTCATAGAGTTCGACCGGCAGCCCAAGGTCCTGCGCTGTCAGCCGCCCGATGGAGGCGTTGATGGCATAGGAGGCGGTGATGTTGTCGGCCAGCGCGCGCACCAGCGCCACCCGGGCGTTCAGCAGCTCTTGTTCCGCATTCAGCACGTCCAGCGTGGTGCGGCTGCCCACGATCGCCTCGCGCTGCACGCCGTCCAGCGCGATCTCGGCCGCGCGGATCTGCGCCCGCACCGCGGTGACCTGGGCGCGCGTGCTGTGCAGCGTCTCCCACGCGCTGGCCGCCTGCTGCACGGCCTGGCGGCGTGCATCCTCCACCAGGGCGCGGGCCTGCTGGGCGGCCTGACGCGCCTGGCGAACCAGGCTGTGCTCGGCCCCGCCCTGAAAGAGCGGCACGGCGAGGCTTGCCGTCACCTGCCCGCCCTGGATCGAAGTGCCGGGCGACATCGCATTGTCGCTGCGGAAGCCCTGGGCGGTCAGCGTCACCTGCGGCAGCAGCGCGGCCATCTGCACCGCGATCGCATCGCGCGCCGCCGCCTCGTCGAACAGGGCGGCCACCACCGCGGGATTGTTCATCGCCGCCTGGTCGCGCGCTTCCTGCTGGCTGCGCAGCGCCACCCGCAGCGGCTGCGGTGCGGTCAGGCGCTGCGGCGGCTCTCCCACCAGGCGCTGGAAATTGGCGCGCGCGATCTGCAGCTGCCCCTCGGCCTGGGCGCGGGCGGCGCGGGCCCCGGCCAGCCGCGATTCGGCCTGCGCCACATCGGTGCGCGTGATCTCCCCCACCCGGAAGCGCTCGTTGGTGGCCTGCAGCTGGCGCGTCAGCACCTGCTCGTTGTTGACGTTGAGGCGCACCTCCTCCTGGAAGCGGATGACCTGCACATAGGCGTTGGTCACATCCTGCATCACCTGCTGTTCGGTCTGGTACAGCCGGGCGCGCTGCGCCAGCACCCGATTTTCCGCCTGGCGGACGCTCGCCACGGTCCGCCCGCCGCGGAAGATCGGCTGGGTGAGCTGGATATTGGCGCTGCGCGGCGACCGCTCAGTGTAGAGCGGCTGCGGAATCGGCTGCACGCCAGGCAGCGGCAGGCCGGTATTGGGGTCGAAGACAGTGCCCACGGGCGGGACGAAGCGCGTCGTCCCATCGGCGAAGACCTGCTGCTGACGCGTCCGGTTGTCCTGCCCGGCCCAGCCGATGCTGCCGTTGACGACCACCGTCGGCCGCCAGCCGGCCAGCGCCTGCGGCACGCCTTCATCCACGGCGCGCAGCTGGGCCCGCGCGGCCAGCAGGGTCGCATTGTTGTGATAGGCGGCCGCCAGAGCCTCCTGCAGGGTCTGGGCGCGCGCCGCCGCAAGCGGCACCAGCAGGAGAGCCCCCGCCAGCGCCGGCCCCGAAAGCCTCGGTCGGATCATGCAGCGCATGATGCCATCATAGGAGGGGTGGAAGGGACTGTCGCCACCCGCCCCGCCGCCCCCTCAGAAAACGAAGCCGGCTGTGGCAGCGAAGCCCGGCAACAGCGGGGCCGAGGCATCACAGAGCGGCAGTTCCGCCACGCTGGCCCCGACCCGGCGCAGCAGCATCGCCACCGGCGCGCGCCCCGGCGCCCGCACCACGCAAGCGAGGCGCCCCCCGTCAGCCAGCTGGTCGGCCAAGCGCCGCGGCGGAACCTCCACCGCGCCGTCGAGCAGGATCGCATCATAGGGCGCCCCCTGCGGCCAGCCTTCCGCCAGCGGCCCTTCGACCAGCACCGGCCGGGCGCCGGGCACCGCGACGGGCAGGGCCAGCCGCGCCATCGCGACCAGGGCAGGGTCTTCCTCGAGCGCGATCACCCGCGCCCCGAGCATCGCCAGCACCGCGGCGGCATAGCCGCTGCCCGCCCCAACCACCAGCGCGGATTCGCCCACCCGCAGCTCCAGCGCCTGGATCAGGCGGGCCTGCACCAGCGGCGCCGGCATCGCCCGCCCGGGAGAGAGGGGCACCGGCGCATCGGCATAGGCGCGCGCC
The DNA here is from genome assembly GCA_025057055.1 of Rhodovarius sp. Classification (GTDB taxonomy): domain Bacteria; phylum Pseudomonadota; class Alphaproteobacteria; order Acetobacterales; family Acetobacteraceae; genus Rhodovarius. The sequence goes on along the minus strand of JANWYF010000073.1, from coordinate 1,632 downwards.
CGCTGGCCAGCCGGGACGAAGGCCTCCCGCGGAAGGCTGCCCATGGCGGCAAGCAGCGCCGCATCGGTCACCCTGTTCGGGCGCAGCTGCCCATCCACCATCCACGCCCGCGCCGCCGCCATATCCATGCTCTGCCGTCCTCTCCGTGCGCGGGCTTATAGGCGCGAAGCCGGCCGCTTGACCACCACCGCCGCCCGGCCGATATCAAGCGGGCCGGTCCGATGGCCGAGTGGCTAGGCACGGGACTGCAAATCCCTCTACGGCGGTTCGATTCCGCCTCGGACCTCCAACTCCGGCCCTTCCTCGCCGCCCGCCGCCGCGCCGTCACCCGCCGGGAGGCTCAGGGGCGCCACCCCCACCGAACGGCCGCCCGACAGGCCGGATGCCCCCATCTGCCGGGCCGCATGCAGGCGCCACCCCGACCGAACGGCCGCCCGACAGGGCAGACGCCGCCCGCCCGCCGCCCGGGCGTGACGCTTCGCCGCATCCGTCAGCGGCGCCAGGGCGCATGCCGTGCCGAGGCCGCACCGGCCCAGGCTCCGGCCCAGGGATGCCCCCCCTTCAGCCCCGCACCCTGACCCCAGCCTGCTCCAGAATCGACCAGGCCTCCTCGGCATCGCGGGCGCGCTCCATCAGGGCAAGGTCGGCCCGCTCGATCAGCCCTTCCTCCACCAAAACCTCCCAGCGGATCAGGCGATCCCAGTAGTCGGGATCGACCAGGACCACCGGCACGCGGCCCATCCGGCGCCCCTGGCGCAGGGTCAGGATCTCGAACAGCTCATCAAGCGTGCCGTAGCCGCCGGGGAAGACGACGAGCGCACGGGCCCGCATCGCGAGGTGCAGCTTGCGGATCGCAAAATAGTGGAACTGGAAGGTGAGCTCAGGCGTCGTGTAGGGGTTCGGGCGCTGCTCCTCGGGCAGGCGAATGTTGAAGCCGATCGAGGGTGCGCCCGCCTCATAGGCGCCGCGATTGGCCGCCTCCATGATGCCGGGGCCGCCGCCGGTGGCGATCACATTGTCCCGCACCCCCGCCACCGGCACCAGCGCCCCTCCGCGTTCCGAGGCGATGCGGCCAAAGCGCCGTGCCTCGGCATACCAGGCCGCATGGCGGGGCGGCCCATCCTCCCGCACCCGGGCGCTGCCGAAGACGACGATGGTCGACCGCACGCCATGGGCCCGCAGCGCCTCGTCCGCCTTCATGCATTCGACCTGCAGCCGCACGCCCCGCATCGAGGGGCTGAGCAGGAATTCGCGGTCGAACAGCGCCAGCCGATAGGCCGGCAGATGCCGCCGCGGCAGCTGGTCGATCCGTTCACTCATCGCATGCCTCCCCTCTCTCGCGCCCCCGGCGCGGGCGCGGTTATGCTCGCGAGGAAGCGAGGGGCAAGGGGAGGAGGGGGGCGATGGCAGTCACCATGGCCGTCTGCGGGGCCGCCGGCAGCGTCACCGGCATGTGCCTGCACCTCGCGACCGGGCGCCACAGCCTGCTCATCGATTGCGGGCTGTTCCAGGGGCCCAAGGCGCTCAAGGCCCTCAACTACGAAGCCTTTCCCTTCGACCCGGCGGGGGTGGATGCGGTGCTGCTCACCCACGCCCATATCGACCACTCCGGCCTGCTGCCCAAGCTCGTCA
>JANWYF010000059.1 GCA_025057055.1 Rhodovarius sp. | reverse complement strand
GGCGGCCGTGGTCGTCAACCTGGTTGGCATCCTGGCCGAGCCGCGGCCCGGGGCCTTTCGCGCCGTGCAGGCCGAGGGGGCGGGGCGGGTGGCGCGGCTGTCGGCGGCGGCGGGGGTCGAGCGGCTGGTGCATGTCTCGGCGATCGGTGCCGATCCGGCGGGGCCGGCCGAATACGCCCGCACCAAGGCGGAGGGCGAAGGCCTGGTGCTGGCGGCCTTCCCGACTGCGACCATCCTGCGCCCCTCGATCGTCTTCGGTCCGGAGGATGGCTTCTTCAACCGCTTTGCCGGGCTGGCGCGGCTCGCTCCGGTGATGCCGGTGATCTGCGGCGATACGCGCTTTCAGCCGGTCTATGTCGGGGATGTGGCTGATGCGGTGATGGCCGCCTTGGTGCGGGAGGATGCGAAGGGCCGGATCTATGAGCTGGGCGGGCCGCGGCGGGCGAGTTTCCGTGAGCTGATCCGCTACATCCTCGAGGTCACGGGCCGGCCGCGCAAGCCGCTGTTCGAGGTGCCGCTGTGGCTGGCTGCGCTGCAGGCCCGCATTGGGGAGCTGCTGCCGGGCAAGCCCTTCACGCGGGATCAGCTGCGGATGCTGCAGCGGGACAATGTGGTGGCCGAGGGCATGCCCGGGCTGGCGGAGCTCGGGATCGAGCCTACGCCGATGGAGGCGGTGGTGCCGCTGTATCTGGCGCGGTTTCGTCCCGGGGGTGGCCGGGCGAAATAGGTCCGCAAGCGGCCCTATTTCTGCCGGCAAGCTGGGCTGGCAGCGCCATCCGCCCGTCCATCCGCCGTATTGAGGCAGAAAATCTGTCCTAAAACGGCGGCGCCCGCTTCCCCTCCCGGTCAGGGGCTGATAACAGGCCCGGGCGGCGCGCCTGCCGGCGCCGCGCTCCAGTCACGGGTGGGACGCCATGGCCGAACGCATGCTGCAATTCGTGCGCATCCAGCAGCAGATGCCGGAAAAGCGCGAAGCCGCGGCCCGGCGGAAGGACTTCCGCGAGATCTACGCGGGCTTCGAACCCGCCCAGGCGGCCGAACAGGCGAGCCGCTGCAGCCAATGCGGCGTGCCCTTCTGCCAGGTGCACTGCCCGCTCAACAACAATATCCCCGACTGGCTGAAGCTGACCGCCGAGAACCGGCTCGAGGAGGCCTATGAGGTCGCCGCGGCCACCAACACCTTCCCCGAGATTTGTGGCCGTGTCTGCCCCCAGGACCGCCTGTGCGAAGGCCATTGCGTGATCGAGAAGGGCTTTGACTCGGTCACCATCGGCGCGATCGAGAAATACATCGTCGATACCGCCTGGCAGCGGGGTTGGGTGAAGCCGCCCCTGCCGCGGCGGGAGCTGCCGCAGTCGGTGGGCATCGTGGGCGCCGGGCCGGCCGGCCTCGCCGCGGCGGAACGGCTGCGCCTGCGGGGCTATCAGGTGCACGTCTATGACCGCTACGACCGCGTCGGCGGCCTGATGATCTATGGCATCCCCAACTTCAAGCTGGAGAAGGAGGTGGTGCTGCGCCGCTGGCAGCAGTTCGAGGCGGCCGGCATCCGCTTCCACCTCCGGACGGAGGTCGGCCGCGACATCTCCCTGGCTGAGCTGCGCGCGCGCCACGATGCGGTCTTCCTCGCAACTGGCGTCTACAAGGCGCGCGATGTGGTCCTGCCGGGGGCGGGGCTGCGCGGGGTGCATGCTGCGCTCGATTACCTGACCGCGGCCAACCGCCATGGCCTGGGCGATCACGTCCCGGCCTATGCCGACGGCACGCTCCATGCGGGGGGGCGGCATGTGGTGGTGATCGGCGGCGGCGATACCGCGATGGATTGCGTGCGCACGGCGGTCCGCCAGGGCGCGGCCTCGGTCACTTGCCTCTATCGGCGCGACCGCGCCAACATGCCGGGCTCCATGCGCGAGGTGCACAACGCCGAGGAGGAGGGTGTGCGCTTCGTCTGGCTGGCCGCGCCCGAGGCCTTCGAAGGAGTCGACGGGCGCCTGACCGCGGTGCGCGCCCAGCGCATGCATCTCGGCCTGCCAGATGCCACTGGGCGGGCGGCGGTGGAGCCGATCGCGGGGTCCTCCTTCCTGCAGAGGGCAGATATGGCGATCAAGGCGCTCGGCTTCGATCCGGAGGATCTGCCCACCCTGTTCGGGGAGCCGGGGCTCGAGGTGACGCGCTGGGGCACGCTCAAGGTCGACCACCGGAGCATGATGACCTCGCTGCCCGGCGTCTTCGCCGGCGGTGACATCGTGCGCGGCGCCAGCCTTGTGGTGTGGGCGATCCGCGACGGCCGCGATGCGGCCGAACAGATCGACGCTTATCTTCAGGAACAGGCCCGGCCGGCCGTGGCGGCGGAGTGAGCAGGATGGAGAACGCGAAGGATTTTGTCCGGCGCTATGAGGCCGGCCGTGCGCTGCTCGAACAGGCGGCGGGGATCGACCTGACCGAACATGATGCCTGCGGTGTGGGGCTGGTTGCCAGTCTCGACGGCACGCCGCGGCGCGCCGTGGTGCAGGCCGGGATCGATGCGCTGAAGGCGGTCTGGCACCGTGGTGCGGTCGATGCCGACGGCAAGACCGGCGATGGGGCGGGCATTCACGTCGAGATCCCGCAGGAGTTCTTCGCCGAGGTGGTGCGCAACGGCGGCGATCACGTCCGCCCCGGGCGCATCGCGGTGGGCCAGGTGTTCCTGCCCAAGACCGACCTCGCCGCCCAGGAGCGCTGCCGGCAGATCGTGGAGACCGAGATCCTCAACGCCGGCTATGCGATCTATGGCTGGCGGCAGGTGCCGATCAATGCCAGCGTGGTGGGGGAGAAGGCCAACGCCACCCGGCCGGAGATCGAACAGATCCTGATCTTCTCGCCCGAACCGGTGGCGGAGGAGATCTACGAGCGCGACCTCTACGTCATTCGCCGCCGCATCGAGAAGCAGGCGATCGCGGCCCAGATCCCGGAACTCTACCTCTGTTCGCTGTCCTGCCGCAGCGTCATCTACAAGGGGATGTTCCTGGCGCAGGACCTGGCGGAGTTCTACCCCGACCTCAAGGACGAGCGCTTCGCCAGCCGCTTTGCCATCTATCACCAGCGCTACTCGACCAACACCTTCCCCACCTGGCGGCTCGCGCAGCCCTTCCGCATGATCGCCCACAACGGGGAGATCAACACCCTCTCCGGCAACATCAACTGGATGAAGGCGCACGAGACGCGGCTGTCCCACCCGCTGCTCGACCCCTTCCTGGAGGATATCAAGCCGGTGATCCAGGCGGGCGGGTCGGACACGGCCTGCCTCGACAACGTCTTCGAGCTGCTGGTGCGCGGCGGGCGCGATGCGCCGATGGCCAAGGCGTTGTTGATCCCGGAATCGCTCGGCAACAACGCCACCATGCCGCAGCATCACCACGATCTTTTCCTCTACTGCAACGCGGTGATGGAGCCCTGGGACGGGCCGGCGGCGCTCTGCGCCACCGATGGCAACTGGGTGATCGCGGGCATGGACCGCAACGGTCTGCGCCCGATGCGCTATACCATCACGGCCGATCGTATGCTCATCGTGGGCAGCGAAACCGGCATGGTCAAGCTGCCGGAGGATGCGATCATCGCCAAGGGCCGTGTCGGACCCGGCCAGTGCATCGGCGTGCGCCTGGCGGACGGGCGGCTCTTCCTCGACCATGAGCTCAAGGACGAGCTGGCGCGGCGCAAACCCTTCGGGGAGTGGGTGCGGCGCACCACCCGGATCGATGAGCTGGTCAAGAAGGACGCGCGCGAGCCGGTGCTCTTCCAGGGCGAGGAGCTGCGCCGCCGCCAGGTCGCGGTCGGCATGACGCTCGAGGAGCTGGAGGCGATCCTGCATCCGATGGTGGAGGATGCGCAGGAGGCCGTCGGCTCGATGGGCGATGATACGCCGATTGCCGTCCTCTCCACCCAGTATCGCGGCCTGCACCATTATTTCCGGCAGTCCTTCAGCCAGGTCACCAACCCGCCGATCGATTCCCTGCGCGAGACGCGGGTGATGACGCTGCGCACCCGGCTCGGCAATCTCGGCAACATCCTCGATGAGAGTCCCGAACAGTGCGACATGCTGATGCTGGAAAGCCCGGTGCTGACCACCGGGCAGTTCCAGGCCATGCGCGCCTATATGGGATCGACCGCGATCGAGGTCGACGCCACCTTCCCGGTCGCCGAGGGGCCGGCCGGGCTGCGCCGGGCGATCGAGCGCATCAAGCGCGAGGCGGAGGAGGGCGTGCGGTCGGGCCATGTCCACATCATCCTGACCGACGAGGCGCAGGGCCCCGACCGTGCCGCCATCCCGATGATCCTGGCGGTGGGTGCCGTGCACACCCACCTCGTCAAGACCAGCCTGCGCACCTTCACGAGCCTCAATGTCCGCGTGGCCGAATGCCTGGACGTGCACTGTTTTGCGGTGCTGATCGGGGCAGGCGCGACCACGGTCAATGCCTATCTGGCGCAGGAGAGCATCGCCGACCGCCATCGCCGCGGCCTGTTCGGCCCGATGAGCCTCGAGGAGGCGATCGGCCGCTACAAGAAGGCGGTGGACAAAGGCCTGCTCAAGATCATGTCCAAGATGGGGATCAGCGTGATCTCCTCCTACCGGGGCGGCATGAACTTCGAGGCGATCGGCCTCTCCCGCGCCCTGGTCGCGGAGTTCTTCCCGGGCGTGCCCTCGCGCATTTCGGGCATCGGGCTGTCGGGCATCGCGCGGCGGGTGCTTGATCTGCATCGGCGTGCCTGGGCCTCGGATGTGGTCAGCCTGCCGGTGGGCGGCCTCTACAAGCTGCGCCGGCGGGGTGAGGTGCACGCCTTCGACGGGCCGCTGATCCACATGCTGCAGGAGGCGGTGGGCAGCGACAGCTATCAGCTGTTCAAGCGCTACAGCGAGGCGGTGCGCCGCGGCCCCGCGATCGCCATCCGCGACCTGCTCGATTTCCGCACCGAGGGGCTGAAGCCCGTCCCGCTCGAGGAGGTCGAGAGCATCACCGAGATCCGCAAGCGGCTGGTTGCACCCGGCATCTCGCTCGGTGCGCTGAGCCCGGAGGCGCATGAGACGCTCTCCATCGCGATGAACCGGATCGGCGCCAAGTCCGACAGCGGCGAGGGTGGTGAGGATCCGGAGCGGGCCAAGCCGCGCCCGAATGGCGACAACGCCAACAGCGCGATCAAGCAGATCGCCTCGGGCCGTTTCGGCGTCACCGCCGAGTATCTCAACAACTGCCGCGAGATCGAGATCAAGATCGCCCAGGGTGCCAAGCCCGGGGAGGGCGGGCAGCTGCCGGGCTTCAAGGTCACCCAGCTGATCGCGAAGCTGCGCCACTCCACGCCGGGGGTGACGCTGATCAGCCCGCCGCCGCATCACGACATCTACTCGATCGAGGATCTCGCGCAGCTCATCTACGACCTCAAGCAGATCAACCCGGATGCGACGGTGTGCGTGAAGCTGGTCTCGCGCTCCGGCATCGGCACCATCGCCGCCGGCGTGGCGAAGGCGAAGGCGGATGTGATCCTGATCTCGGGCCATGCCGGGGGCACCGGCGCCAGCCCGCAGACCAGCATCAAGTATGCCGGCATGCCGTGGGAGATGGGGCTGTCCGAGACCCATCAGGTGCTGATGCTCAACCGCCTGCGGCACCGGGTGAAGCTGCGCACCGACGGGGGCATCAAGACCGGGCGGGATGTGGTGATTGCCGCCATGCTGGGGGCGGAGGAGTTTGGCATCGGCACCGCGAGCCTGATTGCCATGGGCTGCATCATGGTCCGGCAGTGCCATTCCAACACCTGCCCGGTGGGTGTGTGCACGCAGGATGAGGCGCTGCGCAAGAAGTTCGACGGCACGCCGGAGAAGGTGATCAACCTCTTCTCCTTCATCGCCGAGGAGGTGCGCGAGATCCTGGCCTCGCTCGGCTTCCGGCGCCTCGAGGAGGTGATCGGCCGGACCGATCTGCTGCGCCAGGTCAGCCGCGGCAGCGAGGATCTGGACGACCTCGACCTCAATCCGCTGCTGGTCAAGGTCGATGGCGGTCCCTATCCGCCCTATTGCACGCTGGAGGGCCGCAACGAGGTGCCCGAGACGCTGGATGCCGACATGATCCGCGATGCGGCACCGCTCTTCCAGCGCGGTGAGAAGATGCAGCTCACCTACAACATCCGCAACACGCACCGCGCCATCGGCACCAAGACGAGCTCCATGATCACCCGGCAATTCGGGATGAAGGGCCTGGCGCCGGCGCATCTGACGGTGCGGCTGCGCGGCACCGCCGGCCAGTCTCTCGGCGCCTTCGGCGTGCAGGGGCTGAAGCTCGAGGTCTTCGGCGATGCCAACGACTATGTTGGCAAGGGGCTGTCCGGGGCGACCATCGTGGTGCGGCCGCCCCCCTCCTCGAAGCTCGTCTGGAACGAGAACACGATCATCGGCAACACCTGCCTCTATGGCGCCACGGCCGGAGAGCTGTTCGCCGCCGGCCAGGCGGGCGAACGCTTCGCCGTGCGCAACTCCGGCGCGATTGCGGTGGTCGAGGGGGTGGGGGCCAATGGCTGCGAATACATGACGGGTGGCATCGTCGTCATCCTCGGGCCGGTGGGCGATAATTTCGGCGCCGGTTTCACGGGCGGGCAGGCCTTCGTCTATGACGCCGACGACACTTTCGAACGGCGCATCAACCCCGACAGCCTGCTCTGGGGTCGCTTGGCCTCGGCCCATTGGGAGGGGGTGCTGAAGGGCCTGATCGCCCGCCATGTGGAGGAGACGGGCAGCCGCTTCGCCGCCCGCCTGCTCAACGACTGGCAGGTGGAGCGCGACCGCTTCTGGCACATCGTGCCGAAGGAGTATGCGAAGTATCTGCCCCGGCCGATGACCGAGGTGCCGCGCGCCGCCGAATAGCCCGGCGCGCCTGCCCCCCTCCCGCCGGGTAGGGGAGCGTTAGGGATCGGGGCGGATGCTGGCGCCATGATCGGCACCGCCTCGCCCGGTCCCGTCGGCCCGCCCTCCTTGCCGGCGCGTCCGCCTGCAGCTCCTGTGCGCGCCGGCGCTGGCTTCGCTGCCCTGCTTGCGCCCCAGGCCCCGGCAGCGGCCGCCTCCGGCCGGTCGGAGGCCGCTCCCAACTCTCTCTTCCGCCAGCGCATTGCGGAGGCAGAACGCAGCGCCGAACACCCGGGCGGCGGGTGGCATCTGCGCAACCCGCGCAGCGGGGCGCTCGGCCGCTATCAGTTCCTGCCCGTGGCCTTGCAGGACATCGGCTGGCGCCTGCCCGACGGGCGCTGGAGCGCCCTGGCAGCGCAGCACGGCGTCGCCAGCGAGGAGGATTTCCTCGCCCGCCCCGCCGCGCAGGAGGCAGCGATGACCGCCTTCCTGCAGAGGCTCGAGGCGCAGCTGCAGCGCCTCGGCCTGACCGACCGTCGGGGGATGGTCCTGCGGGGCCTCGGTGGCCAGGAGATCCCGCTCACCGAAGCGGGGCTGATCGCCGCGGCGCACCGGCGCGGCCCGGCCATGCTCGCGCGCTGGCTGCGCCATCGCAGCGAAACGCCCGATGCGCCGGTCCCCCCGCCGCTGCGTGCGGCCTTTCTTCAGCTCGAGCGCCGGCTGCTCGCCTTCGCCGATGTCGCCTATCAACCCCTGCGCGCTCCGGCTGCCCCCGGCCCGGCGCTGGCCGGGGCAGGGGGGCAGCCCAGCGGCGCCTGAGGGGCGGGCCATGGCTGATCCGCTGCGGGATGCCGAAACCGGCCTGCTCTCCGCGGCCTTCCTGGCCGAGGCCGCACCCCTTCTGTTGGCGCAGTGGCAGCGGCGTGCGGTGTTCGTCTCGGTCGTTCTGCTCCGCCCGGCCGATGGCGCGGCCGGCCTTGCGGTCGCCGCCGCGCAGGCCGCGGCGCTGCTGCGCGCGGGAGATCTGCGCTGCCGGTTGGGGCCGGATCGCATGCTGCTGCTGCTGCCCGATTGCGACATCGGCGCGGCCTGCGAGCGGATGCACCTGCTTGCCGGGCGCATTGCTGCCGCCGGCGCCGGAACCCCGGCCATGGGCCTCGCCGAACTGCCCCCGGGTGCAGACAGCCTCGCCCCCGCGCTGGCGGAGGCGGAGGCCGCCCTCCATGCGGCCTGCGCCTCAGGCAGCAGCCGGGTGGTGACCGGGCCGATGCTCAGCCTGTTGCATCGCCGGCGGGGATCATCAGCACCAGATCATCACGATGGATGAGCTCGTCGCGGCCGCGCCAGCCCAAGATGGCCTCGATCTCCGCGCTGCGGTGCCCGGCGATGCGGGCCGCATCCTCCGCGTCATAGGCCGAGAGGCCCCGCGCCAGCTCCCGCCCCGCCATATCCAGCACCCTTATCGCATCGCCGCGCTGAAAGCGCCCCTGCACCGCCCGCACCCCTGCCGGCAGCAGGGATCGGCCCTGGCGCAGGGCGCGCGCCGCCCCCTCATCCACCACGACAGTCCCGGCCGGGGCCAAGCTGCCGGCGATCCAGGACTTCCAGGCGGCACGCCCGCCGGGAGCGGGCTTGAACCAGGTGCAGCGCGCCCCCGCCTGCAGCGCCGCGATGGGGTGAAGCCCTTCCCCCTTTGCGATCACCATGGCGCAGCCGGCACCGGTGGCGATGCGGGCGGCCATCAGCTTGGTGCGCATCCCGCCGGAGGAATAGCCGGGCGGGGGTTCGCCCCCCAGGGCCATGATCTCCTCCGTCACCGCCTCGACCACCGGCAGGTGCTGCGCTGCCGGGTCCTTGCGCGGGTCGGCGCTGTAGAGCCCATCGATGTCGGAGAAGAGCACCAGCACATCGGCCGCCAGCATCTCGGCCACGCGCGCGGCCAGGCGGTCATTGTCGCCGAAGCGGATCTCGGCCGTGGCGACCGTGTCATTCTCGTTGATGACCGGCACGCAGCCCAGGCTGAGCAGCGTCCGCAGCGTGGCCCGGGCATTGAGGTAGCGGCGGCGGTCCTCGGAATCGGTCAGGGTGAGCAGCACCTGGGCGGCGGTCAGGCCATGGGCGGCAAGCGCCGCCTGCCACGCCCCGGCCAGCCGGATCTGCCCCACCGCCGCCGCCGCCTGCTTCTCCTCGAGCTTGAGCACGCGCCGGGTCAGGCCGAGCGCGCGCCGCGCCAGCGCCACCGCGCCTGAGGAGACGAGCACCACCTCCCGCCCCTCCGCGCGCAGGGCGGCGACATCGGCGGCCACGCTCTCCATCCAGGCGGTGCGCGGGGCGGCGCTGCGGGCATCGACCACCAGGGCGGAGCCGATCTTGACCACGATGCGCCGCGCGCCTTCGAGCGGATTCATCGGCGATGAGCCTTCAGCGCATCCGCGACGGCGCGCAAGACCTCGGGCACGCCTTGGCCGGTGGCGCCGCTCGCGAGCAGGACAGGGCGGCCGGCGGCACGCTCCAGCGCCCGCTTGCGGCTTGTGATCGCCTGCGGGGTCATCGCATCGGCCTTGTTGAGCACCAGGATCTCCGGCCGCTCATCGAGCCCGGCGCCATAGGCCGCGAGCTCCTGGCGGATCGTGCGCCAGGCCCGCACCGGGTCCGGCTGGCTGCCGTCGATCAGATGCACCAGCACCGCGCAGCGTTCGATATGGGCCAGGAAGCGGGTGCCGAGCCCCGCGCCCTCGCTCGCGCCCTCGATCAGTCCGGGCAGGTCGGCCAGGACGAACTCCTCGGTGGGCGAGAGGCGAACCACGCCGAGCTGCGGATGCAGGGTGGTGAAGGGGTAATCCGCGATCTTCGGCCGGGCCGCGCTGACCGCCGCCAGGAAGGTGGATTTGCCGGCATTGGGCAGGCCGATCAGCCCGGCATCGGCGATCAGCTTAAGGCGCAGCCAGACCCAGCGCTCCTCCCCGGGCCAGCCCTTGTCGGCGCGGCGCGGCGCGCGGTTGGTGCTGCTCTTGTAGTGGGCATTGCCGAAGCCGCCATCGCCGCCGCGGGCCAGCACCACCTCCTTGCCGGGGGCGTCGAGGTCGGCGATCAGGGTGGTCTTGTCCTCGGCCAGGATCTGGGTGCCGACCGGCACCTGGAGGATGATGTCCTCGGCCTGGGCGCCGGTGCGGTCCGACCCTGCCCCGTTGCCGCCCTTGGGCGCCCGGAAATGCTGGGCGTAGCGGTAGTCGATCAGCGTATTGAGGCCGGGCACGGCGCGGGCGATGACATGGCCGCCGCGCCCGCCGTCACCGCCGTCGGGCCCGCCGAAGGGGATGAATTTCTCGCGCCGGAAGGCGACGGCGCCATCGCCGCCATCGCCGCCCTTCACGTAGATCTTGGCTTCGTCGAGGAACTTCATCGCTGGCTGTTCGGCGCTGCGCGCCGCGGGATCGCGCGGGGCATGGTGGGCGAGAAGGCGGAGGGTGCCGCCGGCCTGTCCGATCCGCTCCCGCGCCGGGGCCACCGCGCGTACTGATCTGCGTCAGGAGCCGCCCCTCGCCAAGGCCCGCCCGCCGTGCCAGCACCGCGCGGCCCTTCCGGCGCGATCATGGCCGCTGCCGCAAGGCTGCCACGGACCGCCTCCGGCCATTCGGCCTCGGCCCGGCGGCGGGGTGCGCAGGGATGGGCCCGCCGGCGCAGCACCGCCGCGCGGGCTTCCGGGGGGAGCCGCGAAGGGCGGCGGGACCGCCCGGCAGCCGTCGGCCGGCTGCCCCGCAGCGGCGGGAGGGAGCGATGCAGGGGCAGCGCTGCGCAGCATGGGTTTGGACCCGCTGGCCAGGCGCAACTGCCGGGCGGGATGTGTTGGCCCCCCACGCCGAAACGGAGCGGGTTGAGCGCTGCCCTGGGTCGGTGCTGCCGGGAGGAGGGGCGTGTGGCCGGGTGGGGGCGCGGCTGCCGGCGCCGCGCCGCCGCCGTCACTCCGCCGCCGGTGCGACGGGTTCGACCGAGACGTACAGCCGCCCGCCGGCGCGGCGGCGGAAGGCGACCTTGCCGTCGATGAGCGCGAAGAGGGTGTGGTCGCGCCCCATCCCGACATTCTCCCCGGCGCGCATCTTGGTGCCGCGCTGGCGCACCAGGATATTGCCCGCCAGCACGAACTGCCCTCCGAAGCGCTTCACCCCGAGCCGACGGCCCGCCGAATCGCGGCCGTTGCGCGAGGAACCACCAGCCTTCTTGTGTGCCATCTGTCCTGCTCCTCAGCCGGCGGCGATCGCGTTGATGCGCAGCACCGTCTCGTGCTGGCGATGCCCGCGCTTGCGGCGGCTGTTCTTGCGGCGCCGCTTCTTGAAGACGATCACCTTCTCGCCCTTGCGCTGCTCCAGCACCGTGGCGGTCACGCTTGCCCCCGGCACGGTGGGGGCGCCGATGGTCAGCCCGTTCTCGGTCGAGACGGCCAGGACATCGTGGAAAGTGACGGTGGCGCCGGGCTCGGCGTCGAGCTTTTCGACCACCAGAACCGCCTCCGGCGCAACCCGGTACTGCTTGCCGCCGGTGCGGATCACTGCGAACGTCATCGGAAACCTCTAGACCGGGCACAAGCCCAAGAAAAACAGCGGCCCGAGCCGCCTGCCAGGGCGGGGGGAATAGCCCCGGGTCGGGCCGGGAGTCAACCGCTACTCGGCGGCCAGCCGCGGCGGGCCCTCGCCCGAACCGCCATGCTTGGCGCCGCGCCGTGCAGTCGTGGGCGGCTCATGCGCCATCTCGGCCAGCGCCTTCTGGACATGGGCGCTGAAGACATATTCCGCCGGCCGCTGGCGCGAGAGGTCGATCTCGGGCGCCATCGGCCCTTCGGTGCGCGGCCCGCGCAGCGCCACCATCAGCGCCTTCCAGGGGCGGGCGAAGGCATCGAGCGCGGCGGTGGCCTCATAGCCGGAATGGACCATGCAATCGGCGCATTTCTCGTAGTTGCCGGTGCCGTAGCGGTCCCAGTCGGTGGTCTCCATCAATTCGCGGAAGCTCTTCGCGTAACCCTCGCCGAGCAGGTAGCAGGGCCGCTGCCAGCCGAAGATGTTGCGCGTCGGATTGCCCCAGGGGGTGCAGCGATAGTCCTGATTCCCGGCCAGGAAGTCGAGGAAGAGCGGGCTGTTGCCCATCCGCCAGCGCGGCTTGCCGCCGGCCCCGTCGTTGCGGCGGAAGATCGCCCGGAAGAGCTCCTTCGTCGCCTTGCGGTTGAGGAAGTGCTTCTGGTCCGGCGCCCGTTCATAGGCATAGCCCGGGCTGACCATGATGTTGTCGACCCCCATCGCCGTCACCTCGTCGAAGAAGCGGGCGGTCCGTTCGGGATCGGCATTGTTGAACAGGGTGCAGTTGATCGCGGTGCGGAAGCCCTTGGCCTTGGCGAGCTTCAGCGCCGCCACCGCACGGTCGTAGACCCCCTGCTGGCTGACCGCCCAGTCGTGCTGTTCGCGGTCGCCGTCGAGGTGGATATCCCAGATGAAGCGATCATGCGGGGTGTATTGGTCGATCTTCTTCTCAAGCAACAGGGCATTGGTGCAGAGAATGACGATCCGCCCCTGGGCCAGCAGCCCCCGCACGATCTCGGGCATGTCCCGATGCAGCAGCGGCTCGCCGCCGGCGATCGCCACCACCGGCGCGCCGCATTCTTCGGCCGCGCTCAGGCACTCCTCGACCGAGAGGCGCTTGTTCAGGATCGCATCCGGATAGTCGATCTTGCCGCAGCCGGCGCAGGCCAGGTTGCAGCGGAACAGCGGCTCGAGCATCAGGACCAGCGGGAAGCGCTTCCGCCCGGCCAGCCTCTGCTTGAGGATATAGGCGGCGATGCGCGCCTGTTGCTTGAGTGGAATACCCATCCGGGCGCAATCCCCTGCTCTCTCGGCCCCCGCCGAGCTTCTGCGCGCATAACACGTCCGGCAGGCCTTGCCCAAGGGGGCTGCGGATGCCGGCCAAGCCGGGCGCCGGATTGACTTCCCGCGCCCTGCCATCCAGAGGGGCGCATGCCCAGCGCTCAGCCTCTCCTTCATGGCCGTGCAGTCTGAGGGCTGGGTCGCCCGTGCGGTGGCGGGGCTTGTCGGCGGTGCGCTGCGGCGATGGCGCCTCGTGCTGGTCCTCTACGGGGTGGTGACCGCGCTGGCGTTGCAGGTCGCGGTCCAGCGCTTTGCCCTCACCTCGGATGTGGCGGCGCTGTTTCCGCCCGATCTGCCCTGGCGTCAGGCTGAAGCGGCGCTCGAGCAGGCCTTCCCGCACCGGCAGGACCTGATCGTGGCGGTGATCGATGCGCCCCATGCGCTGCTGGCCGACCGGACCGCCGCGCGGCTGGCCGAGGCGCTGTCCGCCCGCGCCGTTCTGTTCCGTCGCGTGGCGCGGCCCGATGCCGGGCCCTTCTTCGACCGCAACGGAATCCTCTACCTCGATCTGGCGGAGGTCGAATCGCTCACCGCCCGGCTGATCGAGGCGCAGCCGATGCTCGGCACGCTGGCGGCCGATCCGAGCCTGCGCGGCATCGCGGCGCTGCTGCAGAGCGCCATGGAGGGCGTCGCGCGCGGGGAGGCGAGCCTCGATCCGCTGGCTGAGGCGCTGGCCGCCTTTGCCGAGGCGGCCGAGGCCGCCCTGGCCGGCCGGGTCGCGGAGCCGGACTGGACCCGGCTGCTCACCGGCCGCGGCGCGGCTGCGCTCGAGCGGCGGCGTTTCGTGCTGATCCAGCCGCGGCTCGACTTCGCCGCCCTGGCCGCGGCCGGGGAGGCCACGGCTGCCATCCGCGCCGCCGCCGCGCCGCTGATGACCGAGGGCGTGCGGATCCGCCTGACCGGCCAGATCGCCATGGCCGATGAGGAGTTCGCGACGCTGGAGCGCGGGGCAGCCGAATCGGTCGTGCTCTCCTTTGCGCTGACCGGGCTCCTCCTGTTCCTGGCGCTGCGGTCCTGGCGGCTGATCCTGCCGCTGCTCGTGCTCCTGCTCTGCGGCCTGGCTGTCACCGCCGCCTTGGGCCTGCTCCTGCTCGGGCGGTTCAATCCGCTCTCGATCGCCTTTGCCGTGCTCTTCATCGGCCTCGGGGTGGATTTTGGCATCCAGCTCTGCGTGCGCTATCGGGCGGAGCGGCGGCATCATGCCGCACTCGCCCCGGCGCTGGTGGCGGCCGCCCGTGCTGCGGGGCCTGGCATGACGCTCGCCGCCCTCGCTTGCGCGCTCTCCTTCTTCTCCTTCCTGCCCACCGATTATCTGGGCCTGGCCGAGCTCGGGCTGGTCTCCGGCGCGGGCATCCTGATCGCCTGGGCGATGGCGATGACGTTGCTGCCGGCTCTGCTCGTGGCCACCGCCCCGCGGGCGGAGGCGCGCGAAGTGGGCTATCCCGCACTCGCCCCGCTCGATTCCTGGCTGATCCGCCATGCCCGGCCGATGCTCGCGGGTGCTGCGCTGCTGGCCCTGGGCTGCCTGCTTCTGCTGCCCAAGCTGCGCTTCGATACCGATCCCATCAACCTGCGCGATCGCCAGAGCGAGGCGGTGGCGACCTATCTCGAGCTCACCGAGGCGGCCGAGACCACGCCCAACATGCTCGAGGTGGTGGTCGAGGATCTGGCGGCCGCCGAAGCGCTGGCGGCGCGGCTCGCTGCCCTGCCCGAAGTCGGGCGGGTGCTGACCCTGGCGAGTTTCCTGCCCGAGGCGCAGGCCGAGAAGCTCGCGCTGATCGAGGATGCGCGGCTCATCCTGGCGCCGGGCTTCCTTGCCAGCCCCGCTGCCCCGCCCACCGATGCCGAAGCGGCCGAGGCGCTGGCCGAGGCGGGCCGGATGCTCGGCGGTGCCACCGGCGAGGAGGCGGCGGCGCGGGCGGCGCGCCGGCTCGGGGCGGCCTTCCTTGCCCTGGCCGAGGCTGAGCCCGCCTCGCGCGCCCGCCTGGCCCAGGCGCTGCTGCCCGGCTTGGCCGAGATGCTGCGGCGGGTGCAGGCGATGCTGGAGGCCGGCCCGGTCGGGCTCGAAGATCTGCCCGAGGCGCTGCGGGAGGAATGGATCACCCGCGATGGGCGGGCGCGGGTGCAGATCACTCCGGCCGTGCTCGGCCATGATGCCGCGGCGCTGGCGCGCTTCGCCGCCGCCGTGCAAGCGGTCGAGCCGCGGGTGACCGGTGCGCCGGTCTCAACGCGGGAGGGCTCGCGCACCGTCCAGCGCGCCTTCGCCACGGCCGGGCTGATCGCGACCCTGATCGTGGTCGGGCTGCTGCTGTGGACCCTGCGCAGCGTCCGGCTGGCGCTGATGGCGCTGCTGCCCCTCATCTTGGCGGGGCTGCTGACGGCGGCGCATGCCGTGCTGGTCGGCCCGACCTTCAACCTGGCCAACATCATCGCCCTG
The DNA here is from genome assembly GCA_025057055.1 of Rhodovarius sp. Lineage (GTDB taxonomy): Bacteria > Pseudomonadota > Alphaproteobacteria > Acetobacterales > Acetobacteraceae > Rhodovarius. The sequence goes on along the minus strand of JANWYF010000059.1, from coordinate 28,158 downwards.
CCGCTGCTCTTCGGCATGGGCGTGGCCTTCGACATCTATTTCATCGCGGCCTGGGTCCGCGGCGAACGCCAGCTCTTGGCCAGCCCGCTGGCCCGCGCCGTCGCCTTCTCGGCTCTGACCAACGCGGCAGCCTTCGGGGCGCTGGCGGTCTCACCCCATCCGGGCACCGCCAGCATGGGGGTGCTGCTTTCTCTTTCTCTCGGCTATTCGCTGCTAGCGGTGGGGCTGTTGCTGCCGCCGCTGCTTCAGACCTTCGCCGCCGCCCCGGCGGAGGAGACAGCCGGATCTGCCGGCTGCGGCTCTGCCGGCTGAGGGGGGCGGGCCCATTCCGGCCAACGCCGCGCCACCACGGGCCCATCGGCCCGATAGGCGTAGCAGGAATCGAGCAGGGCAGGGCGGCGGCCCGGGCTGGCCGGCGGTTCGCCCGAGACGGTGCCGGCCGCCGCCGCGGCGGAGGCGGCGCGGCGCTCCTCGGCCTCGCGCCTGGCGCGGACCGGATAGAGGGTCTGGAAGGCGACGGTGGCCATCTGGGCCAGCAGCTCGCGCAGATGGGTGCAGCCCTTGACCCCGCCCACCCGCTCCTGCACCGCCTTGTTGAAGCCCGGCCCGATCTTGAGGCCCGCCAGGGCGGCGAAGTTGGGGGCGGCCTGCGGGCAGATGGCGAAGGGGGTGAAGTCGGACGCCGCCTCGCAGGCGATGACGTTCATGTCCATGTCGATGGTCAGGCGCACCCACATCCCGTGCAAGGGCTCGCCGGGCTCGACCCGGCCGCGATGCTCGCTCGGGAAGCCGTAGGTCTTGGTGTCGACCAGATGCGCCTCGATGTCGAAGAGACCATCCTCGCGCTGGTAGCCCTTGAGCGCGATGTCGCGCAGGTGCAGCAGCTCGCGCGCGACCGGTGGCGAAAGCGGCATGGGACCCCCGCTGTTGCGATGCAGTATGGGATGTAGGCCGCAGCGCAGCGGAGGGGAAGCGCAGCGGGCGCCGGCGGGCTGCGCCGCCTCGCGCATGGCTGCCTGGGCGTGACGGTCTGGCGACCATGCCGGCGGCGGGGGCGGGGCCTCTTCGCCGCGGTCTCCACCCGGGGCGCGGGGCTGGGCTGGCGGCGGCGGTCCCTAGGCTGACGGCAGTCTGCTCCCCGACCCGCCTGCCGAGGCCTCAAGCAGGGGGGCGCAGCATGCGCGCAGGCCGGGGCGGCTGCCCCAGGGGCAAAGCGGGCCGACCGAACGCCGGAAGCGGCCCCCCGCGGCCATCGGCGCTCCTCGGCGTGGCCTCGGTCGCCCGCGGCGGGGTGGTGCGGTGCATGCCGCCGCCCGCCCTCCCGATCACCCCGCGGTGCAGGGCGGGGCGAGCCGCTGCCGCCGCGCCCGCCCGCCCTGGGAGGAGGCGATCACCCCTTCCGCGCGAGCCAGGCCTCGAAGAAGGGAGTGCGGCGCAGGATGCGGTTCTCCATCGCGACCAGCAGCTCCTGCTCCGCGGCGGCCTTGAGATACTCGCCCCAGGCCGGATCCGCCTGCATGGCAAGCCGCCGCCGCTCGCGATCCGCCTGGTCTGCATAGCCCCAGAGGTGGACGACGGTGTTCAGCGCCCCCTCCACCGTCTGGTACCAGCCGAGGCAGTTCTCCAGGTACTTGAGCTGCAGCGGCCAAGCCTTCTCCTCGTAGAGTTTGAGGAAGGCCGGTAGCTTGTTCGGCTTGCAGGTGTAGATGCGCAGGTCGACGATCATCAGGCGCTCCTTGCGGAGAGTTGACGCAACCTGCGCATCCTTCGCCCCGCGTTACTGGATGTCCACCCGGGTGAGGTCCTGGAACCAGGACTGCGCCGGGACGAAGCCGCGCACGCGGCGCGAGAAGGCGCGGGGATTGAGGTCGTGGACCACCCACAGCCAGGGTGGATTGTCGACCAGCCGCTCATGCGCGCGGCGCAGGAGTTCGGCGATGCGGTTGGGGTCGCGCTCCACCTCGAGCTCGGCGAAGGCGGCGTCGAAGACCTCATCGCGCCAGTGGCCGGCATTGGAGCCGCGCGGGGTGAAGTTCTGGCTGAGGAACCAGCGCGCCATCTGCGAGGCGTCGGAGGAGACGAGGCTGATGTTCAGCGCATCGGCCCCGAGCCAGGCGGGCTGACCTGGCTCGGCGCGCAGGCCGGCGAGCAGCGTGTTCCACTCCACCACCTCGAAGGAGACGCGCACGCCGCAGTTCTGCTGCAGCTGCTGCTGCAGCAGCTCGTTCATCGGCAGGGGCAGCATCTGGCCCGAGCCGCTGGTCGAGATGCCCACCTTCAGCGAGAGCGGGCGCTGCGCGGTGAAGCCCGCCTCGGCCAGCAGGGCGCGGCCGCGCGCGGCATCCAGCCGATAGCGGTGCTGCGGATGGCCGAAATGGGGGTCGTTGGGCTTGAAGAAGCCCACGCTCGGTTCGGCGGTGCCGTTGAGCAGCTGCACCATCGCCTCGCGGTCGATGCAGTAGTTGAGCGCCTGCCGCACCCGCACATCCGCCACCGGGCTGCCCGGTCGGCCGACGGCGAAGACCCAGGGCCAGACATGCGGGTAGGAGCCGGTGCTGATCTGGAAACCGGCCTGCCGCAGCGAGGGGATGGCATCGGGCGGCGGCACCTCGATCCAGTCAACCTGCCCGGAGCGCAGCGCGGCGAGGCGCGTCGTCGCCTCGGGCATCGGCAGCAGCACGATGCGATCGAGCCGGGCGCGCCGTTCGGGATCCCAGTAGGCGTCGTTGCGCGAGAGCTCGGCCTGCTGGCGCGGCACGAAGCGGGAGAGGCGGAAGGGCCCGGTGCCGGCCGGGGGCAGCGCGGCCACCCGCCCCCAGTCGCGCCCGCCGGCCTCGAAGGAGGCAGGCGAGGTGATCAGGATATAGACCTGCAGATAAGGCCAGTAGGAGACCGGCCGGGTCGTCGTGACCTCGACCGTGAAGTCGTCGATCTTGCGGTAGCTCTCCAGCACCGGGATGCGCCCGCGGGTGATGGCGCTGCCGGCGGGGTCGAACTGCGGGCTTTGGTTGTTGAAGAAGCGGTCGAAGTTCCAGATCACCGCATCGGCGTTGAAGGGCGTGCCGTCGTGGAACTGCACGCCGCGGCGCAGATGGAAGCGCCAGATGCGCGGGTCATTCGCGTCCTGCTCCCAGCGTTCGGCCAGACCCGGGCGCAGCCCGGCCGGGCGCGAGGGGTCGGAGAAATCCCAGGCGGTCAGCGCCTCGAAGACGGGATAGCCGAGAAAGCGCATCCCTTCGAAGCCGTTGTTGGGCATGCCGGTGGTGGTGGGCACATCGGCGGCCGTCATGGCGATCCGCAGCACCCGCTGCTGCGCATCGGCTGCCGGGGCGGTGAGCAGCAGCGCTGCCATGGCCGAGGCCAGGAGCTTAAGGCGCATGGTTCTCTCCCTTGTCGCGATCGGTATGCAAGCGCGGGCGCCGGGGCGGAGCAAGCGGCCGATCGACCCCGCCCGGCCGTGCCGGCGCGCCGAGAGCCGCCCCGGCCGCCCAGCTTTCGGGCAGGGCTGGCCGAGGCGGCGGCAGGCGCGCTGCCTCCTCGGCCAGTGGGCTCCATCTCGGCCGCCGCGGCGCAAGCGGGCGGTGCAGCGCGAGACCCAGGGGGCGGACCGGGCGGTCGGCGCCCAGCCCCGGTGCCGAACTTCGGAATCGCGCCGCCCGGCGCGGATGGGCGGCTGCTCCGCCCCAGAATCGGGCCATGGAGAAGGGCCAGCGCCCCGGCGCGCTGCGGGCAGAGGCCGCCTCCCGGCTCAGCGGCAGCCTTGGCGGGTCAGCGCCTCCTCCGCCCAGCGCAGGCGCAGCCGCGCCGCCTCCATCGCCGCCGCCACCCCCGCGGCCGAGGCTTCGAAGCCGCCGCGTTCGGCTGCGGCCGCCGCTTCGGCCACGCGTTCGGCCGCGCGGGGGCAGCCGCAGGCGATCAGCCGCGCCTCGGCCCGGCGCAGGGCGGCCGCCGCCTCCCCTGCCGCCTGCCGCGCTGGGACCAGCGCGGGGGCGGGGGCCTCGAGCAGGCGCTGGGCTTCACGCATGGCAGCGATCGCGCTGCCGAAATCGCAGAAGGGGCGCGGCGCCTGCGCGGCCAGGCCCAGGGCTGCCAGCAGCAGCGCGAGCCGGCGGTATCCGATCGCGGGGGGAGAGTGGCAGGCCAGCCGGGCGCGGCGGTCCTCTGCTTGCCCTGTCGGCAGCGGCAGGTCGCGCAGGTCAGGGCAGGGCGGCCTCCGGCCGGCGCGCAGCGGCGGGGCGCCCTGGCAGCGGCCGCCCGGCGGCGGGGGCAGGACAGAGCCCTGGCCGCGACCCGCGGCCATCTCGGCGGGCGCCGGCACCATCACGCCCCCCCGCAGGCCCGGATCGCCGCCTGCATATGCGCCGGCAGCGGTGCCGTGGCCTCCACCCCGCCCGGCAGGACGATGTGACGGGCCAGCAGATGCAGCGGCCCCTCGCCTCCGCCATAGCGTGCATCGCCCAGGATCGGATGGCCGACCGCCGCGGCATGGGCGCGCAACTGATGGGTGCGCCCGGTCTCGGGCGTGAACTCCACCCAGGTCAGCCCCGGCCCGCGGCCGAGAACGCGAAAGCGCGTCCGCGCCGGCCGGCCGGCGGCGTCGGGCACGATGCGCCAGCCCGCCCGCGGGCTGCTGATCTTGGCCAGCGGCAGGGCGATCTCTCCCGCCTCCTCGGCCAGGGTGCCGACCAGCACCGCCCAGTAGGTCTTGCGCACTCGCCCCTCGGCGAAGGCCTGGTGCAGGCTGCGCAAGGCGCGGCGATGGCGGGCCAGCACCAGGCAGCCTGCGGTGTCGCGATCCAGCCGATGGGCGGGGGCAGGCGGGAAGCGGCGGCCGACGGCCAGGGCCGGCAGAAGCTCGGCCAAGCTCGGCCCTCCCTGCCGGCCGGGGTCGAGCGGCAGGCCGGCCGGCTTGTCGATGACCAGCACATCCTCGGTGGCGGCCAGGATGGTGGGCGGCACGCCGCTCCCCGCGGCCGGCGCCAAGGGCTGCGGGGCAGGGTGCGGCGCGCGGCGGCACGGGCCGCGCGGGCCGCCCGATGCGCCCCGGCTGCCCCTCCCGCGCTCGCCCCTCACACGATGCGTTGCCCCTGCTCCATCCAGGCAAAATACAGATCGCGCGCGCGGGTGGCGACCGGCCCCACCGGCAGGGCACGGCCGTTGTAGCGCGTGCAGGGCGAGACCTTGGCATAGTTGCCGGTGGCGAAGATCTCTTCGGCCTCTTCCAGCTCCTCCGGGCGGACGGCGCGTTCTTCGACCGGCTGACCGGCCTCGCGCAGCAGCGCGATCACCCGCTGCCGGGTGATGCCGTTGAGAAAGGTGTGATTGATGGCAGGGGTGATCGCCACCCCATCCTTGACCAGCCAGAGATTGGCCGAGGCGAACTCGGCCACATTGCCGGCCGGGTCCAGCATCACCGCGGCCTCTGCCCCGTGCTGCACCGCCCAGGCGGTGGCCCGTGCGCCGTTGGGATAGAGGCAGGCGGCCTTGGCATCGGTCGGCGCCATGTCGGTGGCGGGCCGGCGGAAGGGGGTGAGCAGGGCCGAGAAGCCGACGAAAGGGGGCAGCGGCGACTCGTAGAGGGCGAGCACGAAATCCGTGCTGTCCGGATCGGGCCGGGCGGCCCCGAGGCCGCGGCGGATGAAGAACATGGGCCGGACATAGAGCGTGGCCTCGGGCCCCATGCGGCGGATGCCCTCGCGGCAGAGGGATTCGATCTCGGCCGCGGTCAGGCCGGGCTTCATTCCCATGGCGAGCGCCGAACGCACGGCGCGCGCGCAGTGGCGGTCGAGGTCCGGGGCGAAGCCGCGGATCGCGCGCGCCCCGTCGAAGACCACCGAGCCCAGCCAGAAGGCGTGATCGAGCGGGCCGAGGATGCGCGGCTCTTCCTCGAACCACCGGCCGTCATACCAGAATACGCCTGCCATCTCGCCCTCCGCCGCCGATCGGGAGGCGGGAATGCCATGTGGCCCGAGCCTCTGGAAGCCCGGGGTCCTGAGGGCGGTGCGTCAGGCCAGGGCGGCGGCATGCAGCGCCGGGGCCGGTTCGGGCTGCCCGGGCGGAGGGGCGGCCGAGGGCAGGGGCTGCCGCCTGGGGGCCGGGCCGCTGCCTCGGCACCGGGAGGGGGCGAAGCACCCGGCCTCGGCTTGCGGCCTTTTGCCGCAGCCGGCCGCGCCAGCCCGCGGCAGCGTGCAGGGCTGGCTGAACTCAGGCCTCGACCCGCAGGGCGCGCCGTTCTTCCTCGTACATGTAGTCCCGCGTCAGCGGCAGGGTATCGACCCGCCGCGCCAGCTGCAGCTGCCAGACCATATGTCCGCCGACCCGGAAGGCCCATTCGCAGCCGGTGAGGTAGAGTTCGAACATCCGGCAGAAGCGCTCGTCATAGAGGGCGCGGATATCCTCGCGGTGGGCGTTGAAGCGGGCGCGCCATTCGGCAAGGGTGCGGGCGTAGTGCAGGCGCCAGATCTCGATATCCGTCACCCACAGGCCCGACCGTTCGACCGCCGGCAGCACTTCCGACAGGGCCGGCGAATAGCCGCCCGGGAAGATGTATTTGGCGAGCCACGGATTGGTCGCCCCCGGCCCGTCGGAGCGGCCGATGCCGTGCACCAGCGCCACCCCGTCCTCCCGCAGGGACTGGCGGATCATCCGGAAATAGGCCGGCAGGTGGTTGATGCCGACATGCTCGACCATCCCGACCGAGACGATGCGGTCGACCGGCCGGTCCCAGGCGCGATAGTCCATCAGCTCGAAGCGGACGCGGTCCGACAGGCCCTCGGCCTCGGCGCGGCGGCGCGCATGCTCGAGCTGTTCGGTCGAGAGGGTGATGCCGACCACCCGTGCCCCCCATTCGCGCGCGAGCGTGATCGCCATGCCGCCCCAGCCCGAGCCGATGTCGAGCACCTCGAGCCCCGGGCGGTCGAGGCGCAGCTTGGCGGCGATGTGGCGCTTCTTGGCCCGCTGTGCCTCCTCGAGCGTCTCCTTGCCGGTCGGGAAATAGGCGCAGGAATATTGGCGATCCTCATCGAGGAAGAGGGAGTAGAGCCGCCCGTCGAGGTCATAATGGTGCGCCACATTGCGCCGGGACCGGCCCGCGGGGTTGAGCTGGGCAAGGCGCCGCAGCCCGCGGCGCAGCAGGGCGGCAAGGCGGCCGAGCCCCGGCTCCGGCCCCGCCGCTTGGTTGAGCTGCAGCACGCCCATCAGGTCATGCAGGCTGCCGCCGATCGGCTCGATCTCCCCATCCATGTAGAGTTCGCCGAAGGCCAGCGCAGGATCGATGAGCAGACGGACCAGCGCGCGCCGGGTGCGGATATGCATGCCCGCAGCGGGCGGGCCGCCGGGACCCAGCCTGAGTTCGCGCCCATCGGGCAGGCGCAGCAGCAGGCTGCCATGGCGGATGAAACGGGCCAGCGCGGCTTCCAGCATCAACAAGCCCCCCTGTCCTCCATGCGGAACCCCGGGTGCGGGCATCGGGCCGCGCGCGGCCCGCGCCCTTGCGCAGTTGGCAGCAAGCCGGGGCGGCTGTCCAGCAACTCCTGGCCGGGGCGTGCCTTGTGGGGGGCTGGGCAGGCGGCTAGCCTCCCGCCCCGACGCGCAGAGGGGGGAACCTGCCGATGACGGTGCATTTCATCGTCCATGACGAAAGCGATTCGGTCGGCGTGGTGGTGGTGGAAGGCGTCAAGGCCGGAACCCGCCTCAACGGCTGGATCATGGACCAGGACCGCATGATCGAGTTCGAGGCGAAGTCCGACATCCCGATCGGGCACAAGCTCGCGATCAAGCCGATCAAGGCGGGTGATACCATCATCAAATACGGCGTGGACATCGGCCGCGCCGTGGCCGACATCGCGCCGGGCGAGCATCTGCACGTCCACAACGTCAAGACCAAGCGCTGGTGAGAGAGGGGAGACGCAGGGCATGGGCATCGACCTCAAGAGCGCGAGCTTCGAGGGCTGGCGGCGCGAGAACGGGCGGATGGGCGTGCGCAATCACGTCATCATCCTGCCGGTGGATGACCTCTCGAACGCCGCGGCCGAGGCGGTGGCGAACAACATCAAAGGGGCGATGGCGATCCCCCATGCCTATGGCCGGCTGCAGTTCGGTGCCGACCTCGAACTCCATTTCCGCACCCTGATCGGCACCGGCACCAACCCGAACGTCGCCGCCGTCGTTGTCATCGGCATCGAGCCGGGCTGGACCGGCCGCGTGGTCGAGGGCATCGCGAAGTCGGGCAAGCCGGTGGAGGGCTTCGCCATCGAGCAGAACGGCGACATCAACACGATCGCCAACGCCTCGCGCGCCGCCTACAAGATGGTCAAGCACGCCTCCCGCCTCAAGAAGACCCGCGCCGATGTGGTCGAACTCTGGGTCTCGACGAAATGCGGGGAGAGCGACACCACCTCCGGCCTCGCCTCCTGCCCCACCGTCGGCAATGCCTTCGACAAGCTCTGGGAGAACGGCAATACGCTCGTCTTCGGCGAGACCAGCGAACTGACGGGTGGCGAGCATCTGGTCGCCGCGCGCTGCCGCACGCCCGAGATCCGCGAGAAGTTCATGGCGATGTTCGACCGCTACCAGCGGGTGATCGCGGCGAACAAGACCAACGACCTCTCCGAGAGCCAGCCCACCAAGGGCAACATCGAAGGGGGGCTGACCACCATCGAGGAGAAGGCGCTCGGCAACATCCAGAAGATCGGGAAGAAGTGCCTGGTCGATGGCGTGCTCGACAAGGCGGAGACGCCGACCCACCCTGGCCTGTGGTTCATGGATTCGAGCTCGGCCGCGGCGGAGATGGTCACGCTCTGCGCCGCCGCCGGCTTCGCGGTGCATTTCTTCCCGACCGGCCAGGGCAACGTGATCGGCAACCCGATCCTGCCGGTGATCAAGATCACCGCCAATCCGCGCACCATGCGTACCATGTCCGAACACATCGACGTGGACGTGACCGGCATCCTGCAGAAGCGGATGAACATGGACGAGGCGGGCGAGGCCCTGCTCGATTGCATGCTGCGCACCGCGAACGGGGAACTCACGGCGGCCGAGGTGCTGGGCCATCGGGAGTTCTCGCTCACCCGCCTCTACGAGAGCGCGTGAGCGGGCCGAGACGGAAGCCCCCCCGCGCGCGGCGGAGGCGGCGGTGAGCCTCTCCGCGCAACTCGCCGCGCGGGCTGCAGCCGGCCGGCCGATCACTGTCGGCCTGATCGGGGCGGGCAAGTTCGGCTCCATGTTCCTGGCCATGGCCGAACGGCAGCCGGGCATCCATGTGGCGGCGATCGCCGATCTCTCGCCGGATGGGGTGCGGCGCAACCTTGCGCGCATCGGCTGGCCGGCCGAGCGTGCGGCGGCGCGCGACCTGGAGGAGGCGCTGGCCACGGGCGGCACTTGGCTCACCGAGGATGCGCTGGCGCTGTGCGATCCGCGAATCGAGGTGGTGGTGGAGGCGACCGGCCATGCCAGCCATGGGCTGCGCCATGCCGCGGCGGCGATCGCAGCGGGGCGCCATGTGGTGATGGCCAATGTCGAGGCCGATGTGCTGGCCGGGCCGGTGCTGGCCGCGCGGGCAGAACGGGCGGGGGTGGTCTACTCCATGGCCTATGGGGATCAGCCCGCCCTCATCTGCGAACTGGTCGACATCCTGCGCACCCACGGCTTTCCGGTGGTGGCCGCGGGCAAGGGCACGAAATATCTGCCCGCCTATCACGACAGCACGCCGGAGACGGTCTGGACCCATTACGGTCTGACCCCCGAACAGGCGGCAGCCGGCGGGATGAATGCGCGGATGTTCAACTCCTTCCTCGATGGCACCAAGAGCGCGATCGAGATGGCGGCCGTGGCGAATGCAACCGGCCTTGCGGCGCCTGAGGACGGGCTGCTCTTCCCGCCCGGCGGCACGGCGGATCTGCCGCATCTGCTGCGCCCATGCGCGGTGGGCGGCGTGCTCGAGCGCGCAGGCATGGTCGAGGTGGTCTCCTCCCTCCACCGTGACGGCAGCCCGGTCGAGAACGATCTGCGCTGGGGTGTCTATGCCGTCTTCGAGGGAGAGAGCGACTACATCCGCCGCTGTTTTGCCGAATATGGCGTGGCGACCGACGCCTCGGGCCGCTATGCCGCGCTGTGGCGGCCCTATCACCTGATCGGGTTCGAACTGCCCCTCTCCGTCGCGACCGTCGCCCTGCGCAGGGAGGCCACGGGCTGCCCCACCGCCTGGCGGGCGGATGTGGTGGCCATCGCCAAGCGCGATCTCTCGCCCGGGGAGGTGCTGGATGGCGAAGGCGGGGCCATGGTCTGGGGCCGCTGCATCCCGGCCGCGCGCAGCCGGGCCCTGGATGCGCTGCCGATCGGGCTGGCACAGGGCCTGCGGCTGCTCTGCCCGGTGCGGCGCGGGGCGATGCTGACGCGGGCCGATGTGCTGATCGATCCGGCCGATCCTGCGGTGGCGCTGCGCGAGGAGCTTGTCCGGGGCTTCACAGCGCCGGGCTGAATGCGCATCGTCTGCGCCCGAGGCCGCGGGCGGAGAGGGAGGGGGAAGCGCCATGGACAATCTGTTCGACCTGACCGGCAAATCCGCCATCGTCACCGGCGGCAGCCGCGGCATCGGCCGGGCGATCGCGCTGCGCCTAGCGCAGCACGGAGCGCGGGTGATGGTCTCCTCCCGCAAGCTCGATGCCTGCCAGAAGGTGGTGGAGGAGATCCGCGCCGCCGGCGGGGTGGCCGAGGCGCATGCCGCCAACATCTCCCGCAAGGAGGAACTTCAGGCGCTGGTCGATGCGACCCTTGCGGCCTTCGGCCAGATCGACGTGCTGGTCTGCAATGCGGCGGTCAACCCCTATTTCGGCCCGACGCAGAACATCAGCGACGAGGCCTATGACCGCATCATGAACGCCAATGTGCGGTCCAATCTCTGGCTGTGCCAGATGACGATCCCGCAGATGGCCGCCCGGGGCGAGGGCAGCGTCATCTTCATCTCCTCGATCGGCGGGCTCAGGGGCTCGCCCGTGCTCGGGATATATGGCGTCTCCAAGGCGGCCGATATGGCGCTGGCGCGGGCGCTCGCCACCGAATGGGGGCCCAAGGGGGTGCGGATCAACTGCATCGCCCCCGGCCTGGTGCGCACCGACTTTGCCCGCGCGCTGTGGGAGGATCCGGTCACCCTCAAGAAGCGCACCGCCGACAGCCCGCTGCAGCGGATCGGCGAACCGGACGAGATTGCCGGCGCGGCGGTCTTTCTGGCCGCCCGCGCCTCCTCCTTCATGACCGGGCAGACCATCGTGATCGATGGCGGGGTGACCGCCGGGGCGCCGCGCCTGCAGGAGGAGTAAGCGCCGCCTCAGGCGAGGCGCATCAGCGCCAGCACGAAGGTATAGGCGCCGACCAGCATGATCACCGCGGCGAGCAGCCGGCCAAGGGCGCGGCGCCGTGCCGCCAGCCGCCGCCCGAGCCTGGCCCCGAACAGGCTGCCCAGCGCTCCGCCGGCCACAAAGACCAGGGCGAGCGGCCAGTCGATCAAGCCGGCCCAGGCATAACTCGCCGCCGTGGTCAGTCCGAAGGCCGCGACCGCGACGAGCGAGGAGCCGACCGCCATGGGCAAGGGCATGCCGGTGGCCCAGAGCAGCCCGGGCACGACCAGGAAGCCACCGCCGATCCCGAAGAAGCCGGCCAGCAGCCCCACGCCGAGGCCGGCGGCGAGCAGGGCCGGGGCATTGTCGCGGCTGAGGCGGGGGGTGGGCGCCTGCGCCGGCTCCTGTCGGCGGAACATCAGGACCGCTACCGCCATCATCAGCAGGGAGAAGAGGGCGAGCAGCATCTGCCCGTCCACCGCCTTGGCCGCCTGGGCACCGGCGAAGGCCCCGATCATCCCGGCCCCCGCGAAGACCGAGGCGCAGGGCCAGCGCACCAGCCCGGCCCGCGCCTGGGCCCAGGCGCCGAAGGCGGCATTCAGCGCCACCGCCACGGCGGCGGTGCCGATCGCGACATGCGGGCTGGCGACGCCGACGCCGTGGATCAGCAGCGGCACCGCCAGGATCGAACCGCCGCCGCCGACCAGGCCGAGGGTGAAGCCGACCAGGGACCCCGAGGCACCGCCGGCCAGCGCTTGGGTGAGAGGCAGGGCGATCATCCCGCCATCGCCCGGTTCCAGGGCATGGCCTTCAGGGCGCGCGCCATCGGGCAGAAGCCGGTGATACCGGCCATGACCAGCCCCGCCCCGACGAAGCCCGACAGCAGGAAGAAGGCCGGCGTGAGCAGGAAGCCCAGAACCACGCCCAACAGCGCGAGGCTGCCGGCCGCGATCTGCACCTGCTGCATCAGCGGCAGGGGCTGGCGCCGGTCCTCGGCCACCGGCAGGCCGGCCCGCTTCCAGGCCGAGAGGCCGCCTTCGACGATGAAGGCCTGGCAGCCGCCCGCCTTGGCGGCGAGGTCGGCCGCGGCGGCGGCGGTCCGCGCCCCGCTCTGGCAGTGGAACAGCACCGGCTTGCCCGCCTCGACGGCGAGCTCGGCCTCCTTCAGGCGGGAGAGGGGCAGGTTGGTGGCACCGGGGATGCGGGCGCGGGCGTGCTCGTCGGGCTCGCGCACATCGATCAGGACGGCGCCCTGGGCAAGCAGGCGGGAAGCTTCCGCGGGGCTGATGGTGGGGAGCATGCTGGTCTCCGGCTGGAATATGCACTTGCGCTTTATTAGCGTTCGCTTATATGTTCGTCAAGTCCGCAACCGAGGAGCACGACGATGAGCGAAGCCACGCTGACCCCTCCTGCATCGGCCCAGCCCGCCCCCGCCCTGCCGGCGGAGGGGAGGCCAGAGCGGCAGGCGATGATCCGCCCCTTTTTCGATGAGCCGACCAACACCGTCTCCTACCTGGTCTGGGATCCCGCGACGAAACAGGCGGCGGTGATCGACCCCGTGCTCGACTGGGACCACAAGGCAGGGACGGCCGATGTCACCTCGGCCGAGGCGATCCTGGCGGCCGCGCGTGAACTCGGCCTCTCCATCACCTGGGTGCTGGAGACCCACGCCCACGCCGATCATCTGACGGCGGCGCCCTATATCAAGGCGCATACCGGGGCGCGGATCGGCATCGGTGAGCGCATCACCGAGGTCCAGCGCATCTTCCGCCCGGTCTTCAACATTGAGGACGTGAAGCCCGCCGGGGGGGATTTCGATCACCTCTTCCGCGATGGCGAGCGCTTCCAGCTCGGGGAACTCGAGGTCGAGGTGATGCACACCCCCGGCCATACCCCGGCCTGCGTCGCCTATCGCATCGGCGATGACGTGTTCGTGGGCGATACCATCTTCATGCATGATTACGGCACGGCGCGGGCCGATTTCCCGGGTGGCGATGCGCGCACACTGTTCCGGTCGATCAGGCGGCTGCTCTCTCTGCCCGGGCATACGCGGCTGTGGATGTGCCACGACTACAAGGCGCCGGGCCGCGACCATTACGCCTGGCAGTCGACCGTGGCGGAACAGCGGGCCTTCAACCCGCATGTGAAGGACGGGGTGACCGAGGAGGAGTTCGTCGCCTTCCGCACCGCGCGGGATGCGACGCTGGCGGCCCCGACGCTGCTGCTGCCCTCGATCCAGGTCAATATTCGCGCCGGGCGCTTCCCGCAGGCCGAGAGCAACGGGGTGCGCTACCTCAAGGTGCCGGTGCGGGCGAAGCGGCCGGGGGCGGTGATGTGAGGCCGCCGGGCGGGCCGGCACGGCGTGCTGCCCCGCCCGTTAAGCCTCAGAACGGCACGCAGCGGTAGATGTCCTCATGCCCCAGGGCCAGTATGGCCACCGTGCCGTCGGGGCACTGCGCCTGGCTGCCCGCGGCCGGGGCCAGGCCTGCGGCCCAGCGCAGCGCGGCCTGCCGCTGCCCGGTGCAGACGCGCCGGCCATTGGCCATGGTGCAATGGCCCGCCACCTGCACCGGCTGGGCGGGCCGGAGGGCGCGATAGGGTTCGGCCTGGCGCTGCGTCTGGGCGGCGATGGCGCGCGCGCGCTGCGCCTCATAGCCGGCGCGGCGCAGTGCCGCCTGCTGTTCGGCACGGGTGGGCTGCCGCGCCGCCTGGCCATGCAGGGCCGGGATGGCGGCGGCGGGCCCGGAGGGGGCGCTGACCAGCCGGACGGGGCTCGGGCTGGTCGGGACGGGCCGCGGGCTTGACGGCACCGTCCGGGCGGGCTGGGCCGCCGCGGTGACCGGCCGGGCTTGTGCGGCCTGGCCGCCGGTGGCGGCGCGCGCGGGCTGGCTCGGGCGGCCGGCCTGGAGGGCGGCCGAGGTCTCCGCTCGGGCTTCCGGACGCTGCGGCTTCTGTTCGCGCGATGCTTCGGCATGGCCGGGCATCAGCAGCAGGGCCCCCAGGCATAATATCCATCCCCAGCGCATCGCGTCTCCCTTCCGCATCGCGTCATCCTCCCGCTGGCCGCCCTGCGGTGGGACCGGGGCGTGACCTTGTCGTTGCTACCCCGGCCCGGCGGTTCCGGACCGCGGCCGGGGGCTGATGTCGCTGCCCCGGGGGCCCGGAACGGGGCGGGGGCGGGGCGTGCCGAATCCGGCGCTGCCGACGCTGCGTGTTACGCCGTATTTCACGCCGCTTGGCAACCCTTTTCCGCCGGGCGGCTCACGGCGGCGTGCGTGGGCGCGTCTTATCCGGACTCGCCGGGCGCGGCGCCGGGCTTGGCCGGCTGGCGGGGCGGCTGGCGCCGGGCTGCCCCGACGGGAGCGAGAAAGGCTTCGTTAACCCGACCCGGCACAATCTGCCGCCCGCCGCAGGATGCGGCCGCCCAGGCGCTGGCGCCTGGGCGAGGGTTCGGGCGCACGCAAGATGCTTCTCTTCCGCCTCTCCCAGGGCCCGCAGGGACAGTCCCTGCTCGATGCGGCCCATTTCCCCGAGATCTCGGCCGACGGCCGCGTCGTCGCGCTGCAGACCGCCGCCACCAACGCCTTCCTGGGCGGCGGCAACGGCCTGACCAACATCTGGCTGATCACCCCCGGCGAGGGCATCTGGCTGCGCGCCAGCCTCGCCGCCGATGGGGCAGAGCCCGACGGGCCCTCCTTCGGCGCGGCCTTGTCGGCCAATGGGCGCTTCGTCGCCTTCACGTCTCTGGCCGGCAACCTCCATCCGGCCGACCGCAACGGCTTCGCCGATGTCTTCCTGCGCGATATGGCCACCGGCCTCTTGCAGCCGGTCTCAGTGACGCCGGAGGGGCGAACCGGCAACAGCGTCTCCTACGGCTCCGCCATCTCGGCCGATGGGCGCTTCGTCGCCTTCCTCTCGGCTGCCTCCGATCTGGTCGCGCTGGATACCAACAACGCGATCGACGTCTTCGTCCGCGACATGCTGGAGGGCTGGACCCAGCGCGCCAGCACCGGCCCGGGCGGGGCGGAGGGCAATGGCAGCGCCCTCAACCGCCCCTCGATCTCGGCCGACGGGCGCTATGTCGTCTTCGACAGCCTCGCCTCCGACCTCGTCGAGGACGACACCAACCAGCGCGATGATGTCTTCGTGAAGGATCTGGCGACCGGGCTGCTGCGCCGCGTCTCGGTCGCCGCCGACGGGACCCAGCAGAATGGCGGTTTCCAGGGCAGCCTGCGTCCGCAGATCTCGGCCGATGGGCGCTATGTCGTCTTCGCCTCCTCGGCCAGCAATCTGGTCCCCGGCGACACCAACGGGCAGGTCGACGTCTTCCGCAAGGATCTGCTGACCGGGGCGGTCGATCTCGTCTCGGTCACGCCGGCCGGCGTGCAGGGCAATGCGGGCAGTTTCGATCCCCGCATCTCGGCCGACGGGCGCTATGTCGTCTTCTCCTCACTCGCCTCCAATTTCGTGCCGGAGGATCTGCCGCTCTCCTCCGACATCTTCCTGCGCGACATGCTCACCGGCAGCCTCAGCCTGATCTCGATCACGCCTGCCGGGCGGCCGGGTTTCGGCGCATCGGTCAATCCCGCCATCAGCGCCGATGGCAGCCGCATCGTCTTCGCCTCGACCGCGCCGGATCTGGTGGCGGGCGACAGCAACGCCCTGCAGGACGTCTTCCTCGCTCTTCTCGCCCAGGGCTGGCAGGTGATCCGCGGCACCCCCGGCCCCGACAAGCTCTCCGGCACGCCGGGCGATGACACGCTCGAAGGGCTCGACGGTGATGATCTGCTGCAGGGCCGCGGCGGGCGGGACTGGCTGCATGGCGGGCCGGGCAACGACACGCTGGAGGGCAGCCCGACCGGGATTGCGATCATGTTCGGCGGCCCGGGGGATGACCACTACGTCATCCACCACCTCGGCGATCGCGTCATCGAGCTCGAGGACGAGGGGATCGACACCGTCTGGGTCATGGTCGATGGCTGGACCCTGCCCGCCCATGTCGAGATCGGCCGCCTGGCCGGAGAGGCCCGGCACATCACCGGCGGGGATGGCGGGGTGCAGCTCGTGGCCAATCCTGCCCGCGCCTCGATCCTGATCGGCGGGGCAGGGGATGACGTGCTTTGGGGCGGTCCGCAGGGCGACCGGCTGGAGGGGGGGGCAGGCCAGGATACGCTGCGCGGCGGGCCGGGCGCGGATACCATGCGCGGCGGGCCGGGGGATGACCATTTCGTCATCGACCACCTCTCCGACCTGGTCGAGGAACTGCCGGGAGAGGGGATCGATACCGCCTGGGTCACCGTCAACGGCTGGGTCCTGCCCGCCGAGGTCGAGATCGGCCGCCTCGCCGGGGAGGCGACGCGGCTTTCCGCCGGGCCGGGCGCGGCTCAGCTCGTCGCCCATCCGCTGCGCTCCTCCACCCTGATCGGCGGGGTGGGCGATGATGTGCTGTGGGGCGGAGACCGTGGCGACCGGCTGGAGGGCGGCCCGGGCGACGACACGCTGCGCGGCGGCCTCGGGGCCGATACCATGATGGGCGGGCCGGGCCATGACCACTACATCGTCAATCACCTCGACGACATGGTGATCGAACTCCCGGGCGAGGGGTATGACACCGCCTGGGTCACGGTCGATGGCTGGGTCATGCCCCCCCATCTCGAGGTCGCCTATCTCTCCGGCGAGGCGACCCGCCTGATCGGTTCCTCGGGCGGCGAGAACCTGGTCGCCAACCCGATGCGCGGCAGCCTGCTGGATGGCGGGCGCGGCCACGACACGCTCTGGGGATCGGCCTTTTCCGATACCCTGCGCGGAGGCCCCGGCGATGATGTGCTCTACGGCTTCGGGGGGGCTGATCTCTTCGTCTTCGACACGCCCGGCTGGGGGCGGGACCGGATTTCGGATTTCCGCCCGGAGGAGGGCGATCGGCTCGATCTTCGCGGTTCGGGCGTGCCGGGCTTCTCCGCGCTCGAGATCATCTCGGGCGGCGGGCATACGCTGATCCGCTATGCCGGGCAGGAGATCTTCCTCTTCAACCTGCCGCAGCTGTTGCCCGAACATATCCTCTTCTAGAGCCGTCATCGCTCGCCGCTGCCCGGCGCCTGTCTTCCTGGCTCCTGTCGGGGGAGCAGCGTCACGCTGCCGGCTGCGGCGCGCCCCCGTCCGCGATCGGCAGGCACCGCCATGGCCGCAGCGGGCGGATGGCCGCCCTGCGTCGTCCCGTGGCCAGCCTCCGCCCGGGCGGGGCGGCGGCAGGCCCGGGGCCCGGCCGCCATCCCTGCGCAGCCCCATCCGCCGCCGCCTCCTCGCAAGGGGCCGCTAACTCCGCCCGGCCCATACCGGCTTCGGCCAGGCCGCAGCCGCCCCGGTCAGGCCCTGCCCGATCGCGGCCCTGCGGCCCCGGCCGGGCCGCAGCCCGCCCCGCCAGCCCGGAGCAGGCCAGCCCCCGCCGCCTCGGCAGAATGCCGCCGCCCCGGCGGCCTATCCGATCTGGCGCAGCCCGGCGGCGAAGCGGCGCCAGTTCGCGACATAGCCGGCCGCCGAGCGCTTGAGCTGTTCCGCCACGGCGGGGTCCAGGGTGCGCACGACCGTGGCCGGGCTCCCCACGATCAGGGAGTAGTCGGGGAACTCCTTGCGTTCCGTGACCAGGGCATTGGCGCCCACGATGCAGAAGCGGCCGATCTTGGCGCGGTTGAGGATCGTCGCCCCCATCCCGATCAGCGAATGATCCCCCACCGTGCAGCCATGCAGGATGGCGCGATGGCCGACCGTCACCTCATCGCCGATCACCAGCGGCGATCCGGCATCGGAATGCAGCACCGCCCCGTCCTGGATATTGGTCCGCGCGCCGATCCGCATCGGTTCGTTGTCGGCGCGCAGCACGGCGTTGAACCAGATGGAGGCTTCCTCGCCCAGGATGACATGGCCCATCACCTGGGCACCCGGGGCGATCCAGTATGCGCGCGGCAGCTCGGGGCCCCGCCCGTCGAGTTCGTAGATCGGCATCAGTTCAGCCGGATGCGCGCTTGCCGCACGATCCTTCCCCATATCGTCATGTCTGCCTCCACATGGGCACGAAATCCCTCGGGTGTCGAGCCGACCGGCTCCCCGGCATCTGCGCAAGGCGCGCGAGCCTCTGCGGCGTGGCGAGCCCGGCCCGCACCTTCTGATTCCAGGCCGCAACACGCCCGGGAGGAAGGCCGCACCGGCCGCCCACGCCGCGTAGATGGGCCGCCAGCGCCTGCGGCAGGCCGGCCTCGGCCATGCTCGGCGCCTCGCGGGAGGCGGCGGAGCGCAAGGCGGAGGCGAAGGCGGGCACCCAGCGCGCGCTGCCCGCAAGCTGGGCCCTGACCGCGACCAGGTGAGCGGAGAGGAGCCGGAGGCAGCCCGCCAGCAGATCGCTGACGCAAGGCGCTGCCCCGCGATAGGGCACCGGCAGGATCGCCCCCCGCAGCGCGGGCGAAGAGCCCGCCACCAGAGGCCCCGACCCTGCCATGGCCGGCAGGCCCGGCCGTCACCGCAGCTGGGCGGGCCCGGGCGGCGCCGGGGCCGAGGGCGAGGAGGAGGCTGCGGCGTCCCATGCCGCGGCTTTTGCCCCGTTCAGGCGTCATTGGCCGGGGGCAGCAGGGCATTGTGCTCGCCCAGGGCCGGCGGCTGCAGGCGCAGCGGCAGGCGTTGGCCGTCGAAGAGGATCGGCAGCGCGGGCACCGGCGCCCTCCGCCCGTCGGGCAGTTCGAGATCGAGCAGCCCGCCCGAGGCCAGGAGATGCGGGTCCTCGAACAGGTCCCAGGGGCGGTTGATGCGCGCAAAGGGCAGGCCCGCGCGGTCGCACAGCGCCTCGATCTCGGCCGCGGGCAGCCGGCCGAGGATCTGCTGCACGAGCGGGATCAGCCGCTCCCGCGCCGCGCTGCGCTGGTTGTTGGTGGCGAAATCCGGGTCGGCCAGTTCCGGGGCCTGGAGGGCGCGGGTGAAGATCGCCCATTGGCGTTCGGTCACCACGCCCACGAAGATCTGCACGCCATCGGCCGAGGTGAAGATGTCATAGACGCCCCAGGACCGCCGCCCGGCCGGCATCGGCTCGGGGTCGTGGCCGGTGATGCGCTGCTGCAGCATGGTGGTGGAGACCAGGAAGGCGCAGGTCTCGAAGAGTCCCGCCTGCACCACCTGCCCCTCTCCGGTCGCATCGCGCTGCCGCAGCGCGGCGAGCACCGCCAGCGCCCCGAACAGCCCGCCCATCATGTCATTGACCGGCGCCCCGGCGCGCAGCGGCCGCCCCGGCGGGCCGGTCATGTAGGCAAGGCCGGCCATCATCTGCACCACCTCGTCGAGCGCCGTGCGCCCCTCATAGGGGCCGGGCAGGAAGCCCTTGAGCGAGAGGCAGATCAGCCGCGGGTTGCGCGCGCGCAGCACATCGAAGCCAAGCCCCTTCTCGGCCAGGGCGCCGGGGCGGAAATTCTCGATCACCACATCGGCGGTCTCGATCAGCTTGAGCACCCGCGCCCGGCCCTCGGGATGGTCGACATCGGCCACCACCGACTTCTTGTTGCGCGAGAGGGCGGCGAAGAAGCCTGCCCCATTGGCGGTCAGGCTGCGTGTGCGATCGCCCCCGGGCGGTTCGACCTTGATCACCTCCGCCCCCAGATCGGCGAGCACCAGCCCGCAGGTCGGGCCCATCACCATGTGCGAGAACTCGACGACCCGCACTCCTGCCAGGGGCAGGCGCATCAGGCGGCCTTCCGGAAACGGGTCAGCGAGCCGCCATGCAGCAGGTTGGAGGGCAGGCGGCGGCCGACGATCCGCTCGGCGAGCGCCGCCGCCTCGAGCAGCGCGTCGAGATCGATACCGGTCTCGATACCCATCTCGTGGGCGAGGAAGACCAGCTCCTCGGTCGCGATGTTGCCCGGCGCGCCGGGCTGGCCGGCGAAGGGGCAGCCGCCCAGGCCGCCCACCGCCGCGTCGAACATGGCCACCCCCATGCGCAGCCCGGCCAGCGCATTGGCGATGCCAAGCCCGCGCGTATCATGCAGGTGCAGCGCGACCGCGAGGTTCGGCCAGCGTTCGCGCACGGCGCCGACCAGCCGCTCGATGTGCAGCGGATCGGCCCAGCCCATGGTATCGGCCAGCGTGACCTTGGTGATTGCGCAGCCCTCCTCGGCGGCGAGTGCCATCGCATCCTCGAGCACCGCCATCGCCTGCGCGACCTCGACATCGCCGGCGTAGTTGCAGCCGAAGGCCGCCTGGAGGGCGATCCGCTCGACCGGCACGCCGGCCGAGCGGCAGGTGGCGATCAGCGCGCGCTGGGCGGCCATTTGTTCGGCATGGCCGCGGTTGAGGTTCTTGCGCGAGAAGGCCTCGCTGGCGGCGAAGGTGATCGAGCCGGTGATCGAGAGCCGGTCGCGGAAGGCGAGCGCGCGGGAGAGGCCCTGGGCGTTGAACCACAGCGCCGTGTAGGCGATGCCGGGGCGGGGGGTGAAGCCCGCGGCCACCGCTTCGGCATCGGCCCAGCCCGGCACCAGCTTGGGGCTGACGAAACTGACGATCTGCATGCGCGGCGGATGCGCCGCCGAGAGGGCATCGATCAGCGCGATCTTGTCGGCGGTGGCAATCGGCCCCTTCTCGATCTGGAAGCCCTCGCGCGGGCCCTCCTCGGTGATCTCGATGCGGACGGGCAGGTCGGTCATGGCTGGATCGGTTCCTCTTGCGTCATTGCGGCTCGATGCCGGCCTCGCGCAGCACGCGGCTCCAGCGTTCGATCTCGGCGCGGACGTAGCGGCCGGCCTCCTCCACGCTGTTGCCGACCAGCCGTTCGGCGCCGAGTTCGGCCAGGCGGTTGGCCAGGGCGGGTTCGGCCAGCGCTGCCGCGACCGCCTGCTGCATCCGCTGCAGGATCGGCTCGGGCGTGCCGCGCGGGGCAAGCAGCGCCTGCCAGACGACGAAGGTCGCCTGCGGGTAGCCGACTTCAGCGATGGTCGGCAGATGCGGCGCGGCGCGGCTGCGCTGGGCGGAGGAGACGGCGAGTGCCCGCACCTGCCCCCCTTGCGCCTGTTGCAACGCCGTCAAGGCGGCATCGTAGAGAAGGTCGAGCCGGCCGGCGATCAGGTCCTGATAGGCCGGGGCGCTGCCGCGATAGGCCACCTCCTCCATGCGGATGCCGGCGGCCTGCAGGAAGAGCAGGGTGACGAGCTGCAGGGCCCCGCCCGAGCCCGAGGTGGCATAGGTGAGCCGCCCCGGATGGGCCCTGGCGCGCGCCACCAGATCCGCCACCGACCGGTCGGGGCTGGTGGCGGGAACCAGCATCACCATCGGGCTTTCCGCCACGATGGTGACCGGCACCAGATCGCGCTCGGGATCGTAGTCGAGCCGGGCATAGAGCGCGCGCGCCACGGCCAGCCCCGTGTTGTGGAACAGCCAGGTATGCCCGTCGGGGGTGGCACGCGCGGCGGCCGCGGCGCCGATATTGCCGCCCGCGCCGGTGCGGTTTTCGACCACGACCCGCTGCGGCAGCATCTGGGAGAGGCGGTCGGCCAGGATGCGGGCGATCAGATCGGTCGGCCCGCCGGCGGCATAGGGCATGATCCAGCGGATCGGCTCGCGTGGCCAATCGCCTTGGGCGGCGGCGGGGCGGGGCAGGCCGGGCACGGCTGCCGCCAGGGCGGGGGCAGCCAGCAGCGCGGGCAGGCGGCGGCGGGTCAGGGTCATCGCGCGGTCTCCGGACGCAGGTTGGGCGGCACGTCCCAGGGGGGATCGACGGTCTCGGTCTCGAACTCGGCCGGGCTCGTGATCTCGATCAGCTCGAGATCATCGCTGTGCCCGACCTCGCGGTGGCGGATCAGCGGCGGCTGCAGCACGGTCGAGCCTGCGCGCAGCGTCACCCGGCCGATATCCTCGTAGTCGAAGGTGACCTCTCCGCTGAGGACCACCACGAACTGGAAGTCGAGGCGGTGGCGGTGCCAGGAGCCATCCGTGCGGCGGCCCGGGATCGCACGGATGACATGCGCCCCGAAGCGCCCGCCGGTCGCCCCTCTCACCCCCAGGTCGCGGTATTCGAAGAAGGCGCGCAGGCCGGTCGCGAAGCCGTCGCGGTCGTGGTGGCGAACCTCGGTGCCCATCAGGCGAGCTCCACGGCGACATGCCGGGCATAGCCCGGGCGTTGCAAGAGCCTCTGGTACCAGGCCTCCAGCCGCGGCATCGGCGCGCGCTGGATCGGCAGGCGGAACCAGCGGTGGACATAGGGGCCGAGCGCGATGTCGCCGAGGCTCATCGCACCGGCGACATAGTCGCGCCCCTCGAGCGTGCGGTCGATGATACCCCACAGCGCCTCGGCCCGATCGCGCGCGGCGTGGGTGGCGGGCCAGTCGCGCTCGGCCTCGGGCGTGCGGACATAGGTGAAGAAGATGGTGGTCATCGGCGGGTTGAGGGCCGAAAGCTGCCAGTCCATCCATTTCTCGGCCTCGGCCCGGGCACGAGGGTCCGGCGGGTGCAGCCGCTCGCCTCCGGGGCGGGTGGCGCAGAGGTAGCGGAGGATGCTGTTGCTCTCCCACAGCGAGAACCCGTCGGGTTCGACGATGGTGGGCACCAGCGCGTTCGGGTTCATGGCCAGATAGGCGGGTTCCCTGGTCCGGCCGAAGGCCCCGCCCGCGTCAATGCGCTGGAAGGGGATGGCCAGCTCCTCGCACAGCCAGAGCACCTTCATCACATTCGACGAGCTGGCGCGGCCCCAGATGGTGAGCATGGCGTGATCCTTCCCTCCCCCCGTCGTAGGCGCCCAGCATGGGCTTGCCCAGGCGGCTCTGCAATTCCACACATGCGCCATGCTGTTCGCCCTGCCGCTGCTGGCCCTGGCTGCGCCCCTCTTCGCCCAGCTGAGCGAGGGGTGGTTCGGCCTTGCGCCGTGCGCGCTCTGCCTCTGGCAGCGCTGGCCCTACTGGGCGGCGGCGGGGCTGGCGGCGGCGGCGGCGGCCCTGCCGCGGGGGCGTGCGCCCCTTTTGGTGGCTGCGGCCATCGCGGCCGGGGCGTCGGGGACGATCGGGGCCTTTCACCTCGGGGTGGAATGGGGTTTCTGGCCCTCGCCGCTGCCCGGCTGCCTCGCGCCTGCGGTGCAGGCTGCAGCGAGCGTGGAGGAGCTGCTGCGCGGCCTTGCGCCGGCCCCGGTCAAGCCCTGTGACGAACCTGCCTTCCTCATTCCCGGCCTGCCGCTGTCCATGGCCGGGATGAACACCATCTACGGCTGGGCCCTGGCCGGGATTGCCCTCGGCCTCGCGCGCCGGCCCCATCATCGCCGTCCGGAGGGAGTCTCGGCATGAGCATCACACCCCGTGAGACCATCGAGCGCATCATCCGCGTCGACCATGCCGGGGAATACGGTGCCAAGCGCATCTATCAGGGCCAGCTCGCCGTGCTCAAGGGCACGCAGTGGGAGCCGCTGATCCGTCACATGCAGGAGCAGGAGGAGGGGCATCTGCGCCGCTTCTCCGACCTGATCGCCGAGAGGCGGGTGCGGCCGACCGCCCTGCTGCCGATCTGGCATGTGGCGGGTTTCCTGCTCGGGGCGGCCACCGCCGCGATGGGCCACCGCGCCGCCATGGCCTGCACGGTGGCGGTCGAGGAGGCGATCGATGCCCATTACCGCGCGCAGGAGGCCGAGCTCGCCGATGATCCGGCAGAGGCCGAACTGGCCGCCGATATTGCGCGTTTCCGGGCGGAGGAGCTCGAGCACCGCGACACCGGGATTGCCCATGAGGCGGAGCTGACCCCCGGCTATCGGCTGCTCTCGGCCGCGATCAAGCTGGGCTGCCGGGTGGCGATCCGGCTCTCCGAGCGGATCTGAGCCGGCCCGCCCCCGGCCATGTCATCAGGATTGTTGACCGCGGCCGCTCCCCTCTTCCATAGGAGCGCCGTGGATCTTCCTTGCGCAGCCGAATCGCACCTGGCCGTGGCGCGGCGCGTCCTGGCGCTCGAGGCGCAGGCGCTCTCCGCCCTCGCTGCGGCGCTCGATGAGAATTTCGACCGGGCGGTGGAGACGCTGGCCGCCGCCAGCGGGCGCGTCGTCGTCTCAGGCATGGGCAAATCCGGCCATGTCGCGCGCAAGATCGCGGCGAGCTTCGCCTCGACTGGCACCCCGGCGCAGTTCGTCCATCCGGGGGAGGCAAGCCACGGCGATCTCGGCATGATCGTGCCGGGCGATGCGGTGCTCGCCCTCTCCAACAGCGGAGAGACGCAGGAGCTCGCGGATCTGGTCGCCCATACCCGCCGCTTCGCCATCCCGCTGGTGGCGATGATCGGCCGGCCGCATTCCATGCTGGCGCGCGATGCCGATGTCGCGCTGCTGCTGCCCCAGGTTCCGGAAGCCTGCCCGATGGGCCTGGCCCCCACCACCTCCACCACCATGCAGATGGCGCTGGGCGATGCCTTGGCGGTCGCCCTGCTGACCCGCCGCGGCTTCACCCCGGCCGATTTCCACCGCTTCCACCCGGGCGGCAAGCTCGGGGCCAAGCTGCGCCGCGTCGATCAGCTGATGCATCGGGAGATGCCGCTCGGCGATCCCGGGATGCGCATGGATGCCGCCATCGTGGCGATGACCGCGGGGCGCTTCGGCTGCCTCGGCATCGTCGAGGGCGGGCGGCTGGTCGGCATCATCACCGATGGCGACCTGCGCCGCGCCCTGCGGCGGGAGGAGGCACTGCTCTCCCTGACTGCCGGGCAGGTGATGACCCGCAACCCCCACACCGTCCCGCCCGAGACCATGGCGGCCGAGGCGCTGCGCCTGATGAACGAGCGCAACATCACCGCCCTCTTCGTGGTGGATGGGGAGGGGGCGCCGATCGGCATCCTGCACATCCATGATCTGCTGCGCGCGGGGGTGGCATGAGCGGGGCCTGCCTGCCGACACCGCGGGCGGCAGCGGTGCAGGCGGTGCCGGAACGCCGCCCGCTGCCCGCCCCCTCCCGCCCGCGCCGCGCCCCCTCCGCGGCGGCCATGGCCCGGCGGGCGATGGTCATGCGCCTGCTGCGCATCGCCCTGCCGGCGGCCGGGCTCGGGCTGCTCGCCCTGATCGCCCTCTGGCCCGAGATCGAGGGGCAGGAGGGCCGGCTGGCCTTCCGCCACAGCCCCGCCGTGCTGGCGACGGGGGCGGAACTGCGCGAGCCTCTCTATCAAGGCATCGACCAGGAGGGCCGGCCCTTCACCCTGACCGCCGCCCTGGCCCGCCAGCTGCCCGGGCCCCAGATCCCGGGGCAGGAGCGGCTGGCGCTGCTCGCGCCGCGGGCGGATCTGATGCTGACCGACGGCGCCTGGCTGATGCTGGAGGCCGGCGCCGGCGAATATGACCGAGCGACCCACCGCCTGCGCCTGAGCGAAGGGGTGGTGCTCTACCATGACGGCGGCACCCGCTTCCGCGCTGCCGATGCCGTGGTCGACCTGCATGCCGGCAGCGCGCAGAGCGACAAGCCCGTCCAGGCGACCGGCCCCTTCGGCATCATCAGCGGAGAGGGCTTCGCGCTGACCGAACGCGGCCGCGCGCTTGTCTTCACCGGCCGGGCGCGCGCGGTGCTGGAAGGCGGGCCACGGTGAAGCCCGCCCTGGCCCTGCTGTTCGCTGCGGGGCTCGCCTGGTCAGCGGCTGCGGCGGCGCAGAGCCTCGATCTTTCGCGCGGCGGGCCGATCTCGATCAGCGCGGAGGAGGGGATCGAATGGCGCCAGGACCTGCGCGTCGTGGTGGCGCGCGGGCCGGCCAGGGCAGAGCGCGGGGGCGTGACCATCGATGCGGCCCGGCTGATCGCGCGCTACCGCGGCGGGCCGGAACCGGCCGCGGCCCTGCCTTTCGGCCAGCCGGGACCGGGCAGCGCGGCCGAGGCCTCGGCCGGCGCGACCGGCGGCCGCAGCGAGATCTGGCGCCTGGAGGCAGAGGGCGGCGTGCGCATCCGGACGGCGAGCGAGACAGCCACTGCCGAACGCGCCGTCTATGACATGGACCAGGCGGTGCTGGTCCTCTCCGGCGGGCGGGAGCTCGGTCTCAGCACCCCGCAGGCGGTGATTCGCGCTAGCGAAAGCCTGGAATACTGGACGCGGCGGCGGCTGGCGGTGGCGCGCGGCGATGCGACGGTCACCACGCCCGACGGGCGCAGCCTGCGCGCCGATGTGCTGGCCGCCTATCTGCCGCCCGAGGGCGCCGCCCCGCCCCCGCCGCCTGCCCCCGGCCGCCCCGCCCCCCCGGGCCAGGGGCAGCTCGATCGCGTCGAGCTGTTCGGCCGGGTCGAGATCCGCACCGCCGAGGAGGTGCTGCGCGCCGACCGCGGCGTCTACTCCGCGGCGACCGGTATCGCGCGGCTGTCGGGCAATGTGCGCATCAC
Source organism: Rhodovarius sp. (assembly GCA_025057055.1). Taxonomy (GTDB): domain Bacteria; phylum Pseudomonadota; class Alphaproteobacteria; order Acetobacterales; family Acetobacteraceae; genus Rhodovarius. Next base: position 1,485 of record JANWYF010000059.1, on the reverse strand, counting down.
CCGCGGCCCCCACCAGGTGAATGGGGAGGAGGCGGTGGTCGACCTCAATACCGGGATCTCTCGCCTGCTTGGCGCCCCGGGCGGGGGGCGGGTGCAGGGGCTGATCGCCCCGACCGAGGGCGGGCGCCGGTGAGCCCGCTCGCCGCTCTGCCGGGCTCGGGCGGGCTGGTCGCAACCGGCCTCGGCAAGCGCTATCGCAAGCGGCCGGTGGTGCGCGGCGTCTCGCTCTCCCTGCGGCGCGGGGAGGCGGTCGGGCTGCTCGGCCCCAACGGTGCCGGCAAGACCACGACCTTCTACATGATCGTGGGCCTGGTCCGCCCCGATGAGGGCAGCGTCTTCCTCGACGGACATGACGTGACCGCTCTGCCCATGTATCGCCGCGCGCGCCTGGGCCTCGGCTATCTGCCGCAGGAGGCGAGCGTCTTCCGCGGACTGACGGTGGAGGACAACATCCGCGCCGCGCTCGAGGTGGTGGAGCCGATCCGGGATCGGCGCGAGCAGATGCTCGATGCGCTGCTGGCCGAGTTCGGCATCGCCCATCTGCGCCGCACTCCGGCGCTCGCGCTCTCGGGCGGGGAGCGGCGGCGCTGCGAGATCGCGCGCGCCCTGGCCACGCATCCGCACTACATCCTGCTCGACGAGCCGCTGGCCGGCATCGACCCGATCGCGGTGGCCGACATCCGCGAGCTGGTCAAGCACCTCAAGACCCGCGGCCTTGGCGTGCTGATCACCGACCACAATGTGCGGGAGACGCTGGAGATCATCGACCGCGCCTATATCCTGCATGACGGGCAGGTGCTGATGGAGGGCAGCCCGCGCGATATCGTCGCCCATGAGGGTGTGCGTCGCGTTTACCTGGGAGAGAGGTTCAGCCTCTAGACCGGGGCTTGGGGGTGGCCGTGCCGCCCCGGCGGGCGGAGGGGGGCGATCACCGCCGCGCGCCCCGCCCGGGTGAGGTCGATCGTCAGGCAGGAGGCCAGCGGGACGGATGGCGCTCATTCCGCGTCTCGATCTGCGTCAGACCCAGGCGCTGACCATCACCCCGCAGCTGACTCAGGCGCTGCGCCTGTTGCAGGCGACCAACCAGGAAGTCGCCGCCTTCCTGGCCGAGGAGGTCCAGCGCAACCCGCTGCTCGAACTGGCCGAGGGCGAGGCCAGCGCTGTCGGGGCTGAACCGTCGCCCACCGCCGGGGACGCCTCCTGGGGCAGAGAGGGGGAGGCCGCAACCCTTGCCGCAGCACTGCCGGGCAGCCGCGCGGATGGCGCGGCGGTGCCCTCCGCCGCAGCCAGGCCAGAGGCCGAGGATCTGCCCTGGGCCGCGCCGCGCCATACCGGCCGAGGCTTGGCGGAGGCGGAGGAGGCCTCCACCCTCGATGGCATCCCCGCCGCCGAAGCCCCGCTGCGCGAGCGCATCGCGCAGCAGATCCGCCTCTCCTTCCGCGATCCGGCGGAACGCATGCTGGCGGCGGCCATGCTTGCCGAACT